>JBBSAT010000106.1:0-22276 GCA_038252025.1 Polyangiales bacterium | reverse complement strand
CTCGGGGCGTGGAGCGCGTCCTGCTCGATGCGCCCGAGCACGACGGCGGCGAGCCGGGTCTCCGGCGCGCTCGCGTGCGACGAGATCAGGCGCTCGAGCGGCTCGACGGCCTCGGCGGGATGTCCCGAGAGGCGCGCGACGTCGGCTAGCAGCATCAGCTCGCGCGGATCGGCGCGCGCGATCTCACCCCCGGTTCCGCGCGCGTCTCGCAGCGCTTCGTACGCGCGATCGTACGCGCCGCTCTCGGCGAGGTCCGTCCAGCGCGGCGGGGGTGCGACGGCGCTGGGTCGGGCCTCGACCCGCACTGCACGCGGCGCGATGGCGACGACCTCGGCGACGGGAGGCTCCGCGACGAGAGGCGCCGGAGGCGGGGGCGCCTCTGCTGCCGGCTCCGCGGCCTCGACCGCGACGACAGGCGGCTCGACCCAGACCTGGTCGCCCGCGAGCAGATCCCACGAGCGTCCGTCCTCCGCGGTCACGCGCACGTGGCCGCGCTCGACGCGCACGCGCACGCCATCGTCTCCGCGGTCGATCCGGAACTCGGTGCCCACGACCTCGACCGTCGCGAGACCGCAGTCGAGGCGCCAGCGCCGCGGCCCGCCAGGCGTCACCGCCACGCGAATGCTGCCTCGGGTCAACGTCAGCGCGAACTCGCGCACGTCGTTGAGCGTCGGGACGATCTCCGCGCCCGCGCTGAGCTCGATGCGCGACTGGTCCGCGAACGTCATGACCTCGTCGCCCGCCTCGGCCGCGAACGCCGCAGGCGCGCCTCCGTCCGCGAGCGCGAGAAAGCCGACGGGCTCGACGCTCGGACCTCGGGTCAGCGCGAGCGCCACGAGCGCGATCAGGGCCAGCGAAGCACCGAGGGCGACGCCACGAGCGCTCCGCCGTCCGCGCCCGGCGCCGCGCTCGCTCTCGATCAGCGCAGGCTCGACGCCGCGCCAGACGCTCCGGATGCGTGCTTCGTCGACCTTCGGATCGAGCACCTGAGCGAGCGGCGGCCGCGGGGGACGAGGATGACGAGCGGACGTGGTCACGAACGATCTCCTCGAGCGATCACGGCTGCCATCCGCACCTCGACGGCAGCGATCCGGCGCTTGACGGTGGCGAGCGACGCGCCCGTGATGGTCGCGATGTCGCCGAGCGACTCGCCCTCGACGTGGCGGAGCGCCCACGCGATGCGATCGGCGACCGGTAGGCGAGCGAGGATGCCGTCGATCAGGACGAGCTCGCCGCGCACCTCGGGCGACGCGGTGGCCGCTGCGAGCTCGTAGAGGCCACCCTCGACGTCGGCGCCGAAGAACACGAGCCAGCGACGCTGGCGCAGCCGCCGCTGGATGCGATGGACCGCGATCGCGAGGATCCACGCGCGCAGCCCCTCCGGGTCGATGAGGCGATCGAGACGCGTGAGCGCGACGGCGAACGTGTCTTGCGCGACGTCGTCGGCCTCTCCGGTCTGCCCGAGCATGCGCGTCGCCAGCCGCAGGACACCGTCCACGTGCCTTCGAAAGATGGCCTCGAGCGCCCAGCGATCGCCCTCCCGCGCCCGCTTCACCAGCTCCACGTCGTCCGGCCCGCGCGGCGTCTCTCGAACGCGGCTCGGCGGCCGGTCGCTCTTGCGTAACGGCTGGCTCACGGCGATAGAACGCGCGACGCGACCGATTCGGCTCACTGAAGCATGGTGAGCCGTTTCTCGAGCGCTGAGCGTTCAATCCGCATGACCAAGCCGAGCTCGACCCGGGCCTTCGCCCTCCTCACCGTTCTGGCCGCGAGCGGGTGCTACGGCTCGACGTCGGTCCTCGATCGGGACGGTGCTGCCCCGGGCGGCGACGCGGGTCCAGTCGGCACGGTGGACTCCGGCTCGGGCCCCGGCAGTGACGCAGGCTCGCTCCCAGACCAGCTCGGCGTCTGCGGCGGGGCCGACCTCTGCGCGACCGTTCGCCCTTCAGTGAGCTCGGTCGACCTGCTCCTGATGATCGACAACTCCAATTCGATGAGCGAGGAGCAGCTCTCGCTCGTGACCGAGATCCCTCGCGTGATCCACATCCTCACGTCGGGCGACCGCGACGCCGACGGGGTCAGGGATTTTGCCCCCGTGACCTCGCTGCACGTGGGCATCATCGACTCCGACATGGGGACCGGCTCCGTCACGGGCATCGAGTCCTGCTCGGGGGGCTTCGGCGACGACGGCATCATGCAGAACCATGGCTCCTTCGAATCGGGCTGCATGCCCACCTATCCCTCGGGGATCTTCGACTTCGCGAGCGGGCGTGACGACGAGACGGCCTTCGCCAACGACGTCGGCTGCGTGGCCTCTCTCGGCACCGACGGCTGCGGCTTCGAGCATCAGCTCGAGGCGCCGCTCAAGGCGCTCACCCTGGTCCCCACGACCGACGGCACGTCGCCCGTGAGCTGGACCCGTCCGGGCTACCGACCGGCGGTCTTTCTCGGCTCGACGTTCGGCCACGGTGGACCGGGCGGCGCCAACGACGGCTTCATGCGCCCTGACTCCGTCCTCGCCATCCTCCTCGTCTCGGACGAGGAAGACTGCTCGGCGATCGATCCCAGCATCTTCGACCGCACCGACCCACGCTACGCGTCGGTCGATCTCAACCTGCGCTGCCACACCTTCACCGACGCGCAGTACCCGATCCAGCGCTACGTCGACGGCTTCATCGGCCTGCGCTCGTCGCCCGAGCTCCTCGTCTTCTCCGCGATCGTCGGTGTGCCGCAAGACGCGGTCGACTCCGGCCTCTCCTACGGTCAGATCCTCGCGCTCGACGCGATGACCGAGCGCATCGATCCCGTCGCAGGGAATCGCGTGCTCCCCTCGTGCACCTCCCCCGCGGGGCGCGGCGTTGCCTATCCCCCGCGCCGCATCGTCGAGGTCGCGCAGGGTCTCCAGCGTCTCGGCGCGGCGACCAGCGTGCAGTCGATCTGCAACACGAGCTACACCGGCGCGGTCGACGACATCATCGGCGCGCTGCAAGGCTCGCTCGACGCGTCATGCCTGCCCCACGTGCTGACGGTCGACGCCTCCGGCAACGTCGACTGCGCCGTCTACGAGCTCCTGCCGCCGATCGGTGGCCCGGGCGAGCTCCAGCACTGCGCCGATCTCCCGAACGCCGACGCGTACGAGCTGGTCCGCGAACAGGTCCAGATCGTCGACGGTACGATGATCCACCGCGAGCTCTGCCTCGTGCGTCAGGTCCCGCGCGGAGAAGCCGGTGTCACGGCGGGCTGGTTCTACGACGACGGTACGCTCGGCCCGTTCTCCACGCTCCCGCCGGAGTGCAGCCAGCACGTCGGGCTCAGCGTCCTTCAGCAGATCACCAGCGCCGATCTCGTCGTCGTCTGCGGCCCGCCCAGCCCGTAGGCAGGCGCGCGAAGTGCCCGACCGAAAATATCGGTCCGGCACTTCGCCTTCTCGTCGGGGCCGATACGCGGCCCCCTCCACCCGAGTGAATCGGGATGGAGCCACCCCCTCGTATCGCTGCGCGGGAGGGCGAGACCAGTTTCTGGTCACGCTTTCAGCGGGCGAGCTCGGTCTCGACGAAGTCGAACGCGCGCCCCCAGACGACGTCGTCCGAGAGGATGCTCTGGTGCGTCGCGCCGGGGACGCGGATCAGCGTGCACCGCGCGCCGCACGCCTCGGCCAGTCGTTCGGCATGCACGATCGGGATGCTCGTGTCGGCCTCCCCGTGCTGGAGCAGGACCGGTCCCGAGAAGCGCCGGATCGCCAGCGTCGAGTCGCTTTCCTCGAGGTCGAGGCCGGTGCGCTCGTGCGCGGTGGCGAGGCCCCAGGAGATGAACCAGTCCGGCGGCGTCGGCAGCGAGGGCGCCAGCTGGTGTGCGTACGTCGGCAGCAGATCGCGAAGGCGCGAGAACGTCGCGACGGTGGCGACGGCGCGCACCCGGGGATCGTGGGCCGCCGTCTGCAGCGCGACCGCCCCTCCATAGCTCGCGCCGAGCGTCGCGACCGGGCCGAGCGAGACCCCGTCGTCCTCGAGCGCGTCGAGGATCGCGCTCGCGTCTGCATGATCGGCGAGACCGTACGTGAGGTAGTCGCCGCTCGATGCGCCATGCCCGCGCAGATCGACCGCGAGCGCTCGAACCCCACGTGAAGCGAGCTGACGCGCGAGGTTCACGTAGCCTCGCTTGTCGTCGCGGATTCCGTGGAAGAGCAACACGGTGCCGTGCGCCTCACCCGGCGGCGAGAACACGAACGCCTCGATCACGGCGCCGTCGAAGCGCGTGACACGCAGCAGCTCCGCGTCGCCCGGTGGCACGCTCGGCGGCGGGACACGCCCCTGGTTCGGCGCGTCGATCAGCGCCGCGACGGCGATCGAGTGCGCCCCGCCGAGGAAGCCGGACGGCAGCCCGACGGAGAGGAGGACGATCAGCGCGGCGCGCCAGCTGACGAAAGGCACGCGTCCCCTACGCACCTGGGTACTGTCGCATTTCACCCGACAGGAGTGCTCACGAAGCTGCCCGCATGCCGCGCAGTGAGCCGACTTCGCCATCTCGAGGCTGCTGACGAAAACCTTGGGAACCCACTCCCTGGCGCGCTGTCAGTAGCGGGGACGACGGAACGCTGCCCGCCACGCCCGAGAGGGCCGCCCCGGGGAGACGACACGGCGATCGCGATGCGCACCGGCGCAGGCGCGCTCGTGAACTTTTCGATTGCAACGCGCGGAGGCGGACATGACGGACGAACGACGGGTCGAAGTGGTGATGAGCTGGGGCGGAAGCCCGCAGGCCGCCGAGGTGGTCTCCGCAGGCAAGGAGCTGGTGATCGGCGGCGACGCGCCCGGTCTCTCGTTCCTGCTCCCGGCAGAGACGCTCCCCGAGGCGTTCGTCCTCGTCGGACACGCGTCGACCGGACCGCTGCTCCGCGTCCCGGCCGGCGCCGACGTGCGCGCGCACCGCGGCGAGCAAGAGCTGCCGATCGTCGACCCGACCGACGGTGGCGTCCGCACGCTCGCGCTCGAGGTCGGATCGTCGGCAGAGGTCAGCGTAGGCGCGTTCACCTTCTACGTGACGATGCTCGATGGGCTCCCCGCCAAGCCCGTCGCCGCGGGTCCCGACTGGCGGAGCCAGCGCTGGCTGCTCGCCTCGTTCGCCGTCCACGCGACGCTCCTCTCCATGTTCTTCTTCATGCCGCCGAACGCCGGCGCGCTCTCCTTCGACATGACGGACTCGCAGACGCGCTACGTCCGCGCGAGCCTCGACGCGCTCGCGCTCGAGCAGGTCGTCCCCGAGCCCGAAGAGATCGGCGACGAGTCGAGCGCGACGAGCGGCGAGCCGATGACGGGCGACGACGGCGCCGCCGGAGCTCCGGACGAGACGCGCCACACCGGCGGACAGGTCCGCGTCCGCGGCGCCACGGCCGACACGCGCGTCCCGCTCACCGCGAGCGACGTACAGAGCTCGTCCGCGATCAGCACGATCAGCGCTGCGCTGATGGCGAGCATGAGCTCGTCGATCACGTCGCCCTACGGCGCGGCCGACGCGATGGGCGCGTTCGATCAGGACGCGTACGGCAGCCTCATGGCCGACCAGGCCGGCTTCTCCTCGGGCGGCGGCGGGTTCGGCATGCGCGGCACCGGCCGCGGCGCCGGCGGTCTCGCCGACGGCACGATCGGCTGGGGCGGCTTCGGCTCGGGCACCGGCAGCGGTGGATGCACGGCGCTCGAGTTCCAGTCCCTCGCGGGTCGCGTCGGTCACGACGCCGCGGTGACGCAGTGCGCGTCGGGCTCGCGCGGTCACGGCGTGGGCACGGGCCTGCCGGTCGGCGGCGACCGCCCGTCGCGCATCCCGAGCGCCATCTCGACGACCGTCACGACCACCGGCGGGCTGACGCGCGAAGAGGTGCGTCGCGTCGTCGCTCGGCAGCGCGGCCAGATCCGCTTCTGCTACGAGCAGGGCCTCGCGTCTCGGCCGGACCTCTCGGGCCGCGTCTCGGTGCGCTGGGTCGTCTCCCCGGACGGACACGTCGCGACGTCGGGCATCGACGCGAGCGGCACCGACATCCGCGCCGCGCAGGTCGAGTCGTGCGTCGCACAGACCGTCTCGCGCTGGACCTTCCCGGCGAGCGATGGCCCGACGGCGGTCACCTACCCCTTCGTGCTCCAGACGCACGACTGAGCACCGCCCTCCGTCGCCCGGTTCACTGAGCCGGGCGGCGGTCGCAGTCGTAGCCGCACTCGCACGCGTGATCCGTCAGCATCAGGAAGCTCGTCATCGTCGCGTCGATGTCCGCGCCGAGCGTGAGCACCGCTGCCGGATGGATCGCCACCCAGAGCTGGCGCTCGCCGCGGCTCTCGGCGATCACGCGCATCGCGACACCGCCCACGGTCGCCGTTCCTTCGATGCGGCGGTCGACGTGCCAGCGGCTCCGCGGATGCTCGACCACCGGGTCGAACGACGCTCCCGGAGCCCACCGCCTGGCGACGTCACCGGCAACGCGCTCGAAGTCCGCCGTCCTGCGGATGTGCGTCGTGTGCGTCCGCGTCTGGGCGCGAATCAGGATCGCGCGTCCGTGTGGCTCGACCGCGATGACGTCGCCGTTCGGGGTCTGCCCGACCGACCAGCTCTCCGGGGCGATCCACGCGCCGTGCGCCGCGCAGTCGAGCACGCGGTCGCGGAAGCGGGGCACCGCTCCCGCATCGGCCGGCAAGGCGAACGCACCGTCTTGCGCATGGGCGATCGCGACGAGGGTCAACGTGCCCACGATCAGGGCCAGCGCGCGCGAGCTCCGCATCCGAAAGGCTAGCATGGGGGGTCCGCCGAGCTGATCGAGGCCCGAGCGCTGGCGGCGCAGCGAGCGATCCGTTTGACGTCACGCACGCCCCGGGCCACGGCGCTTCGCCGTGCGTCGCGTCTCCGCCTACGTGCACTTCCCCTGGTGCCTCAAGAAGTGTCCCTATTGCGACTTCAACTCGCATGCGACGCCCGCAGATCTGGTGCCACACGCGGCGTACGCGGACGCCGTCCTCCGCGAGCTCGACCGTCGCGTCGGCGAGCCCCTCGAAGCCGAGCTCGTGAGCATCTTCTTCGGCGGCGGCACGCCTTCCCTCTGGGAGCCGCGCGAGCTCGGACGCGTGCTGCGCGCGGTGCGCGAGCGCTTCACGTCGGTCGCGGAGGACGTCGAGATCACCGTCGAGTGCAATCCCACGTCGCTCGATCGGGCCCGTGCCGCTGCGCTGCGTGAGCAGGGCGTCGGACGGATCTCGATCGGCGTGCAGTCGCTCGATCAGGGCCGGCTCGCCTACCTCGGGCGTCTCCACGACGCGCGCGGCGCCCTCGACGCGCTCGAAGCCGCGGTCCTCGAGATGCCTCGCGTCAGCGCCGATCTGATGTTCGGCTCGCCGGGCCAGCGCGCCGAGGACTTCCTCCCCGAGCTCGACCGCATCCTCGAGACCGGCGTGAAGCACGTGTCCGCCTACGCGCTGACGATCGAGCCCGGCACCCAGTTCGGCGAGCTCCACCGCAAGGGCAAGCTCAAGATCGCGACCGAGGACGACTTCGCCGAGACCTTCGACCGCGCGAGCGCGCGCCTCGCGGAGGCGGGCTTCTCGCACTACGAGGTCTCGAACTACGCGCGGCCTGGCGAGGAGTCGCGCCACAACGAGCACTACTGGCAAGGCGGCGAGTATCTCGGGATCGGCGCGGGCGCGTTCGGCTGCCTCGCGGCAGGGCAGGGCGCGCGGCGCTACCGAAGCGAGCCACTGCCGGCGCGCTACCTCGAGAGGAGCGGCGCGGAGGGCGTCGACGTGTTCGCCGAAGATCTCTCCCCGGCGGACCTCGTCCGCGAGGCGTTGATGCTCGGCCTGCGTACGGAGGACGGCGTCGACCTCGCCGCGCTGGCCGCACGCACAGGTGTCGATCCACGGCTCGGCCGCGAGCAAGCGATCGGTCGGCGCACCGCCCGCGGCGAGCTCGTCCTGGACGGCGACCGGCTGCGCGTGCCGCGGGCCTACTGGCTCTCGCTCGACGCGATCGTCACCGACGTCTTCTGAGCGACGAAGTCGCCGGGCCCTCGTGACACGTGACACCATCCGCGTCTCGCGCGAGCATCCGCTCGCCCGTCCGCCGATGCTCGACTTCGACCGCGTGGAGGCCAGAGGCCTCGTCAAGACTTACGGCTCGACGCTGGCGCTCGGCGGCGTCGATCTCGCGCTCCGAAGCGGCACGGTCACGGTCATCGAGGGCCCGAACGGCGCCGGCAAGAGCACCCTCCTCGCGATCCTCACGCTGCTCGCGCGCCCCACGCGGGGGACACTCCGCTTCGGGGACTACGACGCCCTCGAGCTGGGCGCGGAGCTCCGCGGGACCATCGGTGTCCTCTCGCACGCATCGTTCTCCTACCCGGACCTCACCGCGAACGAGAACCTCCTCCTCGCCGCGCGCCTCTACCGGGTCCCGTCGCCCGAGAAGCGGATCGCCGTGCTGCGCGATCGCTTCGAGATCGGCAGCTTCGGCGACCGACCCGTGCGCACCTACTCTCGCGGACAGCTCCAGCGCGTGGCGATCGCGCGCGCGCTGGTCCACCAGCCGCGCCTCCTCCTCCTCGACGAGCCCTCGACCGGCCTCGACGCGCACTCGACGCGCCGCCTCGTCGGCGTCGTGGAGGACGAGAAGACGCGCGGCGCGATCGTCGTGGTGGTGACGCACGACGCGGAGCTCGCGGCTTCGGTCGCCGACGCGCGCGTCGCGATCGTGCGCGGCCGCATCGCGGAGGCCGCATGAGAGACGTGCTCCTCGCCGCGCGCCTCGTGTTCGCGAAGGACGTCGCCATCGAGCTGCGCACGCGCGAGGTCGTCGTCAGCACGGCCCTCTTCGCCGTGCTCGTCGCGGTCCTCGCCTCCCTCTCGTTCTTCGTCGACGAGCTCGAGGCGCGCGCGATCGCGCCGGGCGTGCTCTGGATCGCGATCGCGTTCTCGGGCGTCCTCGCGAGCGGGCGGTCCTTCGCACGCGAGCGCGAGAACGACGCGATGCGCGGCCTGCTCCACGCACCGATTCCGCCCGCCGGCATCTTCCTCGGCAAGGCGCTGAGCACGCTCTGCTTCCTGGCGATCGTCGAGGCGATCTTGCTCCCCTTGGTCGCGCTGCTCTATCGCGTCGACCTCACCCACGTGCTCTTCCCGACGCTGATGATCCTGGCGCTCGGGACGCTCGGGCAGGTGCTCGCCGGTACGCTCTTCGGCGCGATGACCGTGCGCACCGGCGCGCGCGACCTGACCGTCAGCGTCGTCGTGTTCCCGCTCATCGCGCCCGCTCTCCTGGCCGGCGTCGTCGCCACGCGCGAGATCTTCGGCGGCGCGGGCCTGGCCGAGTCGCTCTCGTGGGCGAAGATCCTCCTCGCGTACGATCTGGTCGTGGGCGCCGCGGGCATCCTGATGTTCGGGCCGCTGGTGCGCGAGTAGACGGCGCGTGACCGGGCCGCATCGCTCCCCGCGCCCGTCCGTGCACGGTCACGCGCGTCGCCTCGCGGTGGGGAGGTCGGCCATCCTCGCCCCCGCCTTCGCGCTGCTCGCGCTGGTCTCCTCCACGGTCGCCCGCGCCGACATCCCCGAGGCGCTCGAAGGTCGTCCGATCGTCGTCGTCGAGACCACACCCGAGACGCCGGCCGGGGTCACCTCCGAGACGCTCGGCATTCCTCTCGGCGCGCCGCTCGATCGTGCGCTGCTTCGCGAGGCCACCCAGCGTCTCCTCGCGTCTGACGACTGGGCCGAGGTCCGCTTCGACGCCCATCCGACCATCGGCGGCGCGACGCTCGTCGCCGCGCTCGTCCCGCGCGTACTGCTCACCCGCATCGATCTCGTCGGCAACGCGCAGATCAGCGACGACGCTCTGCTCGACGCCCTGCGCCTGCACGCGGGCAGCGAGGTGATCGGCGGCCAGCTCGGTCCGATCCGCGAAGCGCTCAAGGAGCTCTATCGCGAGCGCGGCTACCTCGGCGCGGAGATCGACGTGCGCCTGCGCGACACCGACATCGCTTCGAGGCGCGTGCTCCGGGTGCGCATCAACGAGGGCGAGCCGACGCGGATCAGCGAGGTGCGCTTCGAGGGCGAACAGCCGCCGCGCGTGGACGACGCTGATCGCGCGCTCGGCTTCGGGCCGGCCGGCGCGCTCGGGTTCGGGGCGGGCGATGTCTTCGACCAGCGACGGCTCGGCGCCGGCGGGCACGCGATGGAGGAGCGCCTCAGACAGGAGGGGTACCTCGAGGCGCGCGTCGAAGAGCCGCAGGTCTTTCTCTCGACCGAGGGCGCCGAGATCACGATCGGGCTCCACGTCGGCCGCCACTACCGCGTCGTCGTGAACGGAGAGGAGCCCCTCACGCGCTCCGACGTCGAGGACGTGCTCCACCTCGATCAAGAGCGCCTCACGCGCGCCGTCCTCGTCGACATCCGCGAGCGCGTGATCGATCTCTACCGCCGGCACGGCTACGCCGACGCGCGCGCGAGCGTCCGGCGCGTCCGCGATCCGGACCTTCTCGAAGATCGCGCGGCCGCCGTCCTCGAGATCGGCGTCGCGCCGGGCCCGCTCCTCCGCGTCGTCGGCCTCAGCTTCCCCGGCGCGTCGCACTTCGCGAGCGACTTCCTGCGCGATCAGGTCCGCAGCTATCTGGAAGAGGATCTCCCCGGCACCGCACCGTTCGCACCGGTCGACTCCGAGGTCGTCGACGCGCTCGGCCTCTCCGGCGGTCGGGCCATCGCGGCGCGCGTCGTCCCGGCCCACCACGAGGACGTCCCGGACACGGTCTACTACGAGCCGACGTACGCAGAGGCCGTCACCCACATCGCCGAGCTCTACGAGGCGGCTGGGTTCCTCTCGGCCACCGTCGGGCCCGCCGTCCTCACCGAGCTCGGCGACGGGCGCGCGATCGTCACCGTGCCCGTCAGCGAGGGCGCGCGCACGCTCGTGTGGGACGTCGGCATCCGCGGCAACGAGCTCGTCCCGTCGACCGAGCTGCTCGACGCCGCGCAGATCGCGCGCGGCGCAGCGTTCAGCCACCTCGCGCTCGAGGGAGCGCGCCGTCGGATGATCGAGCGCTACCAGAGCCGCGGCTACATGTTCGCCCGCGTCGAGCCGCGCGTGCACTTCTCGCCCGACGGAGAGCGCGCCGAGATCTTGTTCGAGGTCGTCGAGCGTTTCCCTGTGACCATCGGCGAGATCCGCATCGTCGGCGCCGAGGTCACGAACGAGTCGATGATCCTCGAGCGCCTCGCCTTTCGCACCGGCGACGTGTTCCGGCCCGAGCTCATCAGGCAGAGCGAGGAGTCGCTCCTCGCGCTCGGGATCTTCTCGAGCGTGCACATCGCGCCCGAAGATCCCGATCTGGCCGAGCGCAGCAAGCCCGTGATCGTCACCGTCAGCGAACGCACCGCACAGGAGCTCGGTCTCTCGTTCGGCATCGGAACGGGCGAAGGCGCGCGCGGCTCGCTCGAGTACACCTACCGAAACCTCTTCGGTACCGCGGTGACGTTCTCGCTGCGCCTTCAGCTCGGCTATCAGTTCTTCTTCCAGGACGCGGAGCTCGAGAACGCGATCACGAGCTTGAGCCTCATCGACCGCCTCGAGCGGCGCCTCACGATCGGGTTCGTCATCCCGCACATCCCCGGCGCACCGCAGCTCCGCGCGACGCTCGATCTCGTCCACTTGCGCGACAATTTCCGGGACTTCGGCCTCGACAAGAACGGCGTCGTGCTCTCGCTCGGCTGGCGTCCGGAGCGCATCGTCACGGCGGGCCTCTCGGGTGAGATCGAACAGAACAACGTGGCTCTCTTCAACGCGGTCGATCTCCAGGCGTTCTTCCAGACGCCGGCCGGAATGGATCCGCGCACGCGGCGCCTGCTCCGGATCCCGCAGGGCCAGTCGGCGATCGCGGCGGTGCGGCTCAACGCGTCGCTCGATCTGCGAGACAGCCCCTTCACGCCGACCTCCGGCTTCTTCACGTCGGCCACGGTCGAGTACGCGCACACGCTCGCGACCGAGCGCGCCGAGGACTTCAGCCACTTCATCAAGATCGGACTGACGGTCAGCGGATACGTGCCCATCGCGACGGGCTGGGTGCTCGCGCTCCAGCTCCGCGGGGGCCGCGTCTACCACCTCGAGGCGGGCTCTCGGACCTATCCGAACCGCGCCTACTACCTGGGCGGCGTCGACACCATGCGCGGCTTCCTCCAGGACCAGGTGATCCCGCAGGATCAGGCCGACGCGCTCCTCGCCGCCGCCGCCGCGGGGAGGCCGATCGCCGCGGGCGCCGTCGTGCGAACCGGTGACTTCTTCTATCTACTGCGGGCCGAGCTGCGCTTCCCGATCGCGGGAGACGTGCAGGGCGGCGTGTTCGCCGACATCGGCAACGTCTGGGCGGACGCCGACACGATCACGCCCGACCAGCTGATCCGCCTCCGCTACACGGCGGGCCTCGGCCTCCGGCTCGCGACGCCCGTCGGGCCCATCGCGCTCGACTACGGCTTCAACCTCTCGAGGAACGAAGCGCTCGGCGAGCCGTTCGGCGCGTTCCACTTCTCGATCGGTCTCTTCTGAGCGGGCCCGCCGCTCCGAGCTACCGAGCTACGACTTCTTCTTCGTCAGCGGCATCGCCGCGCTCGAGCCGTCGTTCTTCCAGAGGCCCTTCATCGCGGGCTTCGGCTCCGACTCGGCCGCGCTCGCGCCGGTCTCGCCGTCCTGCCGCTTTCGCTGCGTCACGTCGGCCTCGACGATCTCCACGTCCGACATGGAGAGCGCCTCCGAGCTGTTCTCTGCCGACATCTCGATCTGGATGTCCGGCGTCGGCGCGTTCGCACGGATCGCATCGGCCTGCGCCTGCCGCGCGGCGATGGCGGAAGGATCGATCGCGTCCTTGCCGAGCCTGACCCGCGCCGCGCGCACGCTCGCGCCGAGCGGCTCGCTGTCCGCCTGCTCGGTCGACGCGCGCAGCACCGACGCGAGGGCGCGCGCCATCTCCTTGCAGGTCTGAAAGCGCTCCTCTGGGTTCGCCGCGAGCGAGTTGTGGATGACCTCGTGGAGCGTCGCCGGGATGTCCGGCCGCTCTTCCTTCAGCAGCGGAACGTCGCCCTTGCGGACGGCGAGCAGCACCTCGAGGTCGTTCTTCCCCGTGAAGAGACGCCGCTGCGCGACCGCCTCCCAGAGCACCACCCCGAGCGCGAAGATGTCCGTTCGCGGGCCCGCCTTCGCGCCCGTGATGAGCTCCGGCGCGCAGTACGCGAGCTTGCCCTTGATGACGTTCGGCCGCGTCATCGACGCGCGATCCATCGCGCGCGCGAGGCCGAAGTCCGTGAGCTTCACGGTGCCGTTCGAGCCGAGGAGGATGTTCGAGGGCGAGACGTCACGGTGATAGACGGGCGCCGGCGCCCCATCCGGCCCGACCCGCTCGTGCGCCGCGGCGAGCCCGCGCAGCACTTCGATCCCGATCGCCGAGACCAGGGCCCAGGGCGTCGGCCGCACCGTGCGGTGGAACGAGCGGACCCACTGGAACATGTCCAGGCCCTCGCACCACTCCATCACCAGGTAGTAGCCGCCGTCGTTCTCGCGGCCGAAGTCCATGATGTGGACGATGTTCGGGTGCTCGAGCTGCGAGCCGACGCGCGCCTCTTCTTCGAACATCTTGATGAACGAAGGATCGGCCGTCTTCCCGGCCTGGATGCGCTTGACCGCGACCTGCTTGGCGAAGCTTCCCGCGCCGCGCGCGATCGCTTTCCAGACGACGGCCATGCCGCCTTCACCCGCGGGGGTGAGCAGCTCGTACTTCCCCGCGATGAGCCTCCCTGGCGCGTCCGTGCTCGACATGAACCGCCGTCACAGTACGCGACGATCCCCGTAGCTGGCAACGCTCGTCAGGGTCGTTCGGTCGGGGTCTCGGACGACAGGTTGGGCTTGCGCCCCGAGCGTATGGGCTGGAGGCTCCGGGAGCGTGGAGACCCGGATCGTGCGGCGGCTCGAGGAGATCTCCCCTTCCGCCTGGGATGCAATCGCGGGACAGGACGATCCCTTCGTCGAGCACGCTTTTCTCGCGCTTCTCGAGGAGTCCAAGAGCGTCGGCCGGGGCACCGGCTGGGATCCGCGTCACGTCACGATCTGGGACGGCGATCGGCTCGTAGGCGCGCTTCCGTCCTACCTCAAGGACGACAGCTGGGGCGAGTTCATCTTCGACTTCCAGTGGGCGCGCGCCGCCCAGATGGCCCGCATCCGCTACTACCCGAAGCTCGTCTCGATGGTGCCGTACACGCCGGCCACCGGGAACCGCTTCCTCGTCGCGCCGGACCGAGGCCGGGCAGAGATCGTCGCCGCGCTGCTCGAGGGCGCGCGCCAGGTCGCGATCGACGAGGGCGCGAGCAGCATCCACGTGAACTACCTCGAGGAGAGCGAGCGGGACGAGGCGCTCGCGCTGGGCTGGCCGAAGGCTCGCCTCAGCACGCAGTTCCACTTCACCAACCAGAACGAGGCGGGCGAGCCCTACCGGGACTTCGCCGACTTCCTCGAGCGCTTCCGTTCCCCCGCGCGCAAGCAAGTGCGCCGCGAGCGTCGCGACGTGGCCTCGAGCGGGCTCGAGGTGCGCGTGAAGGCTGGCGAGGAGCTCGACGCGCGAGACTGGCGGGCGCTCGACACGTTCTATCGCATCAACGTCGCGCGACACGGGAGCTACGCGTACCTCACCCCGCGCTTCTTCGAGCGGATGCCGGAGGTGCTCGGCCATCGCGTCGTCGCGGTGATCGCCTATCGAGGGAGCGAGCCCATCGGCGGCACGCTCAACTTCGAGAAGGGTGCGCACCTCTACGGCCGCTACTGGGGGTGCACCGAGGACGCCGAGTTCGTGCACTTCGAGTGCTGCTACTACCGGCTCATCGAGCGCGCGATCGACAAGAAGATGCGCCGCTTCGAGGCGGGCGCGCAGGGCCACCACAAGCTCAAGCGCGGCCTTCTCCCCGCCGAGGTGCACTCGGTGCACTGGATGAAGGACCCGCGGCTCGCGATGGCCGTCGAGTCGTTCTTGCCCGAGGAGGCCGCGCTGATGCGCCACGAGATCGCCTCGCTCGCGAACGAGGGCCCGTTCAAGCGCGGTGGGGAATGACGGGCGGGGCGGGCCGGCGGAATGCGCGGCGCTGCAGAGTTCGTTTGTTGCCGGACCCGATGAGCGCGCGGTAGCAACCTCCCTTGGCCGACGAGAACGCCGCCGCAACGCCCCAGGCCGCTTCGCACGCGAACGAGCGCGTGTCGCTCACGCGGAGCGCCGGCATCGTCGCCCTCGGCACGCTCGTCTCGCGCGTGCTCGGCGCCGGACGCGACATGGTCATCGCGGCGAGCTTTCCCACGATCGCCACCGACGCCTTCTTCGTCGCCTTCACCATCCCGAACGCCCTCCGTGGCCTGCTCGCCGACGGCGCGGTCGCGAGCGCGTTCCTCCCCGTGTACTCCGAGGTCCGCGCGAAGGAGGGCGATGCCGCCGCCAGGCGCTTCTACGCCGCGCTCTCCGGCGCGATGCTCGTCATCCTCGCGATCGTCAGCGTGCTCGGCGTGATCCTCGCGCCCGCCTTCGTCACGGCCTACGCGAACGGCTACGCCGACGACCCGGCGCTCTTCGCGGACACCGTCACCCTCACGCGCATCGTCTTCCCCTACATCTTCTTCATGGGCGCGGCGGCGCTCGGGACGGGCGTCCTCAACGCGCACCGAAAGTTCGCCGTCCCTGCGCTCGCGCCCGCGCTCCTGAACGTCGCGCTGATCATCGCGCCCTTCGTCCTCGTCGCGCCCGCGGTCTCGCTCGGTCTCCCTCCGATCGCGAGCCTCGCGATCGCGGCGCTCGTCGGCGGCTTGCTGCAGATGATCGCCCAGTGGCCGGCGCTCGTCCGCATCGGCCTCTTCCAGCGGCCTCGCATCGACCTGAAGGACCCGCGCGTCCGGAAAGCGCTCGGCCTGCTCGGCCCGCTCGCGATCGGCCTCGGCATCTACCAGGTCAACGTGATGCTCGCGCGCCTCCTGACCTCGTACCTCCCGGCAGGATCGCAGAGCTACCTCTACTATGGGCAGCGCCTCGTCGAGATCCCGCAGGGGATGTTCGCCCTCGCCATCGCATCGGCCACTCTCCCCGCCCTCGCCGATCTCCGGAACCGCGGCGAGCACGCCGAGCTCATCCGCGTCTTCGCGTACGCGCTCCGCTCGAGCCTCTTCGTCGGCGTCCCGGCCACGGTGCTCCTCGCCGTGCTGGCCGAGCCCACCGTCAGCGCGCTCTTCCAGCGCGGCCTCTTCGATCACGCCGACGCGATCGAGACCGCGCGCTCGCTGGCCTGGCAGGGCGCGGGCGTCTGGGCGATCGCCTGCGTCCGCGTCGTCGTCCCCGTCTTCTATGCGCACAACGACACGAGGACTCCGCTCATCGGCAGCGCGCTCAACCTCGTCTCCTTCGTCACGCTCGGGCTGTCCTTGCGCGGCTCTCTCGGCCACGTCGGCATCGCCATGGCGATCAGCGCCGCCGGCGTCGTGCAGCTCGCGGCGCTCCTCGTGCTGCTTCGCCTCAAGCTCGGTCAGCTCGGCCTGAAGAGCGTCGCCTTCAGCACGGCCCGCATCCTCGTCGCCGCGCTCGCGATGGCTGCCGTCGGCTACGGCATCACGCGCCTCGGTCACTGGGAGCGCGGCGGCAACGACCTCGCGAACCTCGCCGTGTACGCCCTCGCGATCACCACCTCGGGCCTCGCGTACCTCGCCGTGCTCGCGGCGCTCCGCGCTCCCGAGATCGAGGAGAGCCTCGCCGCCCTGCGCCGCCGCCGCGCGCGCTGAACCGTGCCTCAGAAGGACGCGGTGATCTTCTTGCGCCAGGGGAAGAAGACGAAGGCCTCCGCGCGCGCCGCGCGCATCATCGCCGGGTCGTCGAGGAGCGTGACGGGCGTGCCGTTCGACACGCTGCCGAGCTCGGCCAGCAGCGTCTCGAGCCGCGTCCGCATGCGCACGTCGAGCCGCAGCCCGATCACCATGTGCGCCGACGTCATCAGGCCCAGGCAGGCCCACTCGACCTCGGGGTAGTTGCGCAGCACGGCGTCGAGCCGATCGACGAGCGCCGGATCGGGGTTCGACGTCAGCGTCATGAGACGGCTCGCAGTCACGAGCGGCGAGGGATCGCCGTCGGCCTCGGCTGCCGGGAGGTTGCCCGGGCTCGAGCCGGACGCGACGGCGCCGGGGCTCGAGCCCGCCGTGAGCGTGCCGGGGCTCGATCCCGGAGGCGGCGCCACGACCTGCGGCCTCGCGGGCGACAGCGATCCTGGCGGCGGCGTCGGCGCGCGGATCGGGCCCACCGCGGGCATCGGCGCCGGCGTCCCCCCGCGGACCGACTGCATGAGCGCGCTCGAGATCCGTCCCGTGCCCGCGAACGCCCCCTGCGACTCGCGGCGCGCGGCGGGCGTCAGCAGCGGCTCGATCTCCTCGCGCGTGATCTCGAGCGAGTGGTCGGCGACGATGTCCACGACCACGAAGGCCAGGCCTCGCTCGCGCGCGAACGAGAGCGCCTTCCGCGCGCCGACCTCCGCCGCTGCGACCGAGCCGTCCGTGCCGACCCAGCCGAAGCGCTCCGCGGCCGAGTCGAGCATCTCGCGCTCGGTGAACACGGGCAGGGCGGCCATCCCGCTGGAGTTCACCAGCGTCCGGTACCCGTCGGCGGCGTTCGGCCACGAGACCACCCAGAGCGTCCGCTGCGCGAGCGCGATGAGCGCGTCGACCTTGGCTTGCCCGCCCTGCTGGGCATCGGCAAGCAAGCGGTGCATCGCTGCGTTTCTCGGGTCTGGTTGGCCCACGACGATCGAAGTGTCCGACGCCCGGGCGAGTTCCCGCAAGTTCTCCGCGTGCGGGGCCCGAAACCCTTGACAGGAAAACCCGTTCCGCTAGCTTCGCCGCCCTTTCGATCAGGTCCTGCCCAGGTAGCTCAGTTGGTAGAGCAGGGGATTGAAAATCCCCGTGTCGGCGGTTCGATTCCGTCCCTGGGCACTCCGCTTTCAGCCCGCATTTTCCGAGCGATTCGCGTTTTCCGCTCTCCGACCTCGACCGCGTTTGGTGCCACGCTTGGTGCTATGGCGAGGGGATCGAGCTTCGGAGCGGGCTTCGCGCCAACCTCGATCTACACGCGGTCCGATGCTGCGGGTCGAGCTTCGTCGGTGCCGTGCGCGTAGCGCGCGGTGATGACGAGGTTGGCAGGCTCCGACGCGGATCGGCACCGAGGCGTTCTTCGATCTCATGTAGGCGATCGCGAGCGAAGGAACTCCGCGAACGCCCCGAGGGTGCGCCGGTACCTCGTGATGGCGGCCGGGCGATCGTTGATCTTCCTCGCGAACAGGCCGCCGTCGGTCGCGGCGTCCCCCGCGAAGATCGTGAGCACGCCCTCAGGAGTCGGCCTCCTTCCCGCGTACATGAAGTACAGCATGCCGCCGACGTGAAGGTCGCTCTCTAGACCGCGTGTGGCGCGCTCCGATGCCCCGGCCGCCTCTCGAGCGACGACGAACTCCGCCATCGCGCTCGCGAGCGCGCGAGCGGCCGGCTTCGGCGCCGACGTGTCCTCTCGCCAGAGATCGAAGAAGTGATCGGCCAACGCCTCGAGCTGCTCGGCGTCATCGGCGACCGCATCGACGAGTACCTCGCTCAGCTCCTTGGCCGCCTCCTCGAGCGAGAACTCGTCGATGAGGAGGACGACGTCGCAGCCGCGATCGAGGCGACGGAACTCGACGCAGGTCGTGCCGCGCCGGCCGTAGCTGCCCGGTGTGATGATGTTGGTGCTCGGGCGCAGCACGTACGGGCGCGAGGCGCGTGCCTGCATCTTCGCGGGTTGGTCCCACAGCGCGACGGTCGTCCCGGCCTTGCGAAGCCGCTCGATCATCCTCGGCAAGAGCGCCGTCTCCCACGCGACCTCGAGCAGGTGCCCGGCTCGCGCTGATTCGATCGTGTCGAAGGCACCGAACGACCAGCCCAGCGCCGTGCAGGCCCGCGCGCCGAGCTCGGTCTTGCCTACCCCAGGCGGGCCGATGAGGAACACCGGCGTCGAGGGCGGCGGCGTCACGGGTCCGTCTTCTCGCCGCTGCCGAGCGCGGGCACTTCCTCGGCCTCGCTGGTGCTGGCGTCGAGCGCCTCGCGGATCACGCGGTCGGTGATCTGGTGCAGGTACTTGTGGAGCTCGTCGTTGATCGCCGTGAACTCCGGCCAAAGCGTCTGGTCCATGAACTTCTGGCTGATCTTGAGCATCACGGTCTGCTGGTGCTGCCCGCGGCGGCGGTAGGGCTTCAGGCCGTAGCGGCGAGCGAGCGCGTTGAACACCTGACGCGCCCACGGATCGGCGATGCTGAACTTGTAGTCGACCGGCGGATCGGCGGTGACGAGCTCGGCGAGCCGCTTGAGGATGCGCTGCTTTGCGGCTCCTGCGGCGTCGCGCTCACCCGGTGTCGTCGCGCCGCCGTAGAGAGCCTCGATGCGGCGCAGCTTCTCGATGAGGGACCCTTCGTCGGGCGTGGCCATCGCAGAGAGGATTGCACGGCCCGTGGCGCTTGACGGCCACGGAGGGCTTCGGCATGTTCTTTTCGAACGGCGACACCGACGCCGAACCTCGACGGATCCTCCCCGTGGGATCCCAAGATGGGGCAAAGGGGAGACGACTCCTCCGGTGGCTGGTCGCACGTCTTCCGACGGCGCAGCCGCGGACGGGGCCGAGGCGTGCGTCGAACATCGGAGACGTTCATGACCTCGAACAAAGATCTGAAGAAGCACATCCGCGCCCGCATGGAGCGCACCGGCGAGTCGTACACGGCAGCGCGTCAGCAACTGCTTCGCGCACGCGAGGTGCCCGACGATGCCGCCGCGTGCGACGAGACGGTCGAGATGATCGTGTTGAAGGTGAACCAGCGCTCGGCGCGTGTTCGTGCCGTCGGCGAGGTGGCCGAGGTGACGATGCGGTCGCCGGAGCTGGCGCTCGTCGTGCCCGGGCAGCTCGCGACGTTGTGCATCACGCGGCGATGGACGTGGCACGTCGATGCGTACGCCTCGGGCAAGTTCTTGAACGTGCGCAAGGATGTGGCGGCGCTCCAGCTCGTGCCACTGCCTCTCGAGGGCGGGCAGGGCTACGACTTCGATGCGCACACGGAGGGGTACGGTGACGACGAGCGGCTCGCTGCCCTCTGGCGCAAGCACGGCGGGCGATCACGCCCAGCGTACGAACTCGATGCGATCGCATGGGAGGGACGCGCCGCCGCGGAGCCCGGCGATGGCGGTCTCACCCGACCCGCGGATGCGCGAAGCGGCACAAGAGCTGCGCGAGCAGTTCATCTCGGAGGAGAAATGATCGCGCCGCGCACCGGTCACATCGAGCAGCCCGTGCTCGAAGCCCTACTTCGACCTCGGATTCGACGTCATCGCGACGCCGGGGGCTGCACGAGCACGTCCTCACGATAGGCAGCCTGGCGGCGGGCTCGCCGAGGTCGGCGTGGTACGCTCTGCTCGTGTCCGACATCGAGCAGGTACGGAAGGCGCTCAAGAAGACCAAGCTGCCGAGCTGGGTCGAGAGCACCAGCGCGGAGGCCATGATCGATCACACCGGCGACCCTGCGGTGCGCGTGACGATCGTGGTGCGCAAGGACCGCGAAGATGTCGTGAAAGACGGGGCCGCTCTGAGCGAGCTCTCGCGGAAGATCCACCTCGCGATCGACGCGGCCGGCGTCCATCTCTTCCCGTACACGCGGTTCGTGGGCGCCAGCGAAGCCGCTTGAGCTGAGTCGTGGCGCTCCACGACGACCTCCTCGCGCAGGCCGACCACCTCGCTCACGTCGACAAGAAGAAGCCGAAGCAGGCGAACCTGCGTCGCGCCGTGTCGGCTGCGTACTACGCGCTGTTCCACCTGCTGATCGACGAGAGCTCCTGCTTCCTCGTGGCCGGCAAGCAGCGCGAGGCGCTCCGTCACCAGCTCGCGCGCAGTTTCGATCACGGCCACATGAAGAAGACCGCGCAGGCGTTCGTGCAGCCGGGCGCGGGCTCGAACGTGTGGAGGAGCGTGCTGAGCAGCGCGCCGTAACCTGCGCTCGTCGATGTCGCCTCCGCCTTCATCCTTCTCCAGGAAGCACGCCACGAGGCCGACTACGATCTCGCTCGTGTGTTCGCACGGGTCGAGGCCGAGGCGCTCGTCGCTCGCGCCGAGACCTCGTTCAAGAGCTGGGCGTCGATCGCTGTCTCCGAGGAGCGCGACGCGTTCCTCGTCGCGCTCCTCGTGCGGGGCCGCTCGTGACCGGTCGGGCAACGAACGGACAGATGTCCGCGTTCGCGCTCCTCGAGCACCGATCGACGAGCGCGACGAGGGCGCCGCCGCGCGTCCCCCGGTACGTCTCGCCGAGCGACACGAGATCGATGAGCCCTCGGAGCTCAACTCCACCGCCGAAAGGTCGTCGAGGACGTCGGCGGCGTTCGCGTCCGCGAGGAACACCGGCGTCGAAGGCGGCACGGGTCCTTCTTCTCGCCGCATCCCCTACGACGGCGTCGCTCCTCACCTCGCGCACCCGTTGCTGGTGTACGCCGAGATGGCGGTCTCACCGGACCCGCGGATGCGCGAAGCGGCACGAGAGCTGCGCGACAAGTTCATCTCGGAGGAGAAATGATCGCGCCGCGTACCGGTCACCTCGAGCAGCCCGTGGTCCTTCCGGTGGCCGTCCCCGGCATCTCACGGTTCCAGATGAACGTGCCGAACTTCGCGGCGCGGGCCTTCGTCCTTCGGATGGATCTCGCGGGGTACGATCAGCAAGCTCCTTCCGTCACATTTCATGACGCACGCTCGATGGCGCTCCTTCCATTCGCGGAGATCATGGGCCGCCCGCCATGACACGCTCGCCCCATGCCGAAGCTCTCGCAGCCGCTTCCGGAGGGTCCGCTCGCGATCGTCGGGGACGTGCACGGCGAGCTCGAGGCGCTCGATCGCTTGCTCGCGCGCATCGGAGACGAGCGGACGCTGGTCTTCGTCGGTGACCTCATCGATCGCGGGCCCGACAGCGTCGGCGTGGTCCGACGCGTCGGCGAGCTGATCGCGCGCGGGCGGGCCGTCGCCGCGCTCGGGAACCACGAGCTCAACATCCTCCTGGGCGAGCACAAGGAGGGGAATGGCTGGTTCTACGGTGAGCGCGAGAACGCGCAGCTCCACGGCGAGGAGGTCGAGTTCACGTCTCGTCTCGCCACCGAGCGCGATCGCGGCGAGGTGCTCGAGCTGATCCGTGCGATGCCGCTCGTGCTCGAGCGGAACGAT
>JBBSAT010000105.1:0-22407 GCA_038252025.1 Polyangiales bacterium | reverse complement strand
GCGACGGGCGTGTTCTTCAATGGCTTCCAGGGCAGCGGCGTGCGACCGGGCACCGCTGGCGGGTTCGGCGCGGCGGTCTCGGTGCCGATGCCGGCGGGCCTCTCCGGCGCCCTCTCGTTCGCGAACCTGAACATCGTGCCGATGGACATCGACGGCGACGGGCGGAGCGATCTGCTCCACATGCCTCGCGCACGGACCTACGGCTGGTTTACGCCGACCCGGCAGGCCGACGTCGACGGCGCCGAGGCGACGTCACCGAGAGGGCAGGGCTGGCGCTTCAGCTATGCAGAGATCGATCTGCCCTCGTCCGACCTCGATCCGCGCATCGACTTCGGCCGCGACGGGCCGCACCTCCAGGTCCTCGACGTCAACAACGACCACCTCATCGACGTCGTGCGAACGACGGGCACGGTCATGCAGACCTGGCTCAACCTCGGATGGCTCGATGGCGGGGACGGGCGCTTCGGGTCGTTCTCGTACGGGTCGAGCGGGCGACCGGTCCTCTCGACGCAGCCGTACGAGAGCTGTCTGCTGCAGTCCGGGACGGCGGTCGACTTCGACGGCGCCGAGGTGCGCCTCGCCGACATGAACGGTGACGGCCTCCAGGACATCGTCGAGCTCCAGCGCGGACGCGTTCGGTACTGGCCGGGTCGCGGACTCGGGAGCTGGGGCACAGGCACACACGACTGCAGCCGTGGCGCGGGCGCCAATCGCTACGTCGAGATGGCGACGCCGCCAAGAGATCTCGCGGTCGACCTCCAGGGTGTGACGATCGCGGACATCGATGGCGACGGCGCGAGTGATCTCGTCCAGGTTCGGTTCGATGCGATCGATGTCTGGTTCAACCGCGCGGGGAGCAGCTGGACGGAGCGGCTCATCATCAACGGCACTCCTGCCGCGCCTTCGTTCCTGAACCGCGTTCGCTTCGTCGACATGGACGGCTCGGGCACGCTCGACGCGGTGTACGGCACCAGCGATCGCTGGCAGTACGTGAACCTCCTCGCCGACCGCGGCGGCGTCGCGACGCGGCCGAGGCTCCTCCGCCGCGTGGAGAACGGGCTCGGCGCGGTGACCGAGCTCGAGTACGGCTCGTCCGCGACGGACTACCTGCGCGACCTCGCCGAGGCCGAGCGTTGCGGAGCCAGCTGCGAGCACTTCGTCTGGAGCGAGACCACCGGCGATCCGAGCCAGCGCCTGCAAGCGCTCTCGGGCGGGCGCCCGGCAGATCTCTATCGCGCCAGCGGCACGCCGGTGATCTCGACGGTCGTGCGCAGCGTTCGCACCTCGGACCAGTTCGAGCTCCTCGGGCGCGAGGGCCAGAACGGCGAGAGCAGCTTCGCCTACCACGACGGCTACTACGAGGGCATCGAGCAGGAGTTCCGCGGCTTCGGCGCTGCGGACGCCCGGGTCGCCGGCGGCTCGCACAGCGAGAGCGGTGGGGTCGTCTCCGAGGACACGTACACGCGAACCTGGTTTCACCAGGGTCGTCGCGCGCAGCGAATCGCGGATGACCGGCTCGCCTGGAACCCCGACGAGGCGCTCAAGGGCCGCGAGTATCTCACCGAGATCTTCGACGCCGCCGGGCGCTTCCTCTCGACGAGCCACGCCACGCTCACCACGAGGCTCCTCGCGAACGGCCTGGACGGCCGGCCGATCCAGTACGCGTTCGTCTCCGAGACGAACGAGATCCAGTACGACACGACGCCCTTCTCGCCGACGAGCGACACGCTGGAGCTGCCGACCGTGCGGCGCGAGTACGTGACGGCTGCGACCGGCGCCCTGAACGGTTCGCTCGCGACGAGCGATCCCCCGCGGGCACTCGCTCTCCGCGGCGACCGGCGAGCGCGGATCCAGACCACCTTCGACGACGTCGACAACCAGGGCCAGGTCCGACAGCAGACCGCACACGGTCGCGTGGCGGTCGCGCTCACGGTGGGCGGAACCGACGACGCGATCCTCTCGCACGCGGTGCCCGAGCTGCTGAACTCTGCGGGTCAGTGGATCTGGCGAACGCAGCGCGCGTACGTGACAGGCTCCGAGGCGCCGAGCCTGCTCCTCGGCGACACGACGACCTCGTTCGACAGCGACGACGGCGACGCCCACTCGACCGTCTCGACCGTGACTGCGGGTGTGCCTGGATACGTCTTTGACGGCGACCCATCCGGGCAAGGCGGCGCGATGGGCTTCGGGACGCTCGGGAGCACGTTGTCGCTCCAGAACGTCGAGGCGACCACCTATCACGACGCGTGGGGCAACGTCGTCGGATCCTGCGGCGGCGATGCACGCGGGGAAGCGACCGCGGCCACCTCGCCGCCCTACGACTGCCTGCGCTTCGGTACGGTCGCGTACGACGCGGCGTACCAGCAGTTCCCGCTCAGCGAGACCGCCTGGGTGGCCCCGTACGGGGCGCTCCAGACCCTGACGACGACCGTGCCGATGACGCCGACGAGCGACGCCGGGTGGGATCGGGGCCTCGGCGCGGTGAGGCGCGTCGCCGATCCGAACGGGACCGAGTCACGCGTCGAGCAAGACGGGCTCGGTCGAGCCACGGCTTCGATCCCGCCCTCGGTGAGGGGCTGCACGGCCGGCGCGCCGGCCGCGACCATCGCGTACGAGCTCACCGGCGATCCGTCCGTCACGCCCGCCTCGCGCGTGGTCACGACGTCGTATCTGACGACGAGCGGTTGCTACGGCTCCGACGACACCGATACCCTCGTCTCGATGGGCGTCGTCGATGGGCTCGGTCGCGTGCGCGCGACGCTCTCGCAGGGCGACGACGGGGCGACGTGGATACGCGGCGGGCTCTCCCGGCTCGACGTGAAGGGCCAGGCCGTCGAGTCGTGGCAGGCCGGGTACTACACCGGGAGCGCGAGCTCGATCGGCTCGATCGTCTCGCTCTCCGCGATGACGGTGCCGAGCACGCACGCTCACTACGATGCGTTCGGGCGCGTCGTGCACGCGATCGCGGAGGACCTCTCGCTCACGGTGACGAGCTATCACGCGACCAGCGCGGATGTGTGTGACCCGCTCGACAACGCGCCCGGGGACGTCGCGGAGGGGACCTGCACGACGTCGCGCAGCGACGGGCACGGGCGCGTGATCGATCAGATCTTGCGGCAGCGCGTGATGGTGGGCGGAGCCGTCGAGCTGCACCGGCTCTGGTCGTACTACCGCGCGGATGGCTCGGTGACGGCGCTCGTCCGCGCGCGCACGCCGAATTCCGGGCTCAGGCCCGATCTGTCGATGCTCCCGAGCAGCGACCGCGTGATGCGCACCTTCTACTACGACTCGGTCGGTCGGCGGCTCGGCTCGGACGACGCCGACACGGACGACATGTCGAGCGGGACGCAGGGCTCGCGGACCTGGCGCTATCTCTTCAATCGCGTGGGCGACCTCACGGCGGTGCGCGACCCGCGCGGCTGCGGCCAGAACTTCATCTACGATCTCGGCGGCCGCCTGCTCGGCGAGCAGTACGTCGGCTGCACGGAGGCGCAGACGACGGTCGCCGAGCTGCCCGTGGACGACGTGCCGGGCGGCTCGATCTCGCTCGTGCCGATCGCGAACAACGCGATGGTCGACGTGCGCTACGAGTACGACGCCGACCCGACCTGGATGCCATCGGGGTCGATGCCGCCGTCGGGCGCGGCGGGGCGGCTCGGCCGGGCGACCGGCGTGAGCGATCGAGGTCAGCGCTCGGCGGTGGCCTACGACCTTCGCGGGGACGTGATCTGGACTGCGCGCCAGATGGCCTTGATGCCGGCCGCGCCGGCGCTGCCGGCGGGCAGCCTCTCGGGCAACTATCCGACGCTCACCGAGACGGCGCCGACGTCGGGCAGCGTCGCGTACGACGAGGACCACACGTACGTGCGCACGGCTTCGTTCGATCACGCGGGCCGTGCGCGCGCGATGACGCTGCCGCTCGACCCGGACTATGGCCCTGGCGTGCCACTGGTCTCGGGCGCGATGGTGTTCAATCACCGCGGACTGCCGCTCTCGGCGAGCGTGACCATCGGGTCGTACTCGACACCGGTGATCGACTCGATCTCCTATGATCGAGACGGCGCCGTGCTCGAGCTCGACTACGGAAACTATGGGAATGCCGCCCAGACCTACTTCGAGTACGACGCGCGACGGCGGCCGACGCAGTCGCGCACCGTGCGCACGCCGACCGATGGCGCGGCTGCGGACACACTCGAGGCGGTGGGGACGGTCGCGTACCAGAACTTCATTTGGGACGCGGCGAACAACCTGATGCAGATCGGCGACGCGCGCGATCCGCTCGAGTGGCCGGTGGGCCATCGGCCGCAGTCGGTCTCGATCGCGCACGACGCGCTCTATCACGCGACCGGCGCGGACTTCTTCTACCAGAACGGCGGCTCGAGCGAGACCGACGTCGCGAGCGACTGGCGCGGGGAGGCCGCCGCCTCGAACGCGGCGGACCCGATGGCGCCGACTCCGGCGCCGCGCGTCGGGGCGCTTCCGCCCGACCGGACGAGCGCGCTCGACTGGTCGTGGGACTGGCTCGGGAACAACACGTCGTGGAACGACGACGCGGACTCGTTCTACGAGCGGTCGGCGGGCCGCATCTCGAACGGCGTCGGCGACACGGGGCTGGCCAGCGCGACGAGCCCGCGGCCGAGCGCGCTCTACCTGGCGTCGACCCTGCCGACCACGGCCAACGGCCTCGCGGACGGGACGCGAGACGGCTGGGTCGAGGTGCAGTACGGTGTGTCGGGCAACGTGACTTCGTACACGGTCCACGGCGCGTGTGACGACACGACGACGAACAGCTGCTGGGACGACACGTCGCTCTCGCTGTCGTCGCGGATCAGCCAGCTGCGCGCGGGCTGCACGTGCGGGCAGGAGCAGCACTACGACTACCGCTGGGACGAGCTGAACCGCATGGTGGACGCGCGACGGTATGACCGCGCCGGGGGGAGCTGGACGTACGGCGCGCGGATCCGGACCCTCTACGACGGCGCGAACCAGCGCACCGTGAAGGAGAGCTTCTCGGCCCCGAACACGACCCATCGATATGCCTTGTACGTATACCTCGGCGACTTCGAGCGTCGGGGGCTTACGCAGTCGGCGTTGACCTACGACGCGGTGACGACCGCGCCGGCGACAGAGACGCAGTACGTGGTCGCGGGGGCGCGGATCGTGTGGGACTCGAGCACGGACGTGGCGCCGGGGAGCGACCTCGATCGGAACCGGCGGATCACGCTGCCGATCACGGATCTGCTCGGGACGAGCAGCGCGGTGATCGACCTGGCGTCGTTCGAGCTGCTGGAGTCGTCGACGTATTACCCGAACGGTGCGCGTGAGAACCTGTGGACGAGCGACCTGCAGGCCGTGCCGCTGGAGCCGAGCGGCTTCACGGGAAAGGAAGCCGACGAGGAGGTCGGAGCGACGTACTTCGGGGAGCGGTGGTTGATCTCGAGGCTGGGGCGGTGGGCAAGCCCGGACCCGTTGCATGTACATGCGAACGGGGGTGGGGAGGTGTTGAACAGCTACCACTATGTCGGCGGAAACGTGCTCCAAACGAGGGATCCTCTCGGGCTCCAAACTGGAGTGACACGCGTCGAAGCGACGCCGCTGCCATCCTCAGATGGTAGAATGCCTGAGTCGGCCCGGGTGCGTGTCGGTGACCTTGAGATTGAAGCAATGAGTCACGCCAGGGTTGAGATGATGACCGAATTGAGGTCTGGCACCATGCGTGGGCACCAAACTGGCGTTTGGATCGGGGTTCGCGGGCCAAGCGCCCGCGACACCTCTATAGTGCAGACCGTGAGCCTGAGAGCCGAAAGCCGGCGTGGGCCGGACGGCGCGTGGCGTGGATACCGAGGTGGCACAGCGATCGAAGATCGCCGGTTCCGATGGACGTCTCGCCGAGGTTCGCCCGCACAGATCGATGGACGCGCGTCCGATACCGTCGATGACTACGACGTGGCCGATGACGGACACCCAGCCGGTATCGGGTTTGCTGCCGCGGGCGTGCATGGGATTGTCGACAATCCTATCACCGAGGACACGGCTCGTCGCGAGCTGTTCGTGCATGGCAGGGAGCATTCCGTCCGTATCACGGCCTCGTTTGAGACCTACGTGCGACAATGGCGGGACGATGGGGACGGTGGGGGGCGCTACCGAATCGTGGGAGTTGTGCACTGGGAGAGTGTCACGGTGGCGACGAGGGTGCGCGACCAGGCCGACGGGGAGTCGGATGCGGACTACATGGAAAACGGCTTTGAAGTGCAGACGGAAGAACACTTGGTGGGAGATTCGCCCATCGAGGCGGAACCCGATCCCGGGGCACTACGGGCTGCTTCGGGGCGTGCAGAGTGACGTTGTCCGAGCGACACTGGAGGGGTGGTCGAGTGCCCAATCGATCTAAGCGTGCGCGAATGGTGCGCCGATGTGCCCTCGGCCTCCTCTCTACCTTGATGCTAGTCGCTTGTGGTGCGGCGCGTGGTGTAGTGGTACGGGCGACCCCTGAGGGCGGGTGGGCGCGCTACAGTCCGATCGCGCCGGAATCTGCGGTTCTTGACGAAATCCCGTCGGACTTCTTCTGGATCTCGGTAGAGGACGCGCGGCTCGTATATCAAACACATGTCTCGTCCCTGAGAGACCGATCGGTCGATCGCGAGATACTGTGCTACGAGGAGCTCACCCAGAACCGTCTTCCCAGCGGAGCTGTGCAACTGCACACCGTCGATCTCGACGAGAGTGGGCTACGTCTAATCTTCTGGCGCGGAATTCTCGTGTTTGAGACAGAGGATGGCAGCCTGCTGCCCTTTGCCGCGTGTGAAGGGGACTGTCGGTCATTTCGACCACTGTCTGAGGAGATACCATCGGACGCCGAGGTGTACCCGTGCGACCGCCCGCCGGTTCGTTGAGGGCGCGTGCTTCTGCCACCCGTGGACCAGAGAGGATCCGACCCAGGGTGACGTGTTGCCGGAGTCTAAGAAGATCCGACCTAGGGTGGCGCGTTGCCGACCGAAGAAAGGATCCGACCCAGGGTGGCTTCGTTGCCGGAGTCGGTCGTCGTGGCCAGTTCCAGCAACACCGCACGCGGCTCGGCGTGGCGGGCCGATGTGGACGGTCGCGGTCGAGCGCCCCGCCTCTCCGCCGAGCAGATGCGGGTGCCAGTGCGACGCGGAGTCTCTCGAATCGGCCGCCACGGACGTGCTCGTCCCACGCCGATCGCCGATCGGCCCTCGACCTTCGTCGCGCCCGATGTTCTCGCACCCTATCCGAGTGCGGCCCCAGCTCGCTGGACCACCCACCAGGTGCCGAGCGGAAAGCCCGCGCTCTTATCCTCGCACCAGCGCTCGCGTGCTTCGCGGTAGGCAGCGCGCCACTCGCGCAGCACGCGGATCACGGACGCCATCAGCTTCGCGTCGCCGCCGGTCGCGATCTCCGGATTCCGCTTCGGCACGAGCGTGTCCACGTTGCGAGGCCGGTCGAACGGGCTCTGCTGCAGGATTCGCTCTTTGCCGAGCACGCCGAGCCCCTTCTTCGTTCGGGCACGGCGAATGCCCTCCTCGTCGTCGCCCATCTGCGTCGCGAGCCACTCATCCCACGTGTCGTCGGTGCCTCCCCAGGACGGCGGGGGCGTGATCCTCAGCGTGAGCACTTCCGGCCGGCCGTCGCCGAACCAGATCCCCGGCCGGCGCACCTCGATCTCGCGAACACCCGGGAGCGAGATCGCGCCCATCCACTCGGACGCGTGCGACACCAGCCCCGCCTCGACCGGGTTGAGGAGCGTGTAGAGCACCTCCTCGAGCTCGGCGTCCGAACTGTGCAGCTCGACGGCGGACGGCTTCGTCGCGGCCCAGACGTTCTCGGCGATTCGATACAGGGCCTCCGCCCCGAGCGCGACCTCGCGCCGGAGATCGCGCAGGAAGTCGGGAAGCACGCCGTGTACGTCGGTCACGACCTCGTGGGCATGGTTGCTCATGCAGACGAACGCGTGGACCTCGACGCCATACTTCTGCTGCGCATGCGCAAGGGCGTAGAGATAGATCTGGCTCAGCTCTCGGCTCGGGTGGAGGTAGAAGCGCCGATCGAGGCAGCGCCTCGTGGTCGGGTAGGTGGTGTTCGCGACGACACGACGGGGGAGGCTCATGCCGAACGCGGGAGCAGCCGGCGCTCCGCACGCATGCCAGCACGAGCTGCGCGCGATCCGTGGCCGCGCGCGGCGTGGTGGCGGCGGGCGGCGGCGGAACCCGTCATTCGATGGTGCTTGCTGCTCCAACGGCTTCCCGTGAGGATCTGGAACGCGTGGACGGCGACCGGCATCGCCACCGCGCACGGGAACGCGACGAGCGCGATCCACGACTGCCGGAGCGCGGCCGCGGCGATGAGGACCGCGGCGGCGAGCGCCAGCGCGAGGAGCGCCCCGAGCACGAGCGAGAGGAGCAGGTCCGGGGGCGAGGCCGCTTCGGCACACGCGGGGACGGCGCGGCGCGGCGCGCGGTAGCGGGCGATGATCGTCGCGAGGGTGCCGGTGAAGGTCATGGGCCCTCATCGAAGCGGCCGCGCCCGAGTTGCTCGGCCCCCAACAGGACCCCATTCCGCGATAGGGTCTCGCCGTGAGCGCGCTCCGCCCTGGCGACCGGATCGCCGATCGTTATCGCGTCGAGACCGTCCTCGCCCGCGGCGGGATGGGCGCCGTCTATCTCGCGACCGACGAGCGGCTCGAGCGTGCCGTCGCGGTGAAGGTCCTCCTGAGCGACCTCGCCGACGACGAGGTTGCCGTCGCGCGCTTCCAGCGCGAGGCGCGCGCCACCGCGCAGCTGAACCATCCGGGGATCGTCTCCGTGCTCGACTTCGGCACGACGCCCGAAGGGCTCGCTTACCTGGTGATGGAGCACGTCGTCGGGACGACGATCGCCGCGGTGCTCGATCTCGGCCGCCTCGAGCCCGCTCGCGCAGCCGACATCGTCGAGCAGGCGCTCGGCGCGCTCGGCGTCGCGCACGCGGCAGGCATCGTCCACCGAGATCTCAAGCCCGGGAACCTCATGCTCGTGCCCGTCGGCGAAGGCGGGCGAGAGATCGTGAAGGTGCTCGACTTCGGCGTCGCGCAGCTGAAGGACGGCGCGGCGTACACGCGGCTGACCCAGACGGGCCTGTTCGTCGGCACGCCCTCGTTCATGTCCCCCGAGCAAGCGCGAGGAGAGCCGTGCGACGCGCGCACCGATGTGTACGCGATGGGCATGGTGCTCTGGTGCTGCGTGACGGGGACCAAGCCCTTCAAGGGCTCCGACGTGGCCGAGCTCGTGCACGCCGTGCAGAGCGAGGTCCCGCCCCGCGCCGATCGAGTGGCTCCGCACGTCCCGGCCGCGCTGGCGACGATCGCCGCCAAGGCGCTCGAGAAGAGCCCCGACGCTCGCTACTCGAGCACCAGCGAGATGGCCTCGGCGCTGGTGGCTGCGCGCTCGGCTCCGCGCCAGGCGGCGAGCACGCCACCGGCGGCGGCTCCGTCCGGCGCCCCGATCCCGATCACGACGTCGGGCGCGGTCGCGCTCCCCTCCCTCCCTGCGGCACAGGAGCCGGTGCTCTGGCCTCGCATCCTCGGCTGCGCTGCGCTCCTCGCGCTCGCGGGCCTCGGCGTGTTGGTCGGCGCCGCAGCGCTCTGGTTCGTCTACTTCCGTCCGTCGCCGTCGCCGGCTCCGTCTGCGCCGCCCAGCCTGCCTTCGCTGGCTCCGGCGACTCCTGCGCTGGTGCCCAGTCCCGACGTCGAGCTGCAGGAGGGCGAGGATCCGACGTTCGGCGAGCCGCTCTGCGCGCGGGCGATCGACTGTTGCCACGTGTACACGGAGCGGGTCGAGCCGATGATGCCGGCGTGCGAGCAGGTCGTCGGCTTCTCGCACGGCGACATCACGAGCTGTCAGCGGCAGCTCGACATGTGGCGCGACAGGGCCCGCGAGCGCGGCACCACCCTCTTCGAGTGCGACTGACGCCCGCGGCCCAGTCGCGGCGCGCGCTGGTGTTACCCTCGCGCGGATGAGAAACGCAGCGGTCGTCCTCGCCCTCTTCGCGGTCACGTCCATTCCGAGCGCCGCTCTCGCCGTCCCAGGGCCGGACTCCGTCGCCGTCCTCGCGAACGCGAGCGTTCCCGGATCGGTCGCGCTCGCGATGCGCTACGCCGAGGCGCGCAGCGTTCCGGCCTCGCAGGTCTGCGTCCTTCCGATGCCCAGCACGGACGACATCGCGCTCGACGTGTTCGTGTCCGAGATCCTCGAGCCGCTGCGCGCGTGCCTCGGATCGCACGAGGCGCGCATCGAAGCGATCGTCGTCATGCGCGGCGTGCCGCTGCGCGTCAGCGTGCCCGTCGACGGAGGGCACAACGTCAGCCTCGCGGCGGCGCTCGGCACGTGGCGTTCGACGCTCATGGATGGGACGACGCCGCTCCTCGGGACCTCGCCGGGGAGCGTGGCGGACTGCGGTGGAACGCCTTGCTACGCCGCGCGCGTCGCGTCGCAGATTCACTCGGCGGAGCCTTTTCACGCGGGCTTCGAGGCGACGGTCTCGGGGATCATCCACCGGCCGGTGCTCGTCACCATGCTTCACGGTCGCAGCGACGCGGACGCCGAGAGCCTCATCGACGTCGCGCTCGAGGCCGAGTCCGTCGGCGGGGCGAACGGCGAGTTCGTGTTGATGACGGGCGCGGATGCGGCCCGTGGCGCGCTCGATCGCTTCAACGACTCCGTCGTCACGCAGCTGGTCGCGCGCGGCTTCGACGCGTCCGTCGTTCCCTTCGACGCAGACCTCACGGGGCACACCTTCGCGAGCTTCACCACGGGCACCGCCTCTCTCGGCATGACCATCGAGGGCAACACCTACGCGCCCGGCGCGCTGGTCGACAACCTCACGAGCTACGGCGCGGTGCCCGTGAACTTCATGGCCACCGGTGAGTCGCAGGTCTCGATCGCGCGCTGGGTGAGCAGCGGTGCAGCGGGCGTGCACGGAACCGTCGACGAGCCGCTCAACAACGTGTTCCCGTCGCGCACGCTCCTCGTTCGCTACGTCGACGGCGCGACCCTCTCGGAGGCGTTCATCGGATCGATGCCGTTCACGTACTGGCTGAACCTCGTCCTCGGCGACCCGATGCTGGCGCCCTACGCGATGCGTCCCACCGTCGTCGTGTCGGGCCTGACCGACGGCGCCACGCTCGCCTCGGCGGCGAACCTCGCCATCGAGGCCACCCCTCCAGACGGACGCGAGATCGAGACGCTGGCGCTCTACGTGGACGGCGAAGAGGTCGCCACGATCGCCGGCGGCTCACTCTCGCACTGTCTCGCGATCCAGCCGGGCCCCATCGAGATCCTCGCCGTCGCGACGACGGTGGCGGGGGTCGACGGTAGCGAACGCCCGTGGCCCGCGAAGGGCTGGACCATGCTCCACGTGACCGCGAGCGCGACGGACACGACGTGCGAGGTCGCGATCGACGCCGGCGTCTCGGACGGCTCGGTCTCCGACGCCGGCGCGCGTGACGGAAGCGCGGGAGACGCCGGTCCAGCGCCAGCGCCCACGAGCGGCTGCAGCTGCCGGATGGCTCGGTCGTCCGGCGGCGCGGGCGCCACCTCGCTCGTCATCGTCCTGGGCTTGGCGCTCCTTCGCGCAAGGCGCGCCCGTCCGGAAGGGGCTCGGCCCCGCCGCCCGCGATCGAGCCCTTCTGCGCGCTCGGCGGTCCGCGCGCGTTGACACTGGTCGGGGCCACTGCCACCCTCGCCGCCTCGTTCTCGATGGTCGATCGCATCGGAAATTGCCGGATTCTCGGCGAGATCGGCAGCGGCGGAATGGCCGTCGTCTACAAGGCCGTTCAGGAGCCGCTCGGCCGGATCGTCGCGATCAAGGCGCTGAAGCCCTCCATCGCCGTGGACAGCGGGTTCGCCAAGCGCTTCGAGCGCGAAGCGCACTTCATGGCGTCGCTGCAGCACGAGAACATCCTGCACGTCCACGATTTCCTCAAGGATCGCGGGACGATGTACATCGTCATGGAGTACGTGCAGGGCATCGACCTGTACGATCTCCTCGAGATCACGCCGCGTCTGCCGATCGAGGTCGCGACGATCATCACGCTCCAGGTCGCGCGCGCTCTCGACTACGCCCACTTCCGCGGGATCATCCACCGCGACATCAAGCCCGCGAACGTGATGCTCAGCCATCAGGGCGAAGTGAAGCTGATGGACTTCGGCATCGCGCGAGACGACAAGCTCAGCGATCTGACCGAGACCGGGACGGGCCTCGGCACGCCCAGCTACATGAGCCCCGAGCAGATCCTCGGAGACAAGCTCGACTTCCGCAGCGACATCTTCTCGGTCGGCATCGTCCTCTATCAGATGCTCACGGGCCGAAAGCCTTTCGTCGAGGACGACGCCCGCACCGTGATGCAGAAGATCCGCCTCGATCGCTATACGAGCGCGCGACGGATCAACGCAGCCGTCCCGCGCCCGCTCGAGCGGATCATGAGCCGCTGCATGGAGAAGATGCCGGCCAACCGGTATCCGACCACGCAGGCGCTCATCGACGACCTGAGCGACTTCCTCGCCTCGCGTGTTCCGATCAACCACAACGCGCGGCTCGTCATGTACCTGCGCGAGCTGGGCGTGATCACGGACGCGCAGGCGGACGAGATCCTCGCAGCCAGCGCGCCCAATCGGCTGCGGCGCACGGGCCACGACAGGCGGCTGATCCCACAGATGTGGGCAGTCCAGGGCCTCTTGTGCCTCGGCATCGCCGGCGCAGGCGGGACCATCCAGGTCATGGCCGGTCGGCTCGGGGCGGACGACAGCGACTTCGCTGCCGAGTCCGGCGCGCCCGTGATCCCGCAGCGGGCGGGCTTCGTCCGGTTCGTCGTCGAGCCGTGGGCCGACGTGCACATCGACGGTCAGCTCGTGCTCACGACGCCGCGCGCGCAGCCGATCGCGCTGACGCCCGGGCGCCACTACGTCCGCCTGGTGAACCCGTACTTCCAGGGCACCGATCAGGAGATCCAGGTTCGAGAAGGCGAGACATCCGTCATCGAAGTGACGCTCGAGGATCTCCCCGAGCGCGACCGGAGGACGGTGCCGTGAGAGCGACGACCCTCGCGCTGGCGGTGCTGCTCATGATGCCGTTCGCTTCGAGCGCCCGAGCCGACTTTCCCGGCTACGTGCACGTCGTGCGCGAGGGCGAGACCCTCGCTTCGATCGCGCAGATGTACTACGGCGATCCGAGGCGCGAAGCCGTGCTCGTCGCGGAGAACGGCCTCGAGGCCGAGGGCGGCGCGGCGATCGTCATCGGCGTCAGGCTCGTCATTCCGCACGTCGGCTATCACCGAGTCGCAGCGGGTGAGACCTGGGCCTCCATCGCCGACGCGCACTACGGCTCGGCCTCGCGCGCGTTCGCCATCATCGAGGCGAACCCGAGCGTCGAAGGCGCACAGCCGCCCGAGGGGGCCGAGCTGCTCGTCCCGTATCCTCTGCGCCACGTCGCCGATCAGCGCGACACGCTCAACCACGTCGCGCTGGAGTACTACGGCGACGTCAACGCTTCGCGCACGCTGCGTCGCTTCAACGGGCTGCGGTCGATCCGGCTCACGCGCGGCCAGGTGATCCTCGTGCCGCTCGCCGATCTCGTGCTGAGCCCCGAGGGCCAGCAAGCGGTCGCGGAAGCGAGCGGGCCGGCGGTCCCGACCGGTGGAGGCGACGTCCGCGACCTTCAGGAGCGCATCGCGCTGGAGCTCCCCGACGTGCAGGAAGAAGTCCGCCGCGGGCGCTTCACCGAGGCCGTCGCGCACGGCTCGCGTCTTCTCGGCGCCGGTGAGCTGACCGGCAACCAGATCGTCACCATCGAGCGCTCGCTCGCCGTCGCGTACGTCGCGCTCGGCCGCGACGACCTCGCGATCACGGCCTTCGCGGAGGCGCTCTCGCGACAGCCCGACCTCGAGCTCGACAGCCGCCGAACCTCGCCCACGGTGCTTGCGGCGTTCAACGCGGCGGTCGCGGAGCGCGCCAGCGCGGACGCCGTCGCCGATGCGGACGCGGGGACGCCCGACGTCGCAGCGGACGCCGGCGCTCCAGCCCCGTAGCTCGGAGCGTGAGTGCTCGCGTAGCCGCGACCTTCGCGCGAGCTGGATCGAGGATTGCTCGGCGCTCGCCTCGTGCCGCACCGTGCCATCGCCGCCCTTCTTCTGTTTGCGCTCGTCCCCGGCTGCTGGCTCGCTCACGGGCGCGGCGAGCCGGTCGCACCCGCTCCCGACGCAGGGCGGTTACCCCCCGGCGTGCGTGATGCGAGCGCGATCTTTCCCGACGCGATGACGCCCGACGCCGGGCCCGTCGATCCGCCGATCCTCCGATGCGAGCTCACGCGGCCGGACGTCTCCTGCTTCGAGAGCTTCCTCATCGCGCCTCGTCGCGCCTTCGAGCTCCCCTTCGCGTTCGACACCTGCGGCTGCTGTATCGAGACCGAGTGCGCGGTCACCGTCGACGCCGCGACCCGAACGCTCTCTCTCTCGACGACCCTCTGTCCCGACCCTTGCGACTGCGACGCGTGCGTGACGCCGACCGGCACGTGCGCCGTCCCGCCGCTCGAGGAGGGGCTCTGGCGCGTCGTCGTGAACGACTTCACCGCGTTCGAGCTCCCCGTCGCCGAGGACGGGGGTCTCGTGCCGCCGCCACCCGCGTGCGCCTCGTATGCCGAGGTCGACTCTTGCACGCCGGCGTTCCCCCTCTCGAGCCTCCCCCCTCCGACCGATGTATGCGTCACGACGGCGCCTCTACGCTCGACGCTCGATGTCCTCCGCGTTCACGAGCCCTGCGGCTCTTGCGGCCGTCTCGCGGGCCCTTGCTACGCGTCGCTCACCCCGCGGCTCACCGACGATCTACCCCCGGGCGGAGACATCCGCATCGCGTCGACGGAGTACGGCACGGCGTGCGACATCGACTGCCCGGGCGTCTGCGTCCCGCAGGATCGTGACTGCGTCGTTCCATCCCTCGTGCCGGGCGATTTCTACCGGGTGTTCCTCGATGGCGTTCAGCACGAGACGTTCGTCGCAGGCGGCCCGCGCACGGCCTGCCCCGACTGACGCGTCCGGCGGCTCAGGGGTCTCGATCCAGGCTCGCGAGAACGCTCGCAGGGAGCGGCACGAGCTTCTTCGAGCCGTCGACGCACACCATGTGCACCGCGCCCACGACGAGGAGCTTCTCGCCGCGGTAGACGTCCTGCGAGAACACGATGCGGTACTCGCTCTCCTTCTTCGCGGTACTGCGGATCTCGATCGTGTCCCCGAAGACGGCGCCTTCCTTGAACGTCATCTCGCACTTGTAGACGACGAAGCCGATCCCCTCGACGCGGTAGAGCCGGACGAGCTCCTCGACGCCCAGGACGTGCTCGCGCGCCCGCTCGAAGTACTTGAGGTAATTCGCGTGATAGACGACGCCGGAGTGGTCGGTGTCCTCGTAGTAGATCTGCACTGGGAAGCGGCGGGGCTGCATCGGGCTCGAACGTCGCACATCGAGGTCCGGCCGCCCAGATTCGGTTCCCGCCCCGGGCGAAGCGGCCTCCGATCGGCAATGATGCGCGCGATGCGCGTGCTGCTGCCTCTGCTCTTCCTGCTGGCTCTCGCCCCCGGCTGTGGCGGCTCGGCGCGCTGGGTCGTCCGTGACCCTGGAGGCGGACTGCTCGCCCTGGACGGTGACCACAGCGCCGCGCGGGAGGACGCGCAGCGAAAGATCGCCGAGCACTGCGGTGTCCGCGAGGCGCGCGTGGTCTTCGAAGGCGAGGTCCCGGTCCGCGACGGAGAGACTCATCAGCGCTCGACCGAGGACCGCATCGCACAGACGGCCCTCGTGCAGAGCGGGGACCACACGACGTGGGTCGAGGGGCAGCCCGCGTACGGAGAGAGCGGCGTCACGTTCGCCGTGGGCGGTGATCCCGCGCTCTACTCGACGCAGCACGCCGACCGTCACCACGTCTACACGACGCACCTCGAGGCACGCGTCGAGTACGAGTGCGAGGACGACTCGCCCGCGGAGGGCTCGGAAGAAGATCCCGCCCCTGAGGAGTGAGGGGGCGCAGCGTCAGTCGATCGCTTCGGCGAGCCACACCACCGGCTCGAGGAGCGCGCGTGCGAACGTCCGCCCGTCGTCGTCGTCCCGGATGGCATCGGCGAGCACGGGCCCGATGACGTGGTATTCGGCGACGATCGCGCTGCCGACGGCGTTGCCGCGAAGGTAGCGATCGCGGAAGCGGCGCAGCGCGCCCACCCGCTCGTCCATCGGGCTCCCGTACGCCGCCGTGGCGACGAAGCAGGGTGAGACCGTGGTGAAGTGGATCGCCGTGGTGTCGACCTCGCCCACCGCCACGGGGCCGCGCGTGCCGCAGGCGTCGATCGCGCGCACTCCGACGTAGTAGTGCGTCGTCGGCTCGAGCCCGCCGAGCGCGAGCGCGAGGATGTCCCCCGGCTCGAAGGGCATCCCGTCCTCGCGCGTCGTCGGGACCGTGAGCGCGATGTCGTCCAGGCTCGCGCTCTTGGCCGGGCGCGCCGCGACGAAGGACGCCTCGTCCACGATCGCCGCGGTGGAGACGCGAACGTCCCAGTCGAGCAGCGGGCGCGGCAGCGTCGGAACGCTGAAGGACAGGTCTGCCCATTGATGCGAGTGCCGCACGTCGGCGGTGGGCGTGACCCGCACATCGCCCGGCGCTCCGGGAGAGTTCGGAACGAGACACATCGCCACGCACGTACCCGCTTCGCTGCACTCCAAGAGCGGAGCGCATGGCCGTACCTCGTCGCACTCGCGGCCGCACTCGGGCGGGGCGTCCGGCAGGAGACAGATGTCGGTGGTCGGGATGTGGACCGTCAGACGCGAGCCACCGTCGCTCGCGAGCAGGCGGTCTGCGCCGCTCCCGTGGTGCGAGGCGGGATCGTCGAGGATCGTCGCGTCCATCGCGAACGGCTCGCCCGTGTCGCCGTGGATCGCCCCATAGCCCACCGGCGTCGTCGCACCGAACTCGCCACCGGTGGTGGTGATCTCGATCGGCACCTCGAAGACGATCGAGGGCTGTCCGCGGTATGGGTACCCGTAGCTCATCGCCCAGCTGTCCCACGTGCCCGCAGGGGCGCGCGGCGTCGGTCGGGTGGTGGCGTCCCAGCCGGGCGCGTAGTCGCCCTCGACGTTGATCTCCAGGAACACCGAGTAGTCGCCGCTCGGCCAGTCGGTCGGGACCGTGAAGAGGGCGAGCTGTTCCGTCCCGGAGGGCGGGGTCGCCAGGCTCACCGCGTCGAGCTCCGGCATGACGGTGAGCGCATCGCTGCCGTAGACGAGGACGTCTGCATGATTGCTACACCGCTCGCCCGTGCAGGCCTCGACGTCACGCCGCGGCGGATAGAGCGAGGTGAGCCCGAGCGGGCGTATGCGCGCGGTCCCGTCGTCCTCCACGAACGGCTCGCCGTACGAGGCGGCCATGTCGCCGGGAGTGAGGTAGCGCCCCTTGTTGCTGTTGAACACGCTGGCGCACGTGACCGCGTCGAGCGTCTCGCCGCCGCGGAACGAGAGGCAGAAGTAGTCGTCGCGCGTGTTCAGCGGCTCGCCGAACGAGCCCGCGCTGGACGCATTGCCTTCCGACGCCCGTCCGTCGAAGACGACGCGAGAAAAGGCGAGCCCAGTGGCGTCGAAGCGACTATGGGCCCAGACGGGCAGCACGCCCTCGCGCCTTCCGTAGGGCCAGTGGAAGCCGCTGTTCATCTCGAGGGCGCCGGGACGGTTTGCGATGCCGCGATACGCGACCGCGTCCGTCAAGCTGATCGTCGCGAAGCGCTGACCGTCGGCGCTCTCGATCCAGAGCGCGATCTGGGCGCGCCCGGTGGGCGTGTAGGTGATCTGCACCTGCCGATCCTGGGCAGATGCGCGCCCACAGATGGCGAGCAGGCCCAGGAACAGAGCGACGAATATCGGACGTGCCATCCTACGGACCAGCACTACCCTGTGGAAGTCGCTGCCGCGACGCAAGTGCTCGTTCGACGGTGCTATAGCGTCCGCGCGCTGCGTCCCAGGGTCGGGGCGGGCCCATGGAAGGGGAGTTCGGATCGATGACCGTTTTGCCCCGTGAGCTCGAGGACTTCTTGCCCGACGAGACGCCGAGCGCGGACATCGTCGCGGCCGTGCTTCTCGCCCGCTCGTTCGATCGCTTCACCGGCGAAGCGCTCGTCGTGCGCTTCCGGAACGGCGATAGACGCATTCTCACGCGGCCCTCCCGTGGCGAGCTCTTCCGCGAGCTCCCTCGTCACGACTCGACGCCCATGCGCGTCGAGCACGCCGCATTCGAGGAGCCACGCTTCGCCGTGAAGACGATCGACGGCAAGACCCTCTCGATGTCGGTCTTGCTCTCCGAGGTCCCGGCGCTCCGCGGCGTGCTGGAGACGGATGTCGTCGTTCCGCGGACCGGCTCCAGCGCGCCTCCGCGGCCCGCAGCCGCGCGCTCCGTCGTCAGAGCGCCCCGCCGAGAGGACACGTTGCGGCCGCCCAAGAGCGCCGAGATGGAGGTCGTGCGCATCCCCGACGGCGTTCGCACGCCGGGGGTGGAGACACGAACGTCCTCGTCGCGTCCTCCGGCCGCGATCTCGCAGTCGCCTTCGCCCGCCTCCCAGCCGAAGCGCGAGAGCGACAGTGTTCGGCCCCCGGCCTTCGCCGCCGAGCCAGCGCCCGTGGTGCGAGGCGCGCGCGACGTCGACGCGATGCACACCATGATGCGCCACCACTTCGAGAAGGGCGCGCTCGACGAGGCTGCCTGCGTCGCGCGCGTGCTCGCGCACCTCGGCGCGGCGGACACCATGGAGAAGCGTCTCGCAGCGCTCCTTCCGGACGTGCCGCCGCCTTTCGTCACGCCGCTGTCGCCGTATCTGTTCTCGGCGTACGTCGTCCACGACGACGAGGACCCCGACGTCGGCCGCATGCTGGCCGCGCTCTGGCCGGGTATCCTCGCGATGCGCGCGCGGCCCGAGAGAGACTTCGGCCTTCGGCCGCGCGACGAGGTCGACTTCGGCACGAGCGCCGTCGAGATCGGAGCGCTGTTCGCGCACAGCGCGCGCGCGATCGGCCTGTCCTGCCCGCGGCTCTTCATTCGCACAGACGTGGGCGGCGGGCTCGCGCACCTCGCGGTCTCGCCTCTCGCCACGCTCGCCGGAGGGACGATCGCCACGCAGTTCGACGCGCCGTCGACGCTTCACGTTCTCGGCGGGCATCTCGCGATGTACCGGCCCGAGGCGTATCTCTTCGCGCTGCTGCCGGCGCGCGAAGAAGCGTGGCTGGCGTTCCGCGCCTCGCTCGTGGTCGAGGAGCGAATCCCTCCGGAGCCTCGGTCGTCCGCCCTCGCTAGCGACCTCCAGCGCTACATGGTCCCGCCCGTGCGCAAGGCGTTGACGCAGGCCGCTTCCGAGCTTCGCCTTCCGGGCGACCCCGCCGTGAGCGCCGAAGAACAGTTCATGCGCTTCCGCCGGGCGACCTACCTCACGGCGTGTCGCACGGGCTTCCTGCTCTCGGGGAGCCTCGCGACGTCCGAGAAGCTCCAGCGTCTCTTGCCCGCCGTGCCCGGAATCCCGACCGACGAGATCATCGACGATCTCATCAGCTATGCGGTGTCTCCCTCGTGGATGGCTCTGCGCCGCGAGCTGGGGATCTCGCTCGAGCCATCGGGCCCGACGCGCATCGACGTGTGATGAAGATCTCGGTCCTCTACTTCGCCGCCACGCGAGAGCTCGCGGGCGTGAGCGAGGAGTCGATCGAGCTCCACGACGGCGCGACGATCGCGGAGGGGCTCGAGAGCATCGCGCGATCGCACCCGTCGCTCGAACCGCACCTGGCGCAGCTCCGGGTCGCCCGGAACGAAGCGTTCGCCGACCTGCAGGATCGGCTCGAGCCGGGCGACGTGCTCGCGCTCATCCCGCCCGTGGCCGGCGGCTAGAAGCAGCCACTCGTTCGGCGCGCCTTCGCGGCGCCGGTTCAGCGCGCGAGGTGGAGGAACGCCTCGACGTTTCCGTCCGGCCCGGCGAGCACCGAGTCCGAGCGGCCCAGCGTACGAAGACCGAGCGCGTGCGCTTCGGCCTCCACGGCGTCGATCGCGCTCGCTCGAATGGCCGCGTCGCGCACGACTCCCTTCTTCAGGTTCGCGCGCCCGACCTCGAACTGTGGCTTCACCATCGCGACGATCTCTCCGGCCGGCGCGAGGATCGCCACCGCCGCCGGCAGCAGCTTGCCGATGCCGATGAACGAGGCGTCGATCACGACGAGGTCCACCCGCTCGGGCAGATCTTCGGCGCGCACGTGACGCGCGTTCGTCCGGTCCATGACCACGATGCGCAGATCGCGGCGCAGCTTCTCGTGCAGCTGCCCGAACCCCACGTCGATCGCGTACACGCGGACCGCGCCGCGCTGAAGGACGCAGTCGGTGAAGCCGCCCGTCGAGGCGCCGAAGTCCGCGACGACGCGCCCCTCGACCCCGACGCGCAGCGCGTCGAGCGCGCCTGCGAGCTTCACTCCCCCGCGTGAGACGTACGGCAGGTCCTCTCCGCGGACCTCGAGCGGCGCCTCGAGGAGCAGCGTGTCGCCCGCCTTCTCGACACGACGCTCACCCGAGTAGATCTTGCCGGCGAGCACGAGCGCGCGCGCCCGCTCGCGGCTCGGAGCGAGACCGCGCGAGACGAGAAGGAGATCGACGCGTTCCTTCTTCGCCATCGCGCGCTCGTCATCCTCGAGGCAGGAGCCGTGGCGAAGCGTAGCCCTTCACGGGGTCCTCCCCGGGGGCGTGAACGCTGCCAGCATCAGAACCGGAGCTCGTGGAGCCGACCTCCCTCAGAACGGGATGTCGTCGTCGCCGAAGTCCGGCCCGTCGTCCGGCGGAGCACCGCCACCGCCGCCGCCGCCGCCTTCTTCGCCGCCGCGCCCGCCGGTCCCGCCACCACCGCCGCCGCGACCGCCACCGCCGTAGCCGCCGCCACCGCTGCGTCCACCGCCGCCGCCGCCTTCGCCGCCGCCGCGTCCGCCACCGCCGCCTTCGCCACCGAAGTCTTCACCGCCGCCGCCACCGCCACCGCGGCCGCTGCCGAGGAGGAGGATCTGGTTGGCGTTGATCTCCGTCTTGTATCGCTTGGTCCCGTCCTTGTCGTCCCACGAGCTCGTCTGGAGACGCCCCTCCACGTAGATCGTTCGGCCCTTCTGGAGGATCTTGTTCAGCGCTTCCGCACGGTTGCCCCAGATCACGATCGAGTGCCACTCGGTACGGTCCTGCCGCTCGCCGCCCTTGGTCACGTACCGCTCGGTCGTGGCGAGCCGAAGCTTCAAGATCGCCTGACCGCCTTGCGTGTACTTGATCTCCGGGTCGGCCCCGAGATTACCGATCAACATCACCTTGTTCAGACCTTCAGCCATCACTCACTCTCCTGCACTCAGGCCAGCACAACGCTGACCGGGACTTCGGGATCGACACTCCGGCGAGCTCTCGCTCACCAGAGATCACGCGCTCTCTGCTACCGATTTCTTCGCGCGCTCTTCGTCGTAGAGCGCCGCTGCCAGAGCCCTGACGAGCGCATCGCGCTGGCTCTGACGGTAGGACGGACCAATTTCGCCAGCCGCGAACTCGGCTTCCACCGCGGCGAGCTCGTCGAGCAGCTCGCGTCGCCGCCGTGCATGATCGATCGACACGGCAGGACCGGCTCGGACCATGGCCCCTAGCCCGCCCAGGATGAAGAGCAGCGCGATCCCGCTCGCGATCCATCGAAGCGGCCCGGGCCCAGGGATCCCGCGAAGCGTGATCACCACGTCCTCGAGCGGACCGGTGCCCGGTGCACGCTGGACCTCGGTCCCGAGCAGCGAGCGGCCCTCGTCGTCGAAGCGGATCGCGCGCGGCATTCCCTCGACGTCGAGGTGCAGCTCCGGGGGCGCGTCGCTGATGACTCGGTAGATGTACGTGCGGAGCGGGTTCGCCACGCTGAACGTCATCTCGGTCCCGCTGATGGGGAGGTCGTACGCCCAGGCGAGCGTCACGCTCCCGGGCGGGAGCGACCCCGTGAGACGGATGCCTTCGCCTGGCACCTCGGTCACGTGCTGGTCGGTCATGACGGGCTGCGACTGGAACGCGAGCCAGCCCTCGGGCAGCGCCATGTCGAGGCCGCCCTCGGGGAACACGTAGGTGGTCTCGCCGACGTTCGCGATCTGCGACTGCTGGATGATGTGCAGGCGCGACTCGCGGATCTCGACGAGGGTCTGCGCCATCACCTGGAGCAGAGCGCGCTCGTCGTGCGTGGTCGCGAGGCGCTGAACGCGCACGTCGTAGCCGCGGTCTGGCGGGAGCTGGAACGGCGTGCAGCTGTAGGTCGCGCCGTCGAAGGGCACGTTGATCCGATACGCCTGGCCGACGCCGGTGCCGAGG
>JBBSAT010000104.1:0-22646 GCA_038252025.1 Polyangiales bacterium | reverse complement strand
TCCACTGCGCGGCAGGGCACGGTCGATCGGCGGCGCTCGCGGCGGCGATCCTCGTGCTTCGAGGCCAGGCCACGGACGGTGCGACGGCCGAAGCGCTGCTGAAGCACGCGCGTCCTCTCGTCCACCTCCACCGGCCGCAGCGCGCCCTCGTCGATCGCCTGGCCAGCGAAGTAGGATCTCGCTCATGACCCTCCGGAAGATCGCCAGCGTCGGGCATCCCGTTCTTCGGACTCGGGCGCGGGAGGTGACCCGCGAGGAGCTGCTCTCGAAGCCGATGCAGGCCTTCATCGACGACCTCGTCGAGACCATGCGCGACGCGAACGGCGCGGGCCTCGCGGCGATCCAGATCTACGAGCCGGTCCGCATCGTCGCGATGGAAGTGCAGGGAAACCCGCGCTACCCGTACAAGCCGAAGATCCCGCTGACCATCCTCGCGAACCCGGTGATCGAGCCGCTCGGAGACGAGACGTTCTCGAACTTCGAGGGATGTCTCAGCGTGCCCAACCTGCGGGGCCGCGTCCCACGCATCGCGCGCATCCGCGTGACGGGCTGGGATCGCCTCGGCAACGACGTGGACGCGATCATCCAGGGGATCACCGCCGGGACCTACCAGCACGAGTGTGATCACCTCGACGGGAAGCTCTTCATCGACCGCGTCGAGGATCCGTCGACGTTCTGCACGTGGGAGAACTTCGAGCGCCACCACCAGGCGGGCTTCATCGACTACGTGAAGGAGATCGTCGACCGCTACGGCAGCTGAGCGAGGAGGAGGGCGATCCGGTCGAGGACCCGATCGGCTGTCTCGCGCTTCGGCAGCGTCCCGAGCGGCGTCTCTCCCTTCGCGTCGACGAGCGTGACCTCGCTCGCGTCGCCCTCGAACGCGACGCTCGCGTGGTTCGCGACGACGAGATCGACCTGCTTTCGCTCGAGCTTCTTGCGGGCCGCGGGCACGAGGTCCTCGGTCTCGACGGCGAAGCCGATCAGCACGGGCCGCTTCGACCCGGAGCTCGCGCGCGCTTCGCCCAGGCCTGCGAGGATGTCGGGATTGCGCACCAGCGCGAGCGTCCGCGCGTCCTCGCCTTCCTGCTTCTTCGCCTTGTGCACGCTGACGTCTCGCGGGCGGTAGTCGGCCACCGCGGCGGCCATCACGATCGCGTCGAGGCCCGCGCGCGCCTCGATCGCCGCCTTCATCTCGAGCGCCGAGCGCACGCGCACGAGCTCGACCCCGGCGGGCGCGGGGAGCGACACGGGGCCGCTCACCAGCACCACGCGCGCACCACGCTGAGCCGCACGCTCCGCGATCGCGAACCCCATCTTGCCGCTCGAGCGGTTCCCGACGAAGCGCACCGGATCGATGGCCTCGTGCGTCGGGCCCGCCGAGACGAGGATGGATCGCCCCGCGAGATCTCCCGGCGCCGCGACCGCCAGCGCGGCCGACGCGATCGCGTCCGGCTCGGCCATGCGACCGAGGCCTTCTTCGCCGCTCGCGAGCGCGCCCTCCGAGGGCCCGACGAAGACGATGCCGCGTGCCTTCAGACGTTCCGCGTTGTCACGCGTCGCCGCGTGCTCCCACATCCGCGTGTGCATCGCGGGCGCGACGACCACCGGACCGCGCGCGCAGAGGAGCGTCGCGCTCACCACGTCGTCGGCGATCCCCGCAGCCATCCGCGCGAGGACGCTCGCCGTCGCTGGCGCCACCAGCAGCACGTCCGCCCAGGCCGCGAGCTCCACGTGGGCCTCGCCCCCGATCGAAGCGTCCCAGAGATCGACGAGCGGCGCCTCGCCTGTCAGGCCGGAGAACGTGATCGGCCCGACGAAGCGCTGTGCGCTCACCGTCATCGCCACTCGAACGTGCGCGCCGCGACGCATCAGCTCGCGAAGGACGAGCGGCGCCTTGTAGGCCGCGATCCCGCCGGTGACGAGGAGAGCGATGCGAGGCCCGGACACGATGGAGGAGGGATATCACGGACCTGCCGAGCGGGCGCCCAGAACGGCTGCTGGTCCAAGCAGCGCCCCCACCGCTCGATCAAGCGAGGTGGATCAGCGCATCGATCTCCTGCTCGAACGCCCGCACGATCCGAGCGGGGTCGGACACCCGCTGCGCGTCGGTCGCGAGCCCCAGCCGGATCGCGCCGGCGTAGCTCAGGAGCGAGAACCCGAGGCCGATCGATCCGCTGACGGGCGCCCAGACCATCACGCTGTCGATCTTCCGACCGCCGAGGTGCACCGCGTCGAGCGGCCCGGCGACGTTGGTGACGACGGCCGTCGCCTTCGACGTGAAGAGAGCGACGCCGAGGTGCTCGACCTCCCGGCTCGCGACTCCCATCGCAGCGACCACCGAGAGCGCGACGGCGGCGTCCGGATCCCCCTTCACGCGGTCCATGCGCGTCTTGGCTTCGCGCAGTCGCCCGAGACGGTCTGCGATGGTGATGGGGAGATCGACGAAGACGAGGCCGAAGTGATTTCCGAGGCCGTCTTCGGCACGACCTCCGAGGATGTGCACGGGCACGAGCGCGCGCACGTCGCTCTCCTCGTTCCAGCCACGCTCGAGCAGATCGGCACGCATCGCGCCGGCGCACGCCGCGAGGAGCACGTCGTTGATCTTCCCGGCGACGCTCTCCGCCACGCGACGCAGCGGCGCGATGGGGATCGGTCGCGACCAAGCGCAGCGCTTCACCACGCCGAGCGAGCCCTTGTACGGAGTCTCGGCGTCGAACGAGAGCAGCAGGATGCGTCCGAGGGTCACGGCGCGATCCGCCGCCTCGCGCGCGAGCTGGAGCGCACCCTCCGCGTGTCGCGCGTGCCCCGGCGGCCGAGGCTCGAGCGCCCGACCTTCGTCCGTCATGGAGAGCAGGAGGCCGACGAGCGCGACGCCGTCGCCGAGGCAGTGGTGCATCCGCACGACCAGCGCCGTCCCCTCGCGCCCGTTCTCCAGCAGGAGCCCCTCGACGACGGCGACCTGCCAGAGCGGCCGCGCTCGGTCGAGGGGCTGGCTCATCAGGTCGCTCACGAGCTCCTCGAGCGCGGCCTGGCTGCGCGGAGCAGGTAGCGCGAGCCGATGCACGTGGTTCCGGAGGTCGAAGTGTGGATCGCGCTCCCAGTGCGGCAGCCGCGCCGCGACGTGAGGGTCGACGATCCGCTGCGAGAAGCGGCGATGGCGAAGGAGCTTCTCGCCCAGCAGGCTCTCGATCTCGCCCGGCCGTACGCCGCCGTCGAGGACGATGACCGACGTGATCACCATCGCGTTCGTCTCCTGGCCCATGCGGAGCCAGGCCGTGTCGACGGGGGTCAGCGGCTCACGCTCGGTGGGCGGGTGACGCAGCAGATCCATGCGCGATCCCTACGCGCCCGATCGATGACCGCGAGGCTCCGAGGCCTCGCCGCCCTCATTCGTGGGCGAGCGCTCGGGTCCAGCCAGGGACCGCGGTGCGTCCGCCGGTCCGGACGATGTCCATCGCCTGGGCCGTGCCGACGCCGACCGACGCGGCCAGGTACAGATCCGCGAGATACTCGCCGTGCGAGTCGCCGGAGGGCGCGACGTAGTCGTGCGGGGCTGGCGCGCCGCTTCCGACCCGCCAGATCTCCTCGGTCGCGGGGTAGGTGTCTTCCGCTCGCTCGCGTACGGCCTGGTTGCGATCGAGGTCGCGCACGGTGCGATAGCGCGTGATGTGGAAGCCCGGGACGCCGCGCTGCCTCAGGACGCGGACGCCCGCCGGGAGATCGGCGTCGGCGACCTCACGCACCGAGAACGAGGTCACGTCGTCGATCCGCCGCGCGAACGTGACGAGGTGCGACGCGCGCTCGCCGCGAACCTCCGCGCGCAGCACGCCGCCCTCCATCGTCATGCCGATCACGACGGGGAAGGCCTCGTCGTTGCGGAGCACGAGGTTCACGTTCGGGTAGGCGACCATCGCGTCGAGCCCCATCCAGAGGTACGCGCTGGGACGGCTGTGCGGGCTTCGCTGCGTGATGGTCATGCCGGCGAAGAGCGCCGCGGCGTGCAGCGTGCCGGAGACCTGACAGGTGCCGCCGCCGACGCCGTCCACGACCTCGCCGCTGGCGATCTGGGGCGCCGGGCGAAAGCCATTCACCTCGTTCCGCTCGCCGACGACCTCGTTGAAGTCGAGCGACTCTCCGGGCATCAGCACGCTGCCGTCGATGTGTGACGCGGCGACCTGCAGGTTGAACGTGCGGTCCGCGGACTCCGCGAGCGTCGAGTAGCGCGTCTCGAAGAAGCCGAGCAGCGCTTCGATCCGGACGTTCGCGAGCATGGTGGCCGTTCGCAGCGGGACCTCCTCGGCCACGACGGCATCGACGACGCGCGCGTTCAGGGCGAGCGCTGCTTCGATCCGATCGAGGGTCGCGTGCACGTCGAGACGCTCGCCACGTCGCTCCGGCGTCACGAGCCCGGTGCGGGGATCGATGCGCGCGGATACGGCCGCGGTGTCGACTCGCTCGCGCTCGGCGACGAGAGCGTCGAGGAGTCGACGTGCCGAGAGGTCCACGGAGACCGGAAGATCGATGCTCGCGCCTCCGCCCAGCTGCGCGTGGTAGCGGCGCAGAAGCGACCCCGGCTCCCGTGCGCGTGTCAGCAGACCGGTGAGGTCGACCTCGTCGATCGAGGCGCCGAGCTCGGCCCGCGTGCCTTCGACCACCTCGTGGCCACCGACGCGCACCACGAGCGGCGCTCGTCCCCAGGCGAGGGCGATCCCATGCGCCGCGTCCGCAGGCGCGAGCGCGGCTGGGACCACCGCGCCGAGCACGCGCACCTCGAACGGCGCGGGCGTCTCGCTCGAGCGAGCCCGGGCTTGCTCCACGCCGGCGCGTCCCGCGAGGCCGAGCGCCGCGAGGAGCGCGAGGACGGCGGAGAAGAGGCGGGCGCGGTGGGCGAGCTCTGGGCGCATGGGGGCCGAGGGAGCTTCGGAACCGCGCCGGGCCCCGTCAAGAAAGCGGCCCTCGCGCGGTCGGCGGCTGCGCGTCGCCGGTAGTTGCTGCGGATCGCGCGGCCGTCCTGTATCCACGTTCTCCGAAGGGACGACTTGAGTCACCTACGCGCGCTGGATGGCCTACGTGGGGTCGCCGTGATGGCGGTGGTCGCGTTCCACAGCCACGTGCTCCTCGGCGGCTTCATCGGCGTGGATCTGTTCTTCGCGCTGAGCGGATTCCTCATCACGTCGCTTCTCCTCCACGAGCGGAAGACCTACGGCGACATCCACCTCGGAGCCTTCTGGGCACGGAGGGCGCTCCGGCTCGCGCCGGCGCTCGTGGTCGCCGTGGCGTTCGCGATCGTGGCCTCCACGTACCTGGGGCAGGAGCTCCGCGCCCTCTGGGTCGCCGCGTCGCTCACCTACACGAGCAACTTCGTGATCGCGTTCGGCGACACGTATCCCATCGGGCTCGTCTCGCACACGTGGTCTCTCGCGATGGAGGAGCAGTTCTACCTGCTCTGGCCCTTGATCCTCGGTGCCGCTTCTCGCTGGGGAGCTCGTGCGGTGGCCGGGACCGCAGGCGTCCTCTCCGTTCTCGCGGTGGTCCTCCGGTTCGTCTACACGGCGTCGCACACCGGCGACCCTCAGCTCTGGGTGCGCATCTACTTCGGTCCCGACATGCGGCTCGACGTGATCGCGGGCGGCTGCGTCGCGGGCGCTCTGCTCGGGCTCGGTCCGTCGCCCAGCCGCGCCGCGACCCGCGCCATCGCCGTCGCCGCAGCCGTCGGCACCGTGGCGCTCACCGCGATCGCGTTGTCGGTGCCGATCCGCGAGTACGCGCGCTCACCTCTCCTGATCACGGTGACATCGCTGAGCGCCACGGCGGTGGTGGTCGGTGCCGCCAAGCTGCCCGCGCTCGCCCGCGTGCTCTCGACGCCTCCGCTGGTCGGGCTCGGGAAGATCTCTTACGGGCTCTACCTCGTGCACGTGATCCTCTTCCCGCTGATGATGGAGCAGCCGCTCTGGATGCGATGGTTCGTGGCCATCGTGCTCGCCGCCGCGTCGTACCTCTGGATCGAGAAGCCCTTCCTCGCCTTCAAGGGCCGCTTCGAGCGCAAGCCCAAGGTCGCCCCCGTGCCCGCGTGAGCGCGGAGGTCCCAGGGCACGGAGCCGGCCGCTGGCGGAGGGCGATACGCCGTTCCAGCGAGTATGATGGGTCGTGGCGAAGCGAAACGGGCGCGCCGAGAGGCTCCGCGGCAGACGCGGTGAGGCAACCCCTCCCAGCGAGCCCGCGACCCGTCCGAGCGAGCCAGCGCCACCCGACGGCGTGCGCCCGCGCTTCGACGCGACACGCACGCTGGCCTCGGGCGCGCTCCTCTCGCTCTTCCTCCACGTCGGCCTGGCCGCGCTGGTCCCCACGCCTCATCCGCCGAGCCGCCGTGAGCTGCCCATCCCCGATCTCGAGGTCGATCTGCGCGTGGGCGACGGCGCAGCGACGGTGGACGGGCTCGCGCTCGCAGACACGCCGGCCACACGGCTGACGCCCGGCGGCGCCGAGTCCATCCAGAACATCGACGCGCACGATCGTGGCCGCGGAGGGGATGGCGTCGGCGCTTCGCAGATCGTCCTCCTCTTGCCTTCGGCGGCTCCCATCACGCTGACGGATGCTCCGATGAACGCCACGTCGGTCGGTCAGACGCAGCGCATCGACACCGCGCCCGACCGCGCCTCGTTCGAGGACCGACGCGCGACGCCGAGCCCCGACGACGACGCCTTCCTCGCCTCTGGCGCCGGCGTCCACGCAGAGCGCCGTCCGGTCTCGCGGACCGACGCCGCCGAGGGCGCGCGCGTCGCGCCGAGCCCCAGCACCGCCGGCGGCGCGCGCACGGCTTCGGCCAGCGTGGGTGAGGTGGCTCCCCGGGCCGGCGCCCCGCTGCGGACGCACGCGGGCGACCTCGCTGACTCTCCCGGGCGCGGCATCGCCGACGGGTCGGGCGCACGGCGCTCGGAGAGCGCGTCCGTCGCCCACGGCCGCCCCACGGTGGACGAGGGAGCGGCGGCGACCACCACCGAGCTCCGCGACCGTCCGCGCGACGACACCGACTCGGAGCTGCTCGCTTCTTCACCCACGCAGTCGCTCGTCGAGTCGTCCCAGCGCTCGGGGCCGGTCGACGGAGTAGGTCGCGGCGGAGTCGAGGCCGCAGGGCCGGCGGGCAGCGGCGGCGGGCTACGCGAGGGCGGGCGTGCGCTCGCGCTCGGCACTGGCCGCGGGATGTTCGAGTCGCTCGACACGCGCGACGCTCGCTACATGCGCTGGCTCGGCGCGCTCCGCCGCCGCGTGGAAGATGGGCTCGAGTTCCCGCGCGCGAGGCAGCTCTCGATGGACCAGGGCACGAGCGTGTTCCGGCTGAGGGTCCGCCGCGACGGGAGCGTCGTCGGCGTGCCCCGCCTCATTCGCTCCAGCGGCTACACCGATCTGGATCAGGCGGCGGCCACGGCGCTCGTCTCCGCGCTGCCGCTCGATCCCGTGCCGAGCGCGCTCGCTCCTTCGCAAGCGCAGCTCGACATCACGATCCCGGTCGAGTTCTCGAACCCGATGGTCCACTGAGCGAGCGGCTCACCGTCGAGGAGTGGGCCTCACGGAGGGGGCATGGTGCAGGTGCCGCTGACGCACAGCCCAGGAGCGCAGCACTCGAAGTCCAGCGGGTTGGCGCACGGCTGGCCCAGCGCCTGACACTGGCAGAGCCCATCGACGCAGGTCGTCTCGCCGCAGCAGTCCCGGTTCTCCGCGCAGAGGAGCCCGGTGCCGATGCAGCACTCCGTGCGCGACGAGCCGACCGACTCGGCCATGCACGAGAGCGTCTCGCAGCAGTCCGTCCGCCCCGTGCACGCGACCGACGCGTCGCCCGGGCGACGGCAGCTGGAGATGTCCTGGCACGTCCCCGCGACGCAGCCGAGCCCGTTGCAGCACTCGCTGTCGTGCCAGCACGTCGCGTTGAGGATCCTGCACGCGCACTCCCCGCCCACGCACCGCATGTCGCCGCAGCAGTCGCCATCGCCCGTGCACGACGTCGATCCACCCGCGCAGCAGACGCTCGGTCGCGGCCGTGTGGTGGTGTCCGGCTGCGCGCCGCACGTCAGCCCGTCACAGCAGCCGCCCGACATCGCGCACGATGCGCCCGCGTCCGTGCACATCACCTCGGTCTGGCAGGTGAAGTTGTGACAGATGAGGCCCGCGCCACACTCGGAGCTGTCGATGCAGAGCGAGCCCATGCGCCCGCCCTGACACATCCCGTCCTGGCACTGCATGAAGCCGCAGCAGTCGAGCGAGTTCGTGCAGGCGCCCATCTCGCCCATGCAGCAGCGCGGCAGAAGCGGCGCCGGTCGACAGACCGCACCGTTGCAGCACTGCTGACCGGGAAGGATGCCGCCGAGCACGCACGTCAGGCTGGGGCCCTGGCAGGTCGTGCACGACATGAACTGACAGTTCAGCGAGCCCTCGCAGCTGCCGGCCGTTCCGCCGGTGTCGCAGCACATCATCATGTCGCGACCGCAGTCGTCCGGCGTCGGCTGACACGTGTTGCTCATCGTGTGGTCGCAGAGCAGGCCGCTGTCGCATCCGCCGCGCGGGCCGCAGGGCTGCCCCATGCCGCCCTCGTCGTCGGGATCGAGGCAGGTTCCCGCGACGCAGCGGAGATCGCCCTCGCAGTTCGTCCCGCCCGGCATGCGGTCGTCGGTGCAGCACGGACCGTCGATGCGGCCGCAGCGGTCTGCCGGGTCCGGGATGACCACGCAGTTGCCGGACGAAGCGTCGCACACGAGCCCGGTGCCGACGCACGGCGAGCTCCCGTCGCAGCAGTGCTGCCCGGACTCTCCGCAGCCGCCGCAGTGGCCGCTCGTCGCGTCGCAGACGAGGCCCGATCGACACGTGAAGCCCGCGCAGCACATGCCGCCCGAGCCGCCGCAGCCGTCCATTCCGGGGAGGTCTCCGTCGTCGGGAGAGAGGCATGCGCCGCCGGAGCAGACGAGGCCCGTGCAGCAATCGGACGAACCGCTGCACGCCGCGCTGCGCGCTGCACAGCAGACGCCGCCCGAGCACGAGAGCCCACGGCAGCAGTCCCCGGCCGAGTGGCAGAGCGTCGTGCTGCCCGCCTGGACGCAGCAGCGATCGGCGGTGCAGCGGAGCCCGAGCTCGCACGTCCCGCCGGCGCAGCAGGTCTCGCCGGCCGGTCCGCAGACGACGTCCACGGGAATTCCACCTTCGCGCCCGCCGCCCGCGTCGAGCCGGTCCTCGCCGGAGTCACCGCCATCACGCCCGGTGACACCGCCCGGTCGCGCACAACCAGCAGCGACGAGGCACATCAGGGCGACGGTGAGGAGGCGGGGCGTGAGAAAGGGGAAGGGCGAAGCGGAAGCGAATCGAGCGTGCAGCATGGCGGGCAGTGTACATCGAACAGCGCGCTTGTCAGAGCGTTGGAGCGGGTTGCGAGGCCTGCGCCGTGCGCGGTACCGTCGCGTCGATCGCATGAACGCGCCGTCCGCAGTCTCCGTCGTTCCGAGCGTGGCGCCCGCGCGGCCCGATCCGGGGGGCATGCTCTTTCACCCGTGGCTCGATCTCGCCTGTCTGGGCGGCGCCTCGCTCCTCGTGCTCCCGTGGATGTACTTCGTCAGCTCAGCCGCGCTGCCGTCGTTCATGGTGGGCTCGCTGGTCCTCGCGGACGTGATCAACCACCCGCACTTCGCGCACTCCTACCAGATCTTCTATCGCGGCTTCGGCACCAAGCTCACGCCCGGCAAGCTCCCGCCGGGGCTGCGCGCGAGGTACCTCGTCGCGGGCATCGTCGTGCCGATCGTGCTGTTCGGGTTCTTCGCGACGGCCTTCCTGCGCCGCGACGCGCTGTGGCTCGGCTACGGCGGGAACGTGATGCTGTTCCTCGTCGGCTGGCACTACGCCAAGCAGGGCTACGGGATGCTCATCCTCGACTCGGTGCTCAAGCGCCGCTTCTTCAGCACGCGCGACAAGACGATCCTGAGGTGGAACGGCTACGCCTGCTGGATCCTCTACTGGCTGCTGGCGAACTGGTACGTCAGCGAGAGCCAGCTCTGGGGCCTCGCGTACTACGCGATCCCGATCCCGCTCCCGGTGCTCTACGTCTCGGGCGCGATCGCCGCCGCGACCACGGGCGCTGCCTTGTTCGTCTTCGCGAAGAAGGCCACCACCGGGGCGAGCGCCGTGCCGTGGGCCGGATCGATCGTGTACCTGACCACGCTCTACGTCTGGCTCTTCGGCCGTCTGAACATCGGCGTGCTGGTGTTCATCCCCGTCTTCCACTCGCTCCAGTATCTCATCGTGGTGTGGCGCTACGAGCTCAACCGCGCGAAGGGCCTCGGCGACGTCGATCCGCGCCGCCGCATCATCGGTGTCGTCTTCCTCGCGTGGGTCATGGGCTATCTCGGGTTCTGGCTGGTGCCGGAGTTTCTCGATGGTGCGATGAGCTTCGACCAGGCTGCGCTCGGCGTGACGCCGTTCATGTTCACCTTCTGGGTCTTCATCAACGTTCACCACTACTTCATGGACAACGTGATCTGGCGCAGCGAGAACCCGGATACGAAGGCGAACCTGTTCGCGCCGCGTAGCGCCGCATAGCGGTGGGCGGGGCGGTGGGCGGGCGCGCGTGGACGGTCAGGCTCTCACGGCGCGCAGCGGAAGGGCCAAGCGACATCGCCCGGGCGGTCCACGACGAGATAGGTGTCGCTGACGAGACAGCGGGTCTCGCTCTCGCTGAGCGCGCGCGTCGCCGCGACGGCCACCGCCTCGTGGTCGCGCCGAAACGAGACGATGTAGTCGCAGTCTGCCCTGGCCTCGGTGACCGCGCGGATGCGCTCTCGATGTGCGACCAGATCGGTGCGCAGAGAAGCCACGGAGTCGCTCGCGCAGACCAGCGATCCGGCGCGAGCCTGCGCCTGTAGATGGTCGAGCAGACGCTCGGTCTGGCGCACCACCTCGCCGTCGGTGCGGTGGCCATAGTGCCCGAGGGGAGGGCTGAGCGCGTAGATCGGCGGGCGCGCGTCGGCGCGAACGCTCGCGACCACCAGCACCGCGACCTGCAGCGCCCCGAGCCGTAGCGCGCGCCCGTGATCTCGCTCGGGCAAGTCGCGGATCATCGCGAGAGAGGGCGCGAGCAAGGTCGCCACGAACGGAAAGCCGTAGTGAATCGCGAAGCGCGCCATGCCCTCGAACGAGGCCGAGAGGTGGAGCAGGAACCATGGGGTCGCGGCCACGGTCGCGGCGATGAGCACTGGCTCGCGGAGCACGAGACCGCCGATCAACACCAGCAGCAGCGGGCCCCAGACATCGACTCGGTGGCCCCACAGGTACCCCAGTCGCTCGGCGATCACGTCCGAGGTCAGGTGGGCCCACGGGGGCCTGCCCGAGTACTCCATCTCGAACACGGGCCGCGGCGGAAAGAAGGCCGACTGGAACGCAAACAGGATGATCCCCAGCGCGATCGCCAACCGCAGGATGCGAATCGCCGACGCGCGTTCCTCCGGGCTCCGCTGGGGACACAGAAACGTGAGCGAGCCCCAGAGCAGCACGAACTGGAACGGTGCGTCCTCACGCGTGAGGAAGAGCGCGAAGAGCAGCGCGAGGCCGAGCTTCTCTTGCTTCTGGAAGAGCGCCATCACGGTCGCGACCATGAGGGCCGGGATCACGATCTCGAAGTGCGGGTTCCAGCTCGTGTGCACGCACAAGCCCGAGAAGGCGAGCAGCCATGCCGCCGGCACGGCCGCGAGCCGCGAGCCGAACGCGAGGAACGTCGCGCGATATCCGACGCCCGCCACGATGGCGATCAAGGCCGCGTGAAACAGGGAGATGAACTGCACCATCCCGACGGGCAGCACCCGGCTGAGCAGCGCGAGGGGCCACATGAAGAACGTCAGGTGCGTATGAAAGTACGGTAGCGGCGCTTCGGCGAACGCCGCGCGCATGCTCAGCCAGAGGTCGTTGCGATAGATGACCTGCGCGAAGAGCCCGGCGTCGTTGTAGACCGCGCCCACCTCGTAGAAGACGCTCTCGACGTAGAGCATCGTGGCGACGAACGGCAGGAGGGTCGCGCACGCGAGCGCGACCGTTTCAGCGCGTCCGTCTCGCACGTCGGCTCAGCGCGTCGAGGGCGCCATGCTCAGCCGGGGTGTTTCCGCGCAGCGATCCACCCGCTCCTGGAGCTGAGCGCGCACGGTCCAGTGAGGCGGGATCTCATCGAAAGCGCGGCTCGCTGCGTCGCAGTGGCCGGCAGCGACCTCGGCGGCGATGCGCGCCGTGCGGAGGCTCGGCCCGTCGTGTCCGATGAAGCGCGCCACGGGCTCGATGAGGGCGACACTCTCACCGTCGGGCTCGTCGGCCAGAATCCGCAGCTCGCGGTCGACGCCGACCCCGACGAGCTGCAGCGCCAGCGCGACCGCGCCGAGCGCGATGAGCAGCTCTCCTCGCTGCTGCGGAGCGGCCGCGGCCACGTGGCTCACGAGCGCGGCGTTCTTCGGATCGCGTAGCTTCCAGACCACACCATCGAGCGCGAAGTGATGAATGTTCACCGCCGCCGCGACCAGGATGGCGACGCCCAGCTCGGTCGGCACCGGGCCATGCGAGAGAAGGAGGGCAGGAACTGCCCACACCAGGCTTCCCGCTGCGAGAGCCCGGAGGAAGTGGGTCGCCCCGGTCCCACCCTGTTGTTTCTTGGCGTGATAGAGCGCCACCCAGAGGTACTGGGAAGAGTGCGTGAACGCGATGAAGAGGAACATGTTCGCGCGCGTGTCGCTCGCGAAAGGAACCCACGTCCCGAGGAGCCCAGAGCGAATGGCGAGGACCGGTATCGCGAACCAGGTCATCTGTCCGAGCGTGAGGAGCATGGCCAACCCGGCTCGCCGAAGCGAGCTCGCCGCCGCGAACCGGATGGCCACGTAGGCCAGACACCCGATCATCGCGAGGCCGAGGGCGATCAGGATCGCCGTCCCGATCGTGACCGGGATCCCGAGCCGCAAGAGCGGATAGAGCTCGTCGCTGCTCACGGGCAGGCGGGTCGAGAGCTCCGTGTGGATGGAGACCACCCAGAGCATGGCGCTCGTGACGAACACCGCTTGGAACGCGTAGCGCACTCGGTTGTCGACCGCGACGTTCCGCCGCGCGAGGAGCATGCGCGCGACGCCGTACGACTGGGCCGCGTAGTGATAGGCGACCCACGTGAAGTAGATCGTGACGAGCCAGGCGCCGATCATGGGCAGCCAGAGAGAGGCTGCGACGGCGACGATCAACGCGGCCGTCCCGTACGTCCCGATCGTCTTGAACTGCGCGCGCGCCTGGGCGGTCCCGTACGCCTTCAGGAGCGTGGCGCCGTAGTGGGGCCCGCCGATCGCGAGCGCGATGCACGCGGCCGTGGTCGCGTCGAGCATGTCGGCGTGACCGGTGAGCCCGAGTGCGAAGGCGATGATCAGGTAGATGCCGCCCGCGCCGATCAGGATGTCGACCATCGGCGACACGAGCCACGGGCTCTTGGTCGCATCGGGCGTAGGGGCGAGCGCCGACATGTCGGGAATTTTTATCATGTCGCGCTCCGTCGTGTCGAGCGGGAACCGGGAGCGAGCTTCCCTCCCGACGTGCGCGCGCACCGGAGGAACGGCGCTGCGTGCTCGATGACAGCCCGCGTCGCCATCGGTAGACTCGCCGCCGTGCTCGATGGGCTCCAGGTGATCCGTGCCGCGTACCGAGCCTGAGCGGTGGCCAGGCGCATGAGCCTCAGGCGTCGATGAGCGCGGACGCACGTCCTGCGTGGAGCCGCACCGAGCGCGTCCTGCTCACCGCCGCCGTCATCACGCTCGTCTGGGCGCTCGTGGCGACCTCCTGGCAGTGCGACGACGCGTACATCACGTTTCGCACCGTCCGGAATTTCTGGGAGGGCCACGGACTGACGTGGAACCCGGGCGAGCGCGTCCAGGTCTACACGCATCCTCTCTGGATGATGGTGGCGCTCGTCGCGTACGGCGTCTTCGGCGAGGTCTATTGGTCGATGAGCTTCGCGGCCTTCGCCCTGGCGCTCGTCACGGCGATCGGGCTCGCGTCTCTTCACGCCCGCGAGGCGCGCCACGCGGCGCTGGTCCTCGCCGTGCTCGCCGCCAGCAGTGCGTTCGTCCAGTACTCGGTGAGCGGCCTCGAGAACCCGCTCACCGCGCTCGCGATCCTCGCGTCGGTGCGCGCGGCGGCCGTGGTGGAGCCGGATCGGCGCGCGCTCTACTCGACGCTCGCCCTCTCGGCCGCGTTCTTGTGCCGCAGCGATGCGGTGCTCCTCGTCGGGCCGCTCTGGCTCGTGTCGGTGGCGCCTCGCCCGCGCGCGCTGCGTGCGATCGCGCTGCGTGCGATCGCGCTGGGCGGCGCGCCCGCCATCGCCTGGGAGCTCTTCTCGGTCGTCTACTACGGCAGCCTCGTGCCGAACACCGCGCTGGCCAAGCTCAGGCTCGAGGTCCCCTTCGCGGGCCTTCTGGCGCGCGGCCTCGCGTACTTCAGCGACTCGCTCGCGGAAGATCCGATCACGCTGCCCGTCGCGTTCGCGGGCGCCGTCTACGCGCTCCGGTTCGGGACGAACCGCGGCCGCGCGCTCGGGCTCGGCGTGCTGCTCTACTTCGTCTATCTCCTTCGGATCGGCGGCGACTTCATGAGCGGGCGATTCTTCTTCGCGCCTGTCTTCGCCGCGCTCGCCGCGCTTGCTCACCTGCGACCGGCTGCCGTCGCCCCGGCTCCCGTGCCGCGCCCCTGGCTGCCATTCGCTCTCGTGATGGCGTACGCGGTCCTCTGGCCAGGCAGCCCGGTGCGCGCTGGCCCGGAGGACGGCGTCGGGCTCGGAATGGACGTCACCATCCGCAACACGGGCATCGCAGACGAGCGAGCCTTCTACTATCCGGCGACGGGGGCGCTCCGCTTGCTCGTGCACCCGGAGCTCCGCGCGGACGGAGCGCCGACGCCGCCCGGCTCGCTGTCTCGACTGGGGCTGCGGCTCGCTGCGGCACCGCGAGCCGTCGTCGTGGGCGATCAGGTCGGTCTCGTCGGCTACTTCGGCGGCCACGTGGAGATCCTCGATCGCTGGGCCGTCGCCGATCCCTTGCTGGCGCGCGTTCCGTTTCGTGCGCCGATGGGCTGGCGCGTGGGCCACTACCCGCGGCCGATCCCGGAGGGCTACAAGGCGTCGCGCCTCGCGCGGGAAGATCGCTTCGCCGATCCCGCCCTCGGCGCGGCCTGGGAAGACATCGTGCTGGTCACGCGCGGTCCGCTCTTCGAGAGTGCCCGCTGGGCGGCGATGTTTCGTCTGTGGCGCGGCGTCCACGACGAGGCGTTCGAGCGGGCTGCGCTGCACTGAGACGGAACGAGGCCGCCTGCGTCACGCGGGGCGGCGCGCGTCGCGCAGCTGCCAGGTGAGAGCCACGACCGGCACGGCGAGCGCGGGCGGTGCGGGGAGCCAGCCGCCCGTGGCGGCATCGATCGCGCCGAGGACGAGCAGCACGCCGGGCGCTGCCAGGGCGAAGCGGTCCCAGCGCTCGCGCGCGCCCACGCGGGTCGCTTCTCCTCTTGCCAGCGCGACGGGCACTGCCCAGCTGAGGACGTCGTGGAAGAACAGGTGCGGCGAGAAGAGCAGCGAGAGGCTGATCGCCAAGGCGAGCGCCGCGCGTCCCCTCGAGGACCCGGCCGAGGTCGGCTGGCTCGCCGACATCGAGCGCCGCCCGAGCGTCGCAGCGGCGAGCGACGCCATCACGAGAAGCGCCCAGGCGATCGACGTCGCGAGCCCGCGTCGCTCGGGATCGCCGAGGAGACGCGCCAGCACCGCGCGTGCGTTGATCATGGCGGGCGGGGTCGCCATCGCGAAGTAGCCTTCCAGCTCGCGCAGGCCGGTCGCCCACTCTTGCCACGCGCTCGGGCCGAGCAGCACGAGCGACGGTGTCACGAGCGCGAGCGCCATCAGGGCCGCACGTCCGAGGACACGCCACTGCCCCGTGCCGACGAGATACGCGACGAGCACCGGGACGAAGGGCGGCTTGAACGTGAGCAGCGCGAGCGCGAGCGCGGCGTGCGTCTCCCTCCCATCGCGGAGCGCGCGCGCGAGCTCTGCCAGCGCGAGCGCCGTCGCGATGGCCAGCTGTCCGAGGACGATGCTCGACCAGAACGGACCCAGCGCGAACACCACCACTGCGACCGCGCGAACGTCGGCGCGCGCGAGGTCCGCGAGCACGAAGACGAGGCGCACGGAGAGCGCGACGGAGACGACCGTGAAGAGCGCGAACGCGACGGGCAGCGGCAGGAGCGCGAACGGCGAAAGGAGCAGCGCCGTGTGCGGCGGGAGCAGGAACGCGAGGTGTCCTCCGACGCGCGCCCCGTCGTCGAGGACCGCACGCATCACCGCTTCCTGCGCTCCTCGGTCGTAGAGCGGTTGGCCGTGCAACACCAGCTCCCCACCGCCGAAGAAGACGGCGAAGTCCGACGAGAAGAGGCCGTCTCCGAGGAAGAGCTCCATCGTCGTTCGGACCAGCCCGACCAACCCGAGGACCAGAAGCCCGCCGAGGACGCGACGAAGCGCGAGTGGGTCGAGAGGCATCGAGCACGCATGGTCGCTGCGGTCAGCTCCAACGTCCACTCTGGAGGGTCGTCGTGCGGGCCCTGGCCGTGCGGACCGTGGTAGCGTCCTCGACGTGATGCGCCGACGCCGCACGCGGTCCTCGCTTCCCGGGCTGCTCCTCTGGGCCTCGATCGTGCTCGCGTGCGCCGAGCCCGCGATGTCGCTCGACAGCGGACCGCCCGACGCGCCCGACGCGTGGGAGCCGAACGACACTGGCCCGCCGCCGGATGCGTACGAGCCCGACGCCGGCCCGCCGGCCAGCGGATGCGATCTTCTCGACGGCGCGATCGACACGGGTCCGCTCGCGGACGCCGGCCTCCTCGATCCGAGCGCCTTCCCGCCGATCAGCGGCCCTGGCGGACCGAGGACGACCTTCACGCCGGATCAGCTGCTCACGCAGTGCGGGCACATGGATCTCGGTCCGACGGATGAGCATCACCACAACACGGGCTTCTTCCTCGACGGCTATCTCGTCCGCGCGTGGGCGCACGAGCGCGGCGGCGGAGGCATCGCGGTCCTCGAGATGGACGACCCGTGCAACCCCGTGCTGGTCGCGAACACGCTCGACGATCAGATCCGCGAGACGCACACGACGGGCGTCACGACGATGAACGGGCGCTGGATCGCGACCGCGTCGCTGCGCGGGATCGAGATCTGGGATCTCTCGGACATCCTCGCGCCACGGATGGCGTACGACATGGTGCTCCCCGGCGTGACCTATCCGGACGCGTACATGCGGACGGTGATGAGCGTGTTCTGGCAGGCGCCATACCTCTACGTCGGCGGGTCGGACAACGGCGTCTTCGTCGTCGACGCGAGCGATCCGAACGCGCCGCGGCTCGTCACGCAGCTCATCCCCGAGCCGATCTTCCGCGTCGGCAACGTGCACGCGGTCGGCAACGTCCTCGTCGCGATGGGCTCGGAGAACGCGCGCGTCGCCATCTACGACATCTCGTCGCCGGGGGCGCCGAGGCCATTCCCTGGCGGCTCGTTCCTCATCTCGAGCGGCATCGACACGCTCGGTCGGCCGCGCATCACGTTCGCGTACTTCGGCACCTTGAACGGGGGCTTCAGCTACCACGCGCGGAACGGGCTCGGCGGGGGCCTCGCGATCTTCGACCTGCACACGCCGACGGCTCCCACGTTCGTGTCGGGGGTGGACGAGCCGATGGCCGCCGGCGGCTACGTGTACCTCTACGAGGGCTTCGCCTTCGTCGGCTACAGCAACTTCGGGATGATCTACGACGTGACGACCCCGAGCACGATCATCGCGCACGGTCGCATCGACTTCCCCGGCGATCTCGACACCATGACGCCGCTCGGCAACGTCGTGATGGTCAGCGTCGACGAGGACGCGATCGATCACGCGACGGGGATCTTTCCCTGGCGAGAAGCGCCGGACACGCGCGGCCCTCGCGTGAACTGGATCGTCCCCGCCGACGGCGCGACCTCGCAGGCGCTCTCCTCGCGCATCGGGATGACCTTCGACGAGTTCGTCGAGCTCGGCAGCGTGTTCTCCGGCTCGATCCAGGTGCGTGCGATGGGCACGACGACACCCATCGAGGGCTGGTTCTCGGGACAGGACGCGCAGGTGAACTTCTGGCCGCGCTATCCCCTCGCGCCGAGCACGACCTACGAAGTGATCGTCCCCGCCGGCGGCGTCACCGACATCAGCGGCAACCCGACGACCACCGAACTCCGCTCGAGCTTCACCACCGCGAGCTGCGGCGAGTGAGCGCTTGAGGACACGAGCCGTCGCTCTCGTCGCGGCGCTCGCCGTGGCGTGCGGGCCGTCTGCGGTCTCTCCGAACCAGGACGCGGCGACGGCGCCCACCGACGCGGGTCGCGACGCTCCGCTCGGCCGCCTCACGCTCGCGATCGAAGGGCCTTCGTTCGCGTTCGCGCGCCAGAGCACCTGCTTTCGCGCGGTCCACGACGGCGGCCCCGACGCTCGGGTCTCGGTCGTCTGGGCCGACGGAACCACCGAGGATCTCGCGCTCGGCGTGATCGAAGCCTGTCACACGTACCCGTACCCGGGCCCGGTCGTCATGGGCATGTCGGTCGATGCGCGCGGGATGCACGCCGACGCCACGCTGCTCGTCCGCGTCGTCTTCGAGCCTGCCGTGACGAGGCCGACCGCGTCGTCTTCGATCGCGTACGACGCCGCGCTCGATCGCGTCTGGGCCGTCGAGCCCGACGCCGATCTCGTCACGGTCATCGACGCGGCGACACGCACCCTCGTCGCGCGCATCCCGGTGGGGGATCGACCGCGGACGGTGGCCATCGCCGACGGCGTCGCGATCGTCGCGTGCCAGGGCGATGGCTCCTTTCACCTCATCGGCACCGGAGACGGCGCCCATCGAACGATCGCGCTCGACGCAGGCGCCGCGCCCTTCGGTGTCGCCGCCGATCCACGCGGCGGGCATGCCTGGGCGACGCTGCAAGCCAGCGGAGAGCTCGCCCTGATCGATCTCGCATCCGGCACCGTCTCCACGCGTCTCGCCATCGGGCGCGATCCGCGAGGCATCTCCGTGCGAGCCGACGGGACCATCTCGATCACCCGCTGGCGCTCGACGCAGGACGCGGCGACGGTCGTCGTCGTCGACGCCCACGACCTCTCGAGCCCGACGATGGTCGGCGAGGTGCTGCTGCCGCGCGACGAGGGCCTCGACAGCGACACCGACAGCGACGGAGTGCTCTCGTTCGTGAGCGCGATCGCGCCGTCGCCCGATGGAGGCCGCGTGGTCGTCGGGGGTCTCAAGGCCAACACCGTGGCGGGGACCTACCGCAGCGACCATCCGCTCAGCTCGCAGACCACCGCGCGCGGCGCCACCGCCGAGATCCTCCTCGGTGATCTCGGCACGCTGGGCACCGACTCCTTCCGCCACCCCTTCGACGATCTCGACGCCGTCTCGGCGGCCGTCTTCTCGCCGATGGGCGAGCGGATCTTCGTCGCCATGCCGGGCGCGGAGGTCGTGATCGCGGTCGACGCGTTCAGCTTCGACAGCGCTGGAAGCATCGACCAGACGGGCCACGCGGTCGACGGGCTCGCCCTCGATCCCGCCGGCACCACGCTCTTCGTACACGCCTCGCTGTCGCGCTCGGTGCGCATCTACAGCGTCGCGGATCTCTCGATCAACCCCTCGCTCGCCGCCGAGATCTCGACCATCGAGACCGAGCCGATGACGCCCGAGGTGCTGCTCGGCGCGCAGATCTTCCACGCGAGCCGCGACCCGCGCATGAGCCGCACGCGCTACCTGTCGTGCGCGAGCTGCCACGAGGACGGCGAGGGCGACAACCTCGTCTGGGACTTCACGCAGCGGGGCGAAGGGCTGCGCAACACCATCCCGCTCGTCGGTCGCGCCGGGACCGCCCACGGCCCGATCCACTGGAGCGCGAACTTCGACGAGGTGCAGGACTTCGAGCACGACATCCGCAACGGCCAGGGCGGTACGGGCTTCTTGCCCGACGACGTCTTTCACACCGGCACGCGCGACACGACGCTCGGAGACCCGAAGGCGGGGCTCTCGCCCGAGCTCGACGCGCTGGCGGCCTACGTCGGGAGCCTCGCGTCGTTCGGGACGAGCCCCACCCGACGCGACGGCGACCCGGCGTGGGAAGCCGCTCGCGTTCGGGGCGAGGCGAGGTTCGGCGCGGCGGGCTGCGCCACCTGCCACGCAGGATCTCGATACACGGACAGTGCGTTCGACGGATCGCACGCCCCGCTCCTCCACGACGTGGGCACGCTCGGAGCGGCGAGCGGCTCCCGCCTGGGAGCGACGCTCACCGGGCTCGACACGCCGACCCTCCGCGGTCTCTGGTCGACCGCGCCGTACCTCCACGACGGCTCGGCCGCGACGCTGCGCGAGGTGCTGCGCGACCGAAACCCGAGCGACGCGCACGGCGTCACGAGCACGCTCACACCGACCGAGCTCGACGATCTCGAGACGTTCCTGCTCTCGCTCGACGACGCCGCGCTCTGAGCGCCCGCCGGCTCAGGCGTTGCCGAGCAGGAACTCGCGATAGGCGACGCGGGGCGTGTCTGCGTCCCGAACGACCGGGGTCTTCTCCAGCCACGCGCAGAAGGTCCTGCAAGCTGCCACGACGCCCGGCGCGGTGTCCGAGAGGAACCCGAGCTCCACGACGCTGCTCAGCGTGGCCGGATGCGTGAAGCGCATCGCGACGAACTGATCGCGTCGGCGCACGACCTCGGCCATCGAGCCGAGCAGCTCCGTGTCTGAGTTCGTCGCGAGGACCGCGCCTGGCGAGAGCACCGACTCGATCGTCGCGAGCAACGCACGCCGCGATCGCTGATCACCGAACGTCGTCTCGAGGACGAGATCGGACCCCGCGGCCGCTCCGAGATCGGTCCCGACCTCGATCCGAGCGCGCGCACGATCGCTTTCTTCGGGAAGAAGATGGCCGCCGTCGACCTGCCATCGCAGCCGCCGCTCGATGCGTGCCGCAGCTAGCTGAATCTGCCCGCGAGCCCCCCGGACGATCGCCACGGGGAGGCCGACGCGCGCGATCGCGACGGCAATTCCACAAGCGACTGGTCCCGCGCCGACGATGGTGACGGAGTTGAAGGACATGCCCCTGAGCGGGAGCGTGAGGGATCGAGCCCTACGCGGTCAACGCACGCATGGCGTTGACGGGGCGATCGTCGGCTCCTAGAGTCCGGCCCCGTGCTCGCGATTGCCACGCAACGTGCACGGATGGGACGCGATCTGCTCGATCGCGGCCTTCCGGGCGTCGTCCGCGCGGGCGATGTCCCCGACGGCGTCCTCGCCGACGAGGAAGCCGGCGAGCACGGAACTCTCGGAGAAGGAACGCTGCCATGAACGCGCGACGCACCAAGTACATCTTCGTCACGGGCGGCGTCGTCAGCTCGATCGGCAAGGGTCTGGCCGCAGCCTCGCTCGGCGCGCTGCTCGAGCTGCGTGGCCTGAAGGTCACCAACGTCAAGCTCGACCCGTACATCAACGTGGATCCGGGCACGATGTCGCCCTACCAGCACGGCGAGGTGTTCGTCACCGACGACGGCGCCGAGAGCGACCTCGACCTCGGGCACTACGAGCGATTCACCTCCGCTCGGATGACGCGCGCGAACAACTTCACGACCGGCAAGGTCTACGACGCGGTCATCTCGAAGGAGCGTCGCGGCGAGTACCTCGGCGCGACCATCCAGGTGATCCCCCACATCACGGACGAGATCAAAGCCCGCATCATCGACGTGGCCGGCCGCGCGGACGTCGCGATCGTGGAGATCGGCGGCACCGTCGGCGACATCGAGTCGCTCCCGTTCCTCGAGGCCGTTCGTCAGCTCCGCCTCGAGCTCGGGCCGCAGAACTCGGTCTCGATCCACGTGACGCTCGTGCCGCACATCGCGGCGGCCGGAGAGCTCAAGACGAAGCCCACGCAGCACTCCGTCAAGGAGCTGCTCGGCCTCGGCATCCAGCCCGAGATCCTGCTCTGCCGCACCGAGAAGCCCCTCCCGCGCTCGGTGAAGGAGAAGATCGCCCACTTCTGCAACGTCCCCGTCAGCGCGGTGATCGCGGCGCCCGACGTCAGCGTCATCTACGAGCTGCCGCTCGCGCTCCACGCCGAGAAGTGCGACGACCAGGTGACCGAGCGGCTCAACATCTGGTCGCGCCCGCCGGATCTCTCGCAGTGGCAGCGCACGGTGGACATCCTCAAGAATCCACCGCGCGGAAGCGTGAGCGTCGCGCTCGTCGGCAAGTACGTGCACCTGCGCGACAGCTACAAGTCGCTCCACGAGGCGCTCACTCATGGCGGGCTCGCCAACGAAGTGAAGATCGAGGTTCGCTATCTCGACTCCGAGACGCTCGAGGGCGATCCCACCGTGGTCGAGCGCGAGCTGGGCGACGTGGACGCGATCCTCGTGCCCGGCGGCTTCGGCGGTCGCGGCGCGGAGGGAAAGATCCGCGCGATCCAGTTCGCGCGCGAGCGCGGAATCCCGTTCTTCGGGATCTGTCTCGGCCTCCAGATGGCGGTCGTCGAGTACGCCCGCCATGCGTGCGGCATCGCCGGCGCGAACAGCACC
>JBBSAT010000103.1:0-22709 GCA_038252025.1 Polyangiales bacterium | reverse complement strand
TACATGAAGATCGGCCAGCCCGCGACGACGCTCTCGGGCGGCGAGGCCCAGCGCATCAAGCTCTCGAGGGAGCTCGCGCGCGTCCAGACCGGCAAGACGCTCTACGTGCTCGACGAGCCCACGACGGGCCTTCACTTCGGAGACGTGGAGAAGCTGCTCTCGGTGCTCCAGAAGCTCGTCGAGGCCGGCAACACCGTGCTGGTGATCGAGCACAACCTCGACGTCGTGAAGTGCGCCGACTGGGTGATCGACCTCGGCCCCGAGGGCGGCGCGGGCGGCGGCAAGATCATCGCGACGGGCACCCCAGAGCAGATCGCCAAGGTGAAGAGCTCATCGACGGGCCGCTACCTGGCGGCGCTGCTCGCCCGTTGATGAAGCAAGAGTACTCGCGTGGCCGGCCGCCTACGGGAGTCCTCGCCGCGAGCACTCCTGCTCAGAGCCGCCCGACGAACTGAGCGAGCACGCCCTCGTACGGCGGCACCTCCCTGCAGACGCCGCCCGAGCAGATCAGCCCGCCCGGCGTCATCCCGACGAAGGCGCGGAGGAACGTGCCCGCGTCGAAATTGTAGCGGAGCTCGATCGACGGATAGAATTCCCCACCGAGGAAATTGTAGGTCTGTGCTCGCCGTCGCTCGACGATGTTCTGGAACTGATCGGTCCACCTGAGACCGAGCGTCGCCGAGAACGACGTCGTGTACGTGTACGTCAGCGCCGCGCCGCCGATCTGGAAGTCGTCCATCGTGTGATCGAAGTTGCGCTGTTGCTCGAGCCGGTGGTCGACCGCGAGGTCGATCCCATGCTCTCCCGAGCTCAGCGTCACCTCGAACTGAGCGTGCCCCATCGAGCGATCGATCTCGTTCGGCTGCTCCATCGCCTGGCAGTCGCGGATGCACAGCTCGGCGCGGTAGCCGCCTGTCGCGGTGACCGACCACGTCACGTCGTCGCCGTACTCCTGACGCCGCGTGATCGACGCCCAGCTGTGGCTCACGAGGATCCCGTTCCACGGATCGTGCGTCGGATCGTGCTCCTCGAGGCCGAACGCCGTCGTGTTCAGCGAGAACGACCACGGCCCGGGCAAGAACCCATAGTCCATCCGGATCGAGCCGCCGCGCTGGTTGCCGATCGCTCGCAGCCGCTGCGGACCATCGAACTCGAGGTTTGGCGCGGCGTTGTAGATCCGGTAGGCGTTGCCTTCGAGCGGGCTCGGCGCGACGAGGAAGTTCGCGTAGTCCTTCCACTCGACGAGGATCGTCAGGTTCTCCACGAGCAGCTGCGCGGACGCATAGACGGCGCGGCCGAACGTGATCTCCTCGTCACCGCTGCTGCGCACGACGGTGCGGCGCATGCCGTTGGCCTCGACGTAGAGCGCGAGCTGCCCGTCGGCGAGCGCCGGCGCTTCGAACGTCCAGCCCGCGACATCGACCGTACGCCCGTGCAGCGAGCTGCCGCCTTCCAGATCATCGCTGAACCAGACGCGGACGACGTGCCCGCTCGTGCTGAGCATGTCCCCGGGTCCGAACGTCGCACCGAGCGACGCGCCCGCCACGATGTCCTCCGGCTCCGGAACGATGCGGAGCGTGATCGGATCCTGGTTCTGCGGGTTCGCGAGACCGAAGTGCACGCGCGCGCGGAAGTGACCGTCGTCGTAGCGGACGTGGCCACCGCGGAGCGCGTTGTCGATCCCGAGCAGATCGACCTTCCGGAACGAGAGCGCGATCCCTCGCCCGAAGACCAGCTGTGAGTCGCCCGCCTCGACGCTCCAGCTCTCGTGCTCCCAGCGGAGCGTCATGCGCTCGGGCCGAACGTCCCACGCGACGTAGCAGAGCGACCCGAGGCCGTCGGGGCAGACCGCGCCGCCGGGGTACTGGCCATCGATCGCGCCCACCGCCTGCGACGCGAACCACGCGGCGCGCCGCTCCGGTCCGTCCGGCCCGAGCACGGTCTCGGCGCCCGCGAAGGGGAGGAACCCGTCGACGCGCACCTCGAGCCTGAGCTCGTCCCCCTGCAGGACGAGATCGAAGCGCTGCTGGACCGAAGCGAAGTCGTCATCGAAGCGATTGTCGTCGTAGTTCTGGCCGCGATAGCGAACGGTCGTCGTGCTCGTCATCGAGAACGTCGCATGGCCGAACACCGGCAGCTCGAGCGAGAGGTCCGTTCCTTCGCTGGGCGGCGGCTCGATCTCGGTCGCGCTCGCGTCGTCGGTCTCGCCCTCGGTCAGGTCGGCGACGGGCTCACCCACCACCTCCACCTCGACGTCGCTCTCGCTCTCACTTTCCACGACGTCCTGACCGGCCGCAGGTAGCGGGCAGCTCATCAGGAGCGCGAGCAGAGACAGAGCGTTGGTGCGAGTGGACATGTCGAGATGCGGACGACGAAACGACCGCCGGAGCATCGCTCGGCGGTCGTTCGTTGTGAACCGTAAGTGTGGAGATCTGCCGCGTTTTGGGACGCGCCCCACGGGCCGCGCGCGCTCAGTTCAAGAACGAGTCGAGCGCGTCCGTCAGCGTCGTCAGGCCGTCGACCGCGCCGTTCTCGTGCCAGAGAATGACGCCGTTGTTGTCGATGATCAGGGTCGAGGGCAGCGACCCGTCCGGGAAGTAACGGTTCGTGACCTGATCGGGATCGAGCAGCTCGGCGTTGATGATGCCGAACGTGTCCACCCACGCGTGGCAGTCGGCCGAGTCCGGACGGTTGTGGCCCGCGTCCTGGACGAGGATCTGCACCACGCGGACGCCGCGCGACGCGTAGACGTTGACCACGCGGTCGGCGAGCTGGGAGCTCTCCGCCATACACGGGCCGCACCAGCCGGCCGCGATGCTCACGACCGTCAGGCGGTGGCTCGCCTCGCAGTACTCGGGCCCGTAGAAGCTGTACGACGTGCCGTCGCAGTCGCTGAGCGTGAAGTCGCGGAACGAGCGGCCGTTGCTCGTGCCGTACGGCGCATCGGCCGGGTTCGTGTCGGGGTTCGGGATGTGGTTCGCACAGGTCACCCCGGTGCCCGTGTCGTCGGCCGCGCCGCTGTCCGGCAAGGTGACGCCTGCGTCGGTCCCGGTGGTGGGCGCGCTTCCGCCGCATGCCGCGAGGAGAAGAGCCGCGACGAATCCGATGCGCTTGTTCATCCGAACCTCCAAGAAAATTAACCGGCCAGGTACAGGATGCCCGAACATCCTCATCGATCGCAAACGCCGACCCGGGGGCCGGGGAACTCTTCAGGCGGGACCGCAGAGCATGTTGGCGCCCCCGGAGCCATTCGGCACCGCCCTGCATGCGTAGCCGGTGGGGCACGAGGTCGCCGTGCACGCGCGCGGAATGCAGATCCCGTTGTTGAACTGGTGCCCTCCGAGGAGCGTGAGACAGCCGTAGCCTTCGCGGCAGTCGGTGTCGCTGAGGCACGCGTCGAGGCAGCTCCCCAGGTCGCCCTCGCCGTACTGGTTGCCGGGGATGCAGATCGCGTCGCCCGCGCACGTGCCGGCCGGGAGCATGTCACCGCCGAAGAAGTCGCTCGTGTTGAAGCCCGCGGGAAGTCGGCACGGGCCGTCGCAGTAGCCGTGGACGTACCCCGTGGCCTGTCCGCCGTTGACCTCGGGCCGGCAGCTGCCGCTTCGGCACTGCGCGTCTCCGGTGCAGGCCGCGCCGGTCTCGCCGCCGGCCGTCGGTACGCTCGTCGCGCATCGCCCGCTGTACTGGTTGCAGTGCGCTCCGCCACCGCAGTCCTCGTCGCTCGAGCAGACGGGGATGCAGACGCCCTCCATCGTGGTCCCGAAGAGCGAGCACGAGTAGGTGCCGCGGCAGTCCTCGCCGTTCCGGCATCGCGCTTCGCACGTCGCGGACGAGGCGCCCGCCAGCGTGAGGCAGTGGTTGTAGACCGCGCCGTCGTCGCACGGTGTCCGGTCCATGCACGCCACCGTGCAATAGCCGCCGGGGTACCCGTCCTGCGCCGTTCGGCAGATCGCACCTTCTCCAGGGCACTGCGAGTCTTCCAGGCACGCACCGAAGATGCGGCTCGCCGGAAGCGTCGCGGCGTCGATCCCCGGTCCGGCGTCGATCGGGTCCGGGCTCACGGGAGCCGGGCCACACGCCGCGAGCGAAGCCACCAGAAGAAGAAGTGCGAGTGAAGAAAGGCGCGCGTTCATACGAGGGCCGGAGCATTCATGCGCGCGTGGGCTCTGTCAAACGCGCAGGCGAGGTGCTTTTCGAAAAGGGGTCTGCTATTGCCACCGACTCGATCGAGGCTTTTTCCCGGGGTCCGCTATGCGTCAGCGCCTTTCCTCACTCGCTTGTCTCTCGTCCCTCGTCGCGCTCGCCGGCTGTGGTGGCCCCGAGGTCACCCCGACGCCGGACGCTTACATGGCGCCGCCCGATGGCGGCACCGACGCGTTCGTGCCGACCCCGGACCCGTGCGACCCGGCCGAGATCACCACGATCGACGGCGTCCTCGGCGACACGGTCTCGGTCGACTTCGACACGACGATGACGATGACGCGGCCCCGCGATCTCGGTCTGCGCTGTGGCAACGCCTCCGGCGAAGTGCGCTGGGCCGAGCAAGAGGTCGTCGAGTTCCACGTCCCCGGGACGGGCCCGCTCGGCGTTCACTTCTCGGCCATGAACTCGGGAACGCAGCTCGACTTCAACACGGTCATCCAGGTCCGCCACGGCGAGTGCCGATCGGTCCCGTCCCAGAGCTTTCCGCCTTCGTGCTTCGACAACGCCTCGGCGACCGAGGTCCGCAGCGCGGGCGGCGTGCAGGCGATGGGCGGCGACACGCTCTTCTTCATCGTCACCGGGTACAGCGATCCGCCCGCCTCCGAGATGACCGTCGATGCAGGCGCGATCCACGTCGACTTCACCGTCGAGGCGAACACGCCGCCGACGCTCACGTCGGGCAGCGTCATCCTCGCCGGGGCCGAGACCATCGTGACGGCCGAGGCCACCGACCCCGACGGCCCGATCGTCGGCTGGGTGGCCTCGTTCTACACGGCGGCGGGCCGGCTCGACATCTTCGGTGACGGCGTCGCCGACGACAACGACGTCCTCACCTTCGCGTTCGAGAGCGTCGACACCGCGGGCATGACGTACACCGGTCACGACCAGATTCGGTCCGCCACCGAGTACACGATCGCGGCGTACTGTCGTGCCGTCGTCTGCACCCAGATCGGGATCCGCGTCTTCGATGCGGACTACGCTGGCTCGGACGAGCTCCGCGTCGACGTTCAGGAGGCTGCGTTCGTCGGCACCGGCGGGGCCTGCGATGCCACGCACCTCTGCAGCGGCGGGCTCGCCTGCACGGGCGGCATCTGCGTCGTCACTCCGGCCGCCGCGGCGGCGTGCGCCACGGCGATGCCGTTCGTCATCCCGACGCCGACCGACACCGCCACGAGCGTCCACGTGACCGGCACCATCCCGGCCGGCACGGGCGTCTTCAACAGCACGTGCGGCATGACGCCGGGTCGCGAGCGCATCTGGATCCTCACGGTCCCGGCGGGCCACTTCGACGCGCGCCTGACGACCGACGTCGCCGGCACGGCGGCCGGCACCGACACCGTGATGTACATCCGCAGCGTCTGCGCGGACTCGGGATCGCAGCTCGCGATGGGCTGCAACGACGACATCACGTCGACGAACCTCCACAGCTCGCTCGCGTTCCAGGATCTCGCGGAGGGCGACTACTACGTGTTCGTCGAGACCTACAGCGGCGCGACGGCGGCGTACGGTGTCTCCGCGACGCTCATCCCCGTCCTCGACCCGGGCGCGACCTGCGACTCGACCGGCCTGACGAACCGCTGCGCCACGGGCACGTGCCCCGCAGGCGCGGGCGCCGTCTGTCCCTGATCCAGGCCCCCCTTTACGAGCCGCCGGTTCCTCGGGAAGAATGGCCGCGCCGCGTGACCGACGCGGCACGTTCATCACACGGGGAGCTCCACCATGCAGAATCGCGCCGTCAGCATCGGCATCACCATCGCGATCGTCATCGGCCTGAACGTTCTCTCCTACGTGTTCGGCTGGCACTACTATTTCTACTGATGCCGCGATGAACGCCCGGGCCGAGCGCGTTCCGTCGGACCGCGTGCTCGACGTCGCGCTCGGGCTCACGGCCTTCGGATGGTCGACCGCCTCCATGGTGCTCGACGACGCGCTCCCCTTCGGCGTTCGCCTGTGCCTGTCGATGGTCAACGCCGTCGTGGGCGTGCTCTTTCTCGCGCGCTCTTCAGCCGCGAGACCGCCCGCGCTGGTCGACTTCGCTGCCGCTCTCCCGTCGATCCTCGTCAGCGCGCTCGTGTATGGGCTCGCCGCTCGCCAGTGGCCGACGGGCACCTTGTTCGTGTTCGCGGCGGCGACGGCGTTCGCGATCGTCGGGCTGCTCTCGCTCGGCCAGTCGTTCGCGATCTTTCCGGCGCATCGCGGGCTGGTCGTGCGCGGGCCGTACGCGCTCGTGCGTCACCCGATCTACCTGGGCGAGCTCGTGATGGTCGTTGTGGCGGCGTCTTCGGGCGGCCTCCTCCTCGCGCTCGGCTGCTGCTTCGCGCTCCTCTTGCTCCTGATCCCGCGCATCCAGCGCGAGGAGACAGCGCTCGCGAGCGATCCCGACTACGCGCGCTACGCGGGTCGCGTCCGCTACAGGCTCATCCCGGGCATCTACTGATCCGCGATCTCAGATCCGCACTCGCAGCGCGATCGCGCCGTCGTTCCGCAGCGAGGGCATCCGCCGCACGCGCACGCTCCCGTTCGTGATGTCGATCGTCTCGCCATCGAGCGGGATCCCATCCCCCGTCAGCGAGAAGAGCGCCACGTCGGTCACGCACTCCAGGATCTGCTCGCCCGTCTGCTTGCTCGACTCGACCTCGATCTCCATCGCGCCCAGCGCGCTCATCCCGCGCGTCAGCATCCCGAGCGTGCCGTCTGCGCTCTTCGTCCCCTCGAACGCGACCCACGAGTAGAGCGGGAGATCCTCGCGCGACGCGTCTTCGGCCTGATCCACGAACGCGCTCGCCTCGTGGATCAGGTCCGTCGGCTCCCAGAGCACCGCGACCGCGGACATCGCTCGCGTCAGCCGCGCCACTTCCTCGGTCAAGAGCAGCGCCTCGTCCACGGGGTGCGGCGCCGGCGCGTCGAGCTTCACGCGCGCCGCGGCACGGAGCTTCGGGAGCAGCTCGCTCGCCTCCGGCCAGTACCACGCGCGCGCCGCGCTCTCGGGAAGCGACGTCGGCAGCGCGACCTTCGTCAACGTGACGCCGGCGCGCGGCGCAGCGGTCTTCGGATCGACGTCCTCGCGATCGAAGAGCAGGACAGCGGAAGGAGAGAAGGTCATCGCGCGGCAGCGTACCGGTAGCGCTCGACAAACGCTCCCGTTTCGGGTCCGATCCCCGCCGTTCGGTCTGCAGCGGGGGCACAAGGGTTCATGGCGATCCAGCGAGGTCTGAGGGCGAAGGTCCGCTACCGGCTCGACGAGTTCATCGGCGGTGGCGCGGGCAAGCAGCTCCTGTTTCTCGCAGGCCTGACCGTTTCGCTCGTCGTGGCGTTCACGCTCATCGGGCTCGTGCTCGGCGTGGGCGTCAGCCAGGGCGGGATCGTCGAGCGAACGTACGAGACGGCATGGTTCTACTTCGGTCGCGTCGTGGACCCGGGGACGTTCGTCGCGGACGAGGGCATCCTCAACCGCTCGGTCTCCACGACCGTCTCGATCCTCGGTGTGGTCGTCGCGGGCCTCCTCATCTCGGCGCTCGCAGGCAATTTCCAGGAGCGCCTCGAGTCCATCCGCCGAAACGGCGCACCCGTGATGGAAGAGCGCCACTTCGTCGTGCTCGGCTGGAGCGACAAGATCTACAGCGTCATCGACCAGCTCAGCGAGGCCTACGCGGCCGAGGGCCGGATCACGGTCGTCGTGATGGCCGAGGGCGACAAGCTCCACATGGAAGAGCGCCTGCACGACAACGTGCAGTACGGCAAGCGCGTGAAGCTCGTCGTCCGAACTGGTTCGTCGGTCGCGCTGAACGACCTGGAGAAGGTCAGCTTCGCCCACGCCCGCGCGATCGTCGTGCTGGTCGACGAGAAGGACGAGAGCGATCCCGACCGGGCCGACTCCCGCGTGATGAAGACGCTCATGGCGATCTTCAATCACCCGGAAGCGCGAGGTCGTCAGGCGTCGATCCGCGTCACCGCCGAGGTGATGCAGTCGCACAACCAGGAGCTCGCCATCATCGCTTCGAGCGGCTTCGCCAAGGTGGTGAAGACGAACGAGATGATCTCGAAGGTCATCCTCCAGACCGCGCGCATCAGCGGCCTCTCCCTCGTCTACGACGAGCTGCTCCGCTTCGAGGGGAACGAGCTCCACTTCAAGAAGTTTCCCGGCCTCGCCGGGCGTCGCTTCGGCGACCTGCTGCTCGACTTCCCGAACGGGCTCGTCGCCGGGATCGCGAAGGGCGATGGCTCCGGCCACGTGCTGAACCCACCAGCCGATCACCTCCTCGGTCCGGACGAGGATCTGCTGATCCTCGCCGAGGACTCGAACGTCCTCTTCCAGCCCTACGCCGGGCCGCTCCATCCCTCTCAGATCGCGCCCATCGAGTCCAACGCGAAGAAGAACGTCGAGCACATGCTCGTCCTCGGCTGGAACCCGAAGATCTTCCCGATCTTGAAGGAGTTCGACGACTACGTCGCCGAAGGCTCGACGCTCACGCTGGTGAACAGTCTGACGGTCGAAGCGAGAGAGGCCGCGATCGCGGATGCCTGCGGAGCGCCGAGCACGATCGAGCTTCGGCACCTCGTCGGCCAGTTCACGAGCCGCGCGCTCATGGACGAGCTCCAGCCGCAGAACTACCCGCTGGTGATGGTCCTGGGCGACGCGGTCGACGGGAAGAGCGCCGAGGATGCCGACACGCGCGCGATCATCGCGCTGCTCCTTCTGCGCGACGCGAGGCGCCGCTCGAGCCTCGCGCCGAACCAGCGCGTCTGCAGCGAGATCCTCGATCCGAAGAATCGAGAGCTCGCCGCGACCACGCAGATCAACGACATCGTCATCTCGAACGAGATGGTCTCGATGGTGCTCGCGCAGGTCACGTACGAACCGCGCGTCCAGGCAGTGCTCGAAGACCTCCTCCGCAGCGAGGGAAGCGAGATCTATCTGAAGCCGCTCTCGTTCTACTGCCCGAGCGGGCAGTCGGTGACCTTCGAGTACCTCGTCCTCGCGGCCAAAGCGCGCGGTGAGGTCGCGCTCGGGGTGCAGGTCCTCAGCGACGACGCCGACAAGAAGTTTGGGTTGACGCTCAACCCGACCGTGCGGAACGTGGCGTTCGTCACCAAACCAGGCGATCGCCTTGTCGTGCTCGCGGAAGAAGACGGCTGAACCGCAGAATACCGTGCGGCTGTCGATCGCGTGACACACGCTCGGGCTCGTTTGCACCGCTCGAGATCACGGACATCGAGGCTCGGCCCGGTTGATGCGTATCCCTTGACGATGACACGCCGGACACTAGGACATGTAGTGCCAAGTGCGTGTTCAAGGAGGAGGCGTCATCGTGCAGCTACGTCATCTCGAGAGTGTGGAGGGGCTGTTCGAGCTCGAGCCAACGGCTACATACGCGGACCGAGCGGCAGCCATCGCTGCAGCTCTCGTCGGCGCAGGTAGCTATCGCCTCGAGCTCGTCGGCGGAACCGAGAGCCCAGTCAGCCCGCGTGCGCGGGGGCCGGGATTCTCAGTCGCTTTGCGACTCGGCAACGACACCCTCGGCCAGATCAGCTTCTGGGCCGAGGACGGCACGGGCCGGCTGAGCGACGAGCAACAGCGTGTGGCGAGGTGGTGCGCGAAGACCATCGCGCGCGGCCTCGGCTACACGCGAAAGCTGTCGGGCCCCGCGCGGACCGACGAGGACGTGCGGGCACTGCTCCGCGACATCCCGCTCACGCCGCGAGAGCGCGACGTGGTGGGTCGTCTCGTGGCAGGCAGCTCGACGCGGGACATCTCCAGCGCCACTGGGCTGACCATCTCGACGGTCAACACGTACATGAAGCGCATCTTCGCGAAGCTCGGCGTCCACAGTCGTGTGGAGCTCCTGGCCCGCGTGACGCGTACCCACGGCGCGTACCACGGCGCCTATCGCGCTCCCGACGCCGCGTGATCTCGACAAGAGTGCTCGCGAAGCAGACGCGCACGAGAGTGTTCGCCGCGAGCACGGACGGAAGCGATCGGCGAGCCGATCGGCGGCCCACCTGATCGACGGACGAGCGCGAGCGCCCGGGCGAGCGCACGCTCTCGTCCATGACCGAGAGCAAGCTCTCCCACCTCGACGAGCGCGGTAACGCGCGCATGGTCGACGTCTCCAAGAAGTCGCCCACGTCTCGCCACGCTGTCGCGGAGGCCACCGTTCGAATGGCACCCGCGACGATGCTCGCCCTGCGAGACGGCAGAACCCCCAAGGGCGACGTCATCGCGACGGCGCGCATCGCGGGGATCCAGGCGAGCAAGCGAACGTCCGAGCTCGTTCCCCTGTGCCATCCGATCTCGCTCGACGCCGTCTCGGTCGATGTCGAGCTCGACGAGCGAGAGCCGATCGTACGCATCACCGCGCGCGCTCGGACCACTGCACGAACCGGAGTCGAGATGGAGGCGCTCGTCGCGGCCAGCGTCGCCGCGTTGACGCTCTACGACATGCTCAAGGCGATCGACCGAGGAATGGAGATCGAGAAGGTCCGTCTGCTCGAGAAGCACGGCGGCCAGAGCGGTTCCTTCGTTCGCTGACGCGTCAGCGGCGGCCCGCGATGCGCCTCACGAGCGCGACGTCGGCGGCGCCCAGCTCCCGCGTGACGACGAGCACCACGAGGCCGGTCGCCAGGCCAGCGAACAGCGCGGCGAGCCCGAGCGCTCGGCTGTCCTGCGGGACGGCGTGCGAGACCGCGAACGCCATGGTCCCCGCGAGGGTGACGCGAGCGAGCGTCGCCCACGGGACGACGGCGCCGAAGCGAGCGCGCAAGAGAAGGACCACGATCCCGAACGCCACGATGGAGCCCGTGGCGGTCGAGAGCGCCGTGACCGCGCGCACCGGCCCGTCGACCCCGACCGCGTCGATCGCGAAGGTCGCGCCGACGACGACCACCAGGAGCCCGCCGCTCGCCGCCGCGGCCACGCGAACGGGCGCGCCGTCGCCCGACAGCGCCGTCGCCCCCACCACGAAGAGCGCGAACGCGATCTGCCCGAGCGCGAGGAACACGAGAGCGCTCGAGCCGTCGAGATAGCGCGCGTCGAACACCACGCGCATCGCCCCCTCCGCAGCGCCCGCCGCCGGCGTCAGGAGCAGGACGAGCGCGATCGCCGAGAACCTGAGCGCGCCACGCACGGCGGCTCGCGCGCCCTCCGTATCGCCCTGCGCCGACGCGCGGGCGACCGTCGGGAAGAGCACGAGCGTGACGGCGATGATGAGCTGGTAGGGGACGAAGGAGATCGACTGCGCCGCGCGGTAGAGGCCTGCCTCCGAGCTGGCGCGCTCGGCCGCGTCGACGACCGCGGCGCCTCCCTCGACGGCCAGCGCTGCGACGCGCGCCTTGAGCACCTCGAGGTCCAGCTGGAGCAGCCCGTTGACGGCGAGCTGATAGAGGGCGATCGGCGCGAAGAACGCCATCCATCGTCCACGAGACGCCTCGGTCGTGCTCCCAGAGGTGCCGAGGCCCACGAAGAGCAGCCCGACGCCGGCCATCGTGACCGCCGCCGTCGCGAACCCGACCATGGTCCCGGCCGCACCGCCTGCGATCGCCGCTCCGGAGACCAGCGCGACGGTGCGGACGAGCGTGAAGCTCGCGTCGAGCCGCGCCTGTCGGTCGAAGTGTCTGCGCCCGTTGAGGTAGCCGACGGCGGTCGCGTAGATCGAGTACGACACGACGATGACGCCGGCGATCCGCAGGAGCGGCGCCACGGCCGCGTCGTGGAGCACCCGCTCGGCGACGAATCCCGCCGACAGGACGAACGCGCTCGCCAGCACCACGCCCACGCCGAGCGCGAGGATGAGCGAGCCCCGGAGGCTCTCCCCCTCCTTGCCGTCGAGGGCGGCGTGCTTGCTGACCGTCTGGACCGTCGCCTGCGTCAGCGTGTTCGTGACGATCGCCAGCAGCGTCGTGGCCGCAGCGAACAGGCCATATTCGGCCGTCGAGCCCATCAAGCGCGGCAGCCCGAACTGCACGACGAGGCCTCCCAGGACGAAGAGCCCCTTCGCCCCGGTCATGAGCGCGACCCCTCGCCCGCTGGAACGTGCCTGGTCCTCCGCCACCGACCGCGTTTCCCGCGGTGGTCCTCCTCCGTCAAGCGCTGGTTGAAAGCGCGGCGCCGCTCCACGACACTCCCCTCCCGCCGTGCGCCAACCCGACCAGACCGCGATCCTCCGTAACCGGCTGCTCGGTGCCTCGCTCTGGCTCCTCGGCGTCATCTTCCTCGGTGCCGGCGGCTTTCGAGTCATCGGCGACGGGGCGTGGAACCTCGGTGACTGCGTCTACTTCACCATCATCACCCTCTCGACCGTCGGGTTCGGACACACGCTGCCGGGGTTCGACGAGCGCCCCTACTCGCACGCCTGGACGGTGGGGCTCATCGTCCTCGGCTCCGGCACGCTCGTGTACTTCGTCTCCACCATCACCGCGTTCATCGTCGAGGGCGACCTCGGTGGAGCGCTGCGGAGAAACCGAATGAACAAGATCCTGTCGGGCCTGGCGGATCACATCATCGTCTGCGGCGCTGGAAAGACCGGCGTCCACGTCCTCGAGGAGCTGGTCAAGTCGCACGTCCCGTTCTGTGCGATCGACCAGAGCGAGGAGCGACTGCTCGAGCTCGCCGAGCACTTCGGCGCTGACCGCTTCGCCTACGTCGTCGGTGACGCCGCCGATGACGACGTGCTGAAGGCTGCCGGCATCGAGGTCTGCTCGGGCGTCGTCACGGCCCTCTCCGAAGACAAAGACAACCTCTTCGTCACCATCACCGCGTCAGCGCTCAACCCCAAGGTCCGCATCGTCGCGAAGGCGAACGAGCCCAACAGCCGCGCGAAGATGCTCCGGGCCGGCGCGAAGGCCGTCGTCTCGCAGAAGCAGATCGGCGGGCTCCGGCTCGCGTCGGAGGCGATCCGCCCGAAGGTCGTCGAGTTCCTCGACCTGATGCTGCGCGACCCGAAGAAGAACCTGCGGATCGAGGAGGTCACCATCCCCGACGAGAGCAGCCTGGTCGGCGCGGTGCTCGCGGAGACGAACATCCGGAAGGACTCGCGCGTGCTCGTCATCGCGGCACGCCTCCCGGATGGGCGCTACGAGCACAACCCGGAGCCGGACTTCGTCATCAGCCGCGGCGTCACCCTCATCGTCCTCGCCGAAGCGGCGCAGATGCAAGGGCTCCGTGAGGGCATCAAGAACGGTCGGGTGGGACGGGCCTGAGCCAGAGAGGCAGGCTCGCGGGGCGTTCCTCCACGTTTGGCAACGTGCGGGGTTGACCGAAATTCCCTCCTGGTTACCTTCGCCCCTGTTTCCAGCCCTGTGCAGGGCGAAAGGTAGACGAGGAGAGCGACATGGCGAAGATCATCGGCATCGACCTGGGCATCACGAACTCCGTGGTCGCGATCATGGAGGGCAAGGAGCCCAAGGTGATCGTCAACAAAGAAGGCGACCGCATCACGCCGTCGGTGGTCGCGTGGGACGACCAGGACGAGGTGCTCGTCGGCACGATCGCGAAGCGGCAGTCAGTCACCAACCCGGAAGGGACCGTCTATTCCTCGAAGCGCTTCATCGGGCGCAAGTTCGAGGAGGTCACCGAGGAAGCCAAGCGAGTCCCCTACAAGGTGATCCGGCGCGCCAACGGGGACAGCGGCTTCGAGGTGAGGGGCAAGCAGCTCGCACCGCCCGAGGTCGCCGCGAACATCCTCCGCAAGCTGAAGACCGCCGCAGAGAATTACCTGGGCGAGCCGGTCACCGAGGCCGTCATCACGGTCCCTGCCTACTTCAACGACAGCCAGCGTCAGGCGACGAAGGACGCGGGAAAGATCGCCGGCCTCGAGGTCAAGCGCATCGTCAACGAGCCGACGGCCGCGGCTCTCGCGTACGGCCTCGACAAGAAGGGCGACGAAGTCATCGCCGTCTACGACTTCGGCGGTGGCACGTTCGACATCTCGATCCTCGAGGTCGGCGACAACGTCGTCCAGGTCATCAGCACGAACGGTGACACGCACCTCGGTGGCGACGACGTCGACAACAAGATCATCGACTACCTGATCGCCGAGTTCAAGAAGGACACCGGCATCGACGTCAGCAAGGACAAGATGGTCCTTCAGCGCCTGAAGGACGGCGCCGAGAAGGCGAAGATCGAGCTCTCCAGCAAGCTCGAGACGGCGGTGAACCTCCCGTTCCTGACGGCCGACGCGACGGGCCCGAAGCACCTCAACATCAAGCTGACGCGCGCGAAGCTCGAGCAGATGATCGAGGATCTGGTCGAGCGCACCTTCGAGGCGACCAAGCGCGCCTTGTCGGACGCTGGCAAGACGGCCAGCGAGATCCAGGAGGTGGTCCTGGTCGGCGGCTCGACCCGCATCCCGCTCGTCTCGGAGCGCGTGAAGAAGTTCTTCGGAAGGGATCCGCACAAGGGCGTGAACCCGGACGAGGTCGTCGCGATCGGCGCGGCCGTCCAGGCCGGCGTTCTCAGCGGCGAGGTCAAGGACATGGTCCTCCTCGACGTCACGCCCCTCAGCTTGGGCGTCGAGACGCTCGGCGGCGTGATGACCGTGCTCATCCCGCGCAACACGACGATCCCGACCCGCAAGGACGAGACGTTCTCGACGGCGGAGGACAGCCAGACGAAGGTGGAGATCCACGTGCTCCAGGGAGAGCGCGCGGAAGCTCGGGCCAATCGCGCGCTCGGCCGCTTCCACCTCGAAGGGATCATGCCGGCGCCGCGCGGCGTGCCGAAGGTCAAGGTCACGTTCGACATCGACGCGAACGGCATCCTCAGCGTCACCGCGAAGGACGAGGCCACGGGCAAGGATCAGCGCATCACGATCACCGCGGGTAGCGGCCTCTCCGAGGCCGAGATCCAGAAGATGGTGAAGGAGGGCGCCGAGAACGAGGCCGAGGACAAGAAGCGCCGCGACCAGGTCGAGGCCCGCAACAAGGCCGACCAGCTCTGCTACGGCGTCGAGAAGGCGCTCTCGGATCTCAAGGACAAGGTCCCCGCGGACAAGGTCGCCACCATCGAAGCTCAGGTGAAGTCGCTCCGAACCGCGATCGAGAAGGAAGATCACGACGCGATCCACAGCGGCACCGAGGCGCTGGAGAAGGCGATGGCCGACCTCGCGCAGATGGCCTACGGCGGCGCGGGCGGCCCCGGCGGACCGGGCGGACCGGGCGACGCGGGCGGCGAAGGCCCCGGCGGGAAGAAGAAGGACGGCGACGTCATCGACGCGGAGTTCGAAGAGACGAACTGATCCCGAGCGCGACGGCGTGCGGAGCGATCACGAACGAGGGCGGGCAATGTAGGAGTGCTCGCGTTGCCGGCCGCGTACGGGAGTGCTCAGAGAGCAGCGGACGGCGTAGCGAGCCGATCACGAACGAGGGCGGGCCTGCTTCATTGGAAGTGGGCCCGTTTTCGTTGGCGCGTGTCCGCTCTACTGGCAGCTGCCCGAGAGCGTGCGAGCGGCCTGGTCGGCCGGGCTCATGCGATCGAGCTCGGTGTCCGCCTCGAGCGCGCGCTGCGGGATGTTCCCGACCTGCGCACGCAGGGCGGCGTCGCTCGCCGCAGGATCGAGCTCGGTGCGTGAGGCCGCGCCGATGGTGGCGGCGACGCAGCCGCGCGCGACGAAGCGCGTGTTCCCGAGGAGCGGATGCACGATCTCGGTGAAGTAGACGGTACCCGCTTCGAGCTGGGTGGCGCGCACGAGGTACGCGGAGCTGCCGACGAACGCGTAGAAGCGGTGGTCGCCAGGCGGGACTTGGTGCGCGAACCAGCTGTGGCCGCGGAGCTGGCCGAGGATGGCGCCGAACTCGTCGGCGATCGTGACGACGTCGCGCCCATCGCCCGGCATCGCAAACACGACGAGGGCCTGGCCTTCCACGGGCGCGGGCACCGTCTCTAGGGTGCTCGGACGCATGTGGTACGCGGCGCCGCCGCAGGCCGACACGAGGAGAGAGCAGGCGAGCGCGAGCTTGTTCACGGGTCTTGACCTTCGGCGAGTGAGAGTCCGAGAAAATGAAAGGCGGCGTCCGGGAGATCGTAGGCCTCGCGCACGCGTGCGCAGACGTCGAGGAGCTCTGTGCTCGGTGCGGTGCGGCGCGGCTCCACGCCTTGCTTCTCCAGCGTGTCGATCGTCTCGCCGAGCGAGAGGAGCTCTCCCACGTGCGTGAGGACATCGATGGGCGAGAGCGGCGCGCCGCGCCGGCCATCCTTCAGCTCGCGGACGAGGCGCTGCCTGCGCTTCTCGGTCCTTCCGTCGAGGCCGATGGGGCCGCCGCCCGAGCGCGCGACGATCGCGTTCAGCGCGCGCGCGACGCGGCGCTTCTCCGTCGCCTCCGGGCTGCCTCGGCCCTTGCCGGCGGTGGTTCTCACGCGCGCTCGTCGCTCCGTCACGTCGACCTCTGTAGCGCGGCCAACCCCGGCGACAAGCGCGCGGCGCTCCTGCCTCGATCAGGGCGCGCGGCTCTCCGCGCGGATCTCGAGGAGCGCCTGGTCGAAGCGCTGGTCGATCGTCACGAGCAGCGCCCTCACGCGCGGCTCGTCGAGCGCGGCGACGATCCGGCTCGCGGGCGCTTCGATGCCCGGCGCGCCGTCGGGCGCTTGCTCGCGCGTAGCTCGGCGCATCACGCGCATCGCCGCGGGGACGAGCTTTCCGAGGGGGCCGAGGGCGACGGCGAGGACGCCCGTGACCGCCTGCGTGTCGAGGCCCTTCATCGCGCGGTCGAAGGCGCGCCGCGCCTCGCGGGCGAAGGTGGCTTGCACGTCGACGTTCGATGCGGGGAAGCGGCCGTCGTCGAGGACGCGGTCCAGCGTGCGGCCGAGCGCGAGGATCTCGAGCAGATCGCGGCTCGCCCAGCGCACGCCGAGCACGACGGCGAGGAGCGTCCGGATCGGAAACAAGATCAGCTTGATCGGCACCCAGAGCAGCGACGTGAGGCAGCCGAGGCAGCCCTCGGACGAGCTCGCGAGCGGGGCGAGCGCGGCCTTCTCGAGCACGTGGCCGCGGGAGGCGGCCGAGCGACGCAGCACCGAGAGCGCGATGCGCTCCCGGAGGTAGTCGTCGAGCAGGGGCACCGGGACGTAGCGCACGGCGGCGTACGTGGCGGCGAAGAGCGCGCGCGTGCGGACGAGGTCGTGCTGGATGGGATCGCTCATCGCTTCACCCGCGGAGCAGCAGGAGCCCGCCCGAGGCGAGCAGCATCATGAAGACGGTCGCCCGAAACACGCGCTCCGAGACGCGGCGAAAGAGCACCTCGCCGGCGATCATGCCCAGGGCGATCGAGGGGACGAGCGTCGTGACGAGCCCGCCCGTGCTGGGCGTGAGCCTGCCGGTCAGCGCGAAGGAGGCGAGCACGATGGTGTTGAGGATCGCCCAGAGCGCCGAGAGCGTCGCGCGATAGCGCCCCTTGTCCGTCAGCACGCGTCCCGTGACGTACACGGCCATCGGACCGCCGGTCATGAAGGCGCCGTGGATCATCCCGCCGAGCAAGAGCATGCCGACCTCCGCGGGGCGCGAGAGCGGCTTCTGGACGCCGAGGCGCTGCATGCGGATCAGCTCGAGCGTGGAGACCGCGACGAGGAACGCGCCGAAGAGCCGCTTGAGCAGCGAGGGATCGGCGCTCGCGAACACGAACATGCCGATGGGCAGCCCGAGGCCCATGAGCGGCACCAGGCGCGTGAAGAGGAAGGTGCGGTCGATCTGCGCCCGGTAGCGCGTCGTCAGGTAGATCGAGAGCGCCAGGTTCATCGGCGCGAGCGCGGGGAGCAGGTGCTCGAGATCGAGCACGAACGAGCCGAGCGCGACCGAGATGAGCGTCGCGCCGAACCCGAGGGCGGTCTCGATGGAGAACGCCAGGAAGCAGATGGCCGCGAGCGGCAGCGCGATGCTCAGCGTCGGGAGATCGATCATCCGGGGCGGCCGAGCGTAGCCGCCCCCAAGAGAAAGGCCCGCGTGGAACATGTCCACGCGGGCCTATCGGGGCAGGAGTGCTCGCGTAGCCGGCCGCGTACGGGAGTGCTCGGAGAGCACGGACGGCAGCGGACGGCGTAGCGAGCCGATCAGCGATGGCTCAGGGGCAGAGGAACGGAGCCGCCGCCGGGCAGGTGCCCGCCGCACAGCGGTTCATCACGCCCATCGCGTCGCAGTCCGCGCCCGTCGCGAGCACCGGGCGGAGGCTGACCGTGAGGTCGACCGTCGCCTCGACGTCCAGCGTCTGCCAGCTGTCGACCACGATCGTGTGGTCGCCGGCTGCCGCGTCGAGGACCACGAGGTACGACGCGAGGAGCGGCGGATCCGTGCGCGCGAGGCGGTCGTCGTCGTCGTTGCAGCCCGTCTCGGTGGACGGGTCCACGCAGATGGTGCGGTCGTAGAGCATGGTGTCCGTGTCGGCGATCATCGGGCCGTTCGTGTCGGCGATGATGTCGTAGGTGCCGCCCGCCGGGACCGTGACCGTGAAGAAGGTCTCGGCGCCGAGACCGCCCGTGCCGACGCAGGAGCCCTCGAACAGGCCCTCGGTCGTGTCGAGCGTCGCGGTCGTCATCGTGCTCGTCGTCGTCGTGGTCGGCGTCGCGATCGTGAGCGCGGTCGCCGTCGCGCAGGCCGCGATGACCTCGGGCGTCGCGACGCACACGTCGGCCGTGCAGGTCAGGGTGTCGGCGCAGCGGTGCGTCGCATCGCATGCCGCGTCGACGCCCACCGTGGTGCCGGTCGCGAGCGGGATGGTCGCCTCGGCGCTCTCGAGGCCGAACGCGTTGAGCACCGCGACGCGAAGCTCTGTCGCCGTGGCGAGCTGCGGGAAGTCCGCGAAGCCGAACATCGCGTTGATGCGCACGAGGTCGAAGTCGCTCGTGAAGGTGGTCATGCCGAGCACGGACGGGTTGAAGTTGTAGATGAGCTCGATCTCGTCCGGCGTCGCCGCGCTCGCGTCGAGGTCGAGGCCGATGGGCGTGCCCGCCGCGTCGAGGAACGAGAAGCGGAGGCTGTCGCCCGCGCCCGCCGGGTCGCCGCCGGTGATGCTCATGACGAGGTTCGCCGCGTCGTAGTAGGTCGCCGTGCCGCTGGTGAACGTGGGCGGCGCGGGGTTGAGGAACGTGCTCACGTCCATCGTCCACGGGCCGGAGTCGAGGTAGCCGGTGAGCGCGGGCGTGTAGCCGCGGACGATCATGAAGACCGTGCTGCCGCCGGGCGCGAGGAAGGTGCCCGTCGAGCGGTAGTCGTCGGCCGAGGTGTCGTCGATGCAGACGGCGTTCGTCGCCGACATGCACGCGGGCCGGATCTCGAGGACAGTGTCGAAGGTGGCGTCGGTGCCGGTGACGGCGGTGGTGAGCAGGACGCCGACCATGTCGGTCGAGGCGCCCGGCAACGTGAGCGCGATCACTTCCTCCGGGGAGCCGGAGGCGGTGCCCATGCCGCCGCAGCCGTCCGCGCGGGCGAGGCCCATGCCGAGGCTGGTCGTGTCGCCGCTGATCGTCTGCATGCCCGTGGTGAGGGTGACGGCGCGCGGCGCAGCGCAAGCGCTCATGCCCGCGTCTCGGCCGGCGTCGTTGCCGCCGTCGTTGCCGCCGCCGCCGGCGTCCACGTCGGGGACCGCCGCGTCGGGCGTTTCTGCCGCGGGGCCGCCGCAAGCGAAGAGCATGGATGCAGCGAGCAAGCCCAGGAACCGAGTCGTCTTAGTCATAGCGCGCGGGCGTAGCGCGGAAACGAGCGGTGCGCTCGCGTATCGAGCTTCCTCGCCCCACCACGACATGGATGTCGCGTGAGCGGTCGCACCGCGGGAGGAATGCGGGAAGGCCGGGTCCTCGTGTACGCTCTCCACTTGCTTGAACGTCCGGTGGGCCGCGTGTTAGAAGCGCGGCCGCGATTCGGGGAGCCTGCCTCCCCAGGCGTTCAGAAACAGTTGATGGAGGCACCCGAATGAACTGGAAGACCTTGGTAGTTGGTGTCGCGCTCTCGAGCACGGCGATCGTTGGCTGCAACAACACGCCGGCGGCGATGCCGTGCGGCAACGGGACGTGCGACTCGGGCGAGACCACTGCGACGTGCGCCGTCGACTGCCCCGCCCCGCCCGTGTCGCGGACCTACGTCGTGTCGACGATCGACACCGGCGAGGACGGCACGGACCCGACGATGGCGTTCGGCTTCGACCTCGACATGATGATCGACGGCGCGGTCGGCCTGCCGTGCACCGCGGCCCCGGACTTCACCTCTGCGGTCACCGGCGACCCGGGCGTCGACAACCAGCTCAGCACGGTCCTCCCGACGCTCGGCATGATGCTCGCCAACGGCGTCAACGGCGCCATCCAGGAGCAGATCCAGGGCGGCACGCTGCTCCTCATGTTCGAGGTCGGCGACATCAACAGCTTCACGAACGACTCGTCCGTGACCGTCCACATCCTGCTCGGCATGGTCCCGGCGGGCGCGACGATCATGACGTCGGGCACGGGCCTCGTGGCCGACCAGACCTTCACCACGATGATGGACATCGCGACGGTCACCGGCTCGATCACGGCCGGCCGCCTCTCGGCGATGACCACCACGCTTCCGCTCTCGTTCGCCGTCATGGGCTCGAACATCACGCTCACGCTCCGCAACGTGGTCATCGGCGGTCGCATCAGCGACGGCGGCGGCTTCGCGGGTGGAGAGTTCGGCGCGATCGTCGCCGTCACGGACGTCGTCACCCTCGCGGCGATGTTCATCGCGGGCGTCGACCTCGCGACGGTCGAGGCGCTTGCGATGCCGGACATCATGCCGGACGCGACGGGCGATCACTGCGCCTCGATCTCGGCCGGTCTCGGCTTCGAGACGGTCTCGGCGACCCTCGAGTAGTCGTTCGGACCGCGTCTAGCGGTCGGGACAGCGGGAGGCCGGCCACGAAAGTGGCTGGCCTTTCGTGTTTCTGGGCCGCCTCGGCGCCGTTTGTTGCTGCGTTGCTCTCGAGCGCGAGATCGGTGTCGGACTTCGACATCGATTCCGACGTCGGAGTGTCGACATCCCCAGATGATGAGTCCGGCATCGCTCGGGCTCGGGCATGGGTGCCCAAGTTCAGCCTTCCGGTCCGGGTAGATATCGTGATGACCACGGCGCAGCAGCTGATCGAACAGGGCAAGGCGGAGGGCAAGGCGGAGGGGCGGCGCTCGACGCTGCGCGAGCTACTCCTCAAGCAGCTGAAGTTCCACTTCGAGGCGCTGCCGCCCGACGCGCTCGCGAAGATCGAGGCCGCGGACACGCCCACCCTCGAGCGCTGGTTCGAGCGCCTCCTGACGGCCACCAGTCTGGAATCCGTGTTCGGCGACTGACATCGCCCCGTCGCCGGAAGAAGAAGGTCGCGTGGCCCGGCCGGTCACGAAAGTGGCTGGCCTTTCGTGTTTCTGGCGGCCACCTTTGCCGCGCCGTGACGTTTTCTTTCCAGGAGCACTTCGCTCGACGCCCCGTGATCCTCGCCCCGATGGAGGACGTCACCGACGCCGTCTTCCGGCGCATCTGCCGCGCGCGCGGGGCAGACCTCTGCGTCACCGAGTTCGTCAACGTCGAGGGCCTCCTACGCGGCGCGCGCGATGCCGCCCACAAGATCGACCTCACGCCGGACGACCAGCCCACGGCCATCCAGATCTACGGCGCCGACGCCGATCGACTCGCCGAGGCCGCCGAGGTCGCCGAGCGCGCGGGCCCGTCCTACATCGACGTGAACTGCGGCTGCTGGGTCCCCAAGATCGCCCGCCGCGGTGCGGGCGCCGGCTGGCTCCGCGAGCCCGACGCGATGGTCGAGATGGCCAAGATGATGGTCTCGCGCGTCTCGCTCCCCGTCACCGTCAAGACGCGCATCGGCTGGGGCGCAGGCACGCCGGTGCTGATCGTCGAGCTCGCCAAGCGCCTCGAAGACGCAGGCGTTGCGGCGATCACGATCCACTGCCGCACCGCGGACATGGGCCACAGCGGCTCGGCCGACTGGAGCTGGGCAGCGCGCGCGCGAGAGGCCGTGCGCATCCCCGTGATCGTCAACGGAGACGTGCGCAGCGCAGACGACGCGCGCCGCTCGATCGAAGAGACGGGCTGCGCGGGCGCGATGGTCGGTCGCTACGCGATCGAGCACCCCTGGATCTTCCGGGAGGCGCGTGCGCTCCTCGATCGCGGAGAGGTTCTTCCGGAGCCGACGATCGAGGAGCGGATCGCGCTCTGTCGCGAGCACCTCGCGCTCGCGGTGGAAGAGCGAGGCGAGCTGCGCGCGTGTCGTGCGCTGCGCCGCTACTACCCGGGATATTTGCGCGGGATCGCGGGCGGCGCGGCGTCGCGGCGCGAGCTGAACACGACCGACACCGTGGTGGGAGTGAACGCGCTGCTGGATCGGCTGCTGGCGCGGAACGAGGCGGGGGCGACGGTCGCGGCGTAGGGGGATGGAGGGAAAGACCCCTCACCCCCGCCCTCTCCCCGGAGGGGCGAGGGAGTTGAGAAGGAGACTCTGCCCGGAGGGGCGAGGGAGTTGAGAAGGAGACCCTCCCCGGAGGGGCGAGGGAGTCGAGAAGGAGACTCTCC
>JBBSAT010000102.1:0-23109 GCA_038252025.1 Polyangiales bacterium | reverse complement strand
CCGAGTGAATCGGGATGGAGCCACCCCCTCGTAGCGCTGCGCGAGAAGGCGAGACCAGTTTCTGGTCACGCCTTCAGTGCGCGTAGGCGAAGGTCGCCGGGTCGAAGCGCCAGACCTCGGGGCGTCCGCGTCCGCTGCGGAGCTCGATGCGCGCGTTGCCACCGGAGCTCAGCACGAAGGACAGGTCGCGCACCGGATCACCGCCGCCGCCGAGGTAGGCGCGGAAGACGCGGACGATCGCGCCTCCGTGCGCCGCGAACACGAGGACGTCGCTGCCGTCCTCGGAGCCGAGGTGCATCACGATCTCGAAGCGGCGAGCGCCGCCCGCTCCGCGCTCGAGCAGATCGGCGATCTCGACCGATGCACCGTACTCGAAGCTCGGCTGGACCACCCACCGCAGCTGCGGGCCTGCGAAGATCGCGAACGCGATGCGGCTCTCGCCGTCGCGGGGGTTGCCGCACTCCACCAGCGTCTCGAGGCCCGCGTCGGGCAGGAGCTCTGCGGTGAGCAGCGTGACGCAGCCGAGGTCGTCGGTCGGCGTCTCGCCCGGGGCATGGCACGCGATGTTGATCCGGCTCGCAGTTCCTGCGGCGGTACAGGACGAATGTGAGTCCGTCCCGACGCTCTCGACGGGCACCCGCGCTTGCGCGGCGGCCATGGTCGAGATCGAGATCGAGATCGAGCAGAGAGTGAGAGCGAAGAGGGCGCGCATCCACCGATCCTATCGCAGCTCGATCCCGCGGTGGGCGCCTCGAGCGTGTGCTCGAAGGAGATCGATCCGGACATTCGCCGCCGGGCTACTATCCGGCGCGAAGCACCGTGGCGCTGTCGACCGAGTCCGTACGGATCCTGCACGCCGCGCCCGACTGCGGGATCGGAGTCTGGCGACACTTCGTGCTGATCGTCTGGCGACAGAAGCCCACGGCGGAGAGCGTCGCGGCGCTGCGTCGCACCTACGTGCAGCTCGGTCGCGAGCTCCCCGACGGCTTCTGGGCGCTCGGCGCGATCGAGGCCGGCGCGCCGCAGCCCGAGGCGGCCGAGCGGACGGCGATCGCGGACGCGATGAACGCCGCGGGGTCGCAGATGCGCGGATCGGTCGTCGTGCTCGAAGCGACCGGCTTTCTCGCTGCGACCATCCGCACCGCGCTCGGGGCGATGATCCTGCTGACGCGCGCGAAGTTCCCGCGTGCGTTCGTGGCGACGCTGGACGAAGCCGCGTCCTGGATGCGAGCCCGCGCGCCTGGCGTCGACCCGCACGAGCTCGTCGAGCGCTTCGAGGAGATGCGCAGCGCGGTGCGCGCCCGGTTCGCGTAGAGCTCGCGCACGTCACGCGGAAGCGGGCGATGAGCCAGCAGGTTCTCGGCTCAGCGCGTCGGTGGCCGCGCCGCGTCGAGGATCCGCTGGGCCTCTGCGGGATCGATCGGCTGTGCGCGCGGCGGACCGACGGCCCTCATCGATCTCAGGGCTCGATGAACGACCACGGCCGACGATCCGCGCGTGAAGCCCTCGACGGCGTGGGCGTCTTCGGGAGCTGACGGCTCGACGATCAGAGTCCGCCCGCAGGCGGACCGCCGTAGCCCGAGGCCGGGCCGCCGGGCGTGTGCTCGGTGGTCGTCGGCTGCGCGTGGCTGTGAGGGCGCGAATGCGCGGGTGGCTCGGGCGTCGGTGCGACCTCGGGCGTGGGCTCGACGGGCGGCGCGAGCGTGGGCTCGGGGACCGGCTCGAGCGGGGTCGGCTCGGGTCGTGGCTCGGGCGGCGCGCCGTAGGGCTGCATGATCGTCTCCTCCGGCGGCGCGGTGATGGGCGGCGCGCCCGGCGGCGCATCGTCGCCGCACGCGGTGAGCGTCGAGAGCGCGAGGGCGCTGCTCGCACGGAAGGCGAAGATCGCAGCGCGGCCGAGGCGCCCGCGGGCGACGAGCGCTCGCTCGACACGCTCAGGGAGGGCTGCGCCGCAGAAGGGACAGGCTCGTTCGCTCGCGCGAACATGGCGCGAGCACGCGAGGCAGGGGCGAAGCGGATCCATGTGCACCTCGAGGGTCGGCTAAGCTGGGACGACGACACGTGCGGCGTCGCGCTTCTCTTCGTCGTCGGTCGTCATCGGACGGAACCATGTTCTCGGAGGCCTCGGCCGGGGTCAAGCTGGGCGTCCCACGAGAGATCCTCGTCAGCCCGTCGAACGCGCGAGCCGAGCGGTTCGCACGCGGCCTGAGCGCTCGAGCCACGCGACCTGCGTCTCGTCGGGCGAGAGGGCCACACCGAGGGGATCGTCGGCCTCCACGGTGAACTGCTCCTCGAACGACGGCCAGACCAGGACGCCCGCTGCGCACGCGATGACGAGCGTCCCCTGCCGCGTCACGGCGATCGCGCCCGGGGAAACGATGGACGGCCCCACGCCCAGGTCCAACTCGAGATCGGACGTGACCTCGAAGCGGCTGATGCTGCCCGCGCGTCCTCTCGCCACGAACGCGGCCGCGCGATCCAGCGCGACGACGAGGGGCTCGACGTCCCTAAAATCGCCGCCGCCGTCGTCCGAGTCGGACGCGACCTGCTCGCGCGAGTCGACGTCCCACACGACGAACCCGCGCCCTGGCCCTCCTTGCGAGCCCCAGACCGTTCCGATCCACGTCGTGCGGTACGCGAAGAGCCCGAAGCCACCCGCGAACGCGACCTCCCCGTCACACCAGTCGTCCGGGAGCGTCGGCGTCGGCGTCGGCGCCTTCGGTGCGCCCGTCGTGGTGTCGAACACGCCGAAGCCGTCGTAGGCGAGCCACTCGCCATCCGCTCGCTGCCACGTGATCGCGACGGTGCGCGCATCCTCCGAGAACGCACAGCGCGCGATCACGCGTCGCTCTCGCCAGGGGTTCATCGCCTCGATCATGCGCGTCTCGCGGCCGTCCTCGTGTCGCACCACGAAGCCGTCGGTCGTCACGAGGCCCTCCGCGCCGAGCCCGATCGCGAGCGTACCCGGCGGCACCGCGTGCTCGGACCGCGGCTCTCCGAGAGGACCGAGCCGAGCGACGGCGGTCGGGCGCGTCTTTGCGACGATTCCGTGCGCGCTCCAGACGATCGGCGGAGCCCGTCTCGCATCCATCATGGGCAGGAGGACCTGAGCGCATTCTGGCCCGTTCCAGAAAGGCGTGCTGGAGCCGCGTCGAGCCAGGTCGCGTCGAGCGTCATCGATCTGTTCCCGGACCGAAGATAGGAGAGGGGAGCGCGTGCCGCCACAAGTGAGCGGCGATGGAACGCTCTCGCGCTCGGCACCACCGATGGGCTCTCCGTCGCCGTCGCGGATCGCTGTATCGTGCAGGCCATGTCCTCACGCCGCGCCGTCGATGCTGCCGCGCTCGCGTTGATCCTGTGTGCTTGCGCGTCGCCAGAGCCTCTCCGGGCCCCGGCGCCGATCACGCTGACCTTCGTCCTCTCGACGATCGACGCCGACTACGACGACCCGACCACGCCGACTCGCGCGCACGGCATGGATCTCGATGGGATGATCGACGGTGATCCTGCGCTGCCGTGCACAGGCGCGGCGGACTTCGTCGGGATTCGCGACGGCGCGGCCGGGATCGACGACCAGCTCGGGCTCGTTCTGCCGAATTTCACCGTGATGGCCGGACCGGAGGGCGTGAACGGGGCGTTCCGGGAGGCGATCCAGAGCGGACGGCTCCTGGTCGTGATCGTCGTCGAGGACGTGGATGACCTCGAGCGAGACCCGAGCGTCCGGGTCCGGCTCACGCTGGCGGCCGCGCCGCGCGGCGCACTGCCCGTGCCCGACGGACAAGGGCTTGCTGGTGGCGCGTCCTTCCACGCGACCGAGGACCTCGGCACGATGCCGGGTGCCATCGTGGACGGCCGCCTCGAGACGACCGCGTCCGCGCTTCCCTTGCTCATCATCGAGATGGGCGCGGAGATCCCTGTCCTCCTCCACGACGTCCGGCTGACGGGCGAGCTCGGCTCGGGCGCGCGGCTGGAGCGCGGCGAGCTCGGCGGCACGCTCTGGGTGAGTGAGCTCATGAGCTACTGCCCCTTCATCGAGTGCCCGCAGCGCGAGACCATCGAGGCGCTGGCGCACCCCGACCTCCTCCCTCTCGGCCGCTGTTCGATCCACGAAGACGAGCCCGCCTGCACGGGCGACACGGACACCGCTTGTACCTGGTCGGCGGCCGTGTGCGTCGGTGGCGACCCTCCAGGTACTCACTGTGAAGGGATCTCTGCCGGCCTCGGGTTCGAAGCGGTGAGCGGGTTCCTCGACGAGACACCCTAAGGGGTGCTTCCGTCGGGCGCCCTGGCCTTCAGTCGTCGATGCGCTCGCAGCCGGTCGGGCCGCGAGCACAGTGGAACGTGGGGCGTCATCACCCTCCCAGGCGTCGATGTCGACGATCTCCGCCTCGCGCGCTTGCTCCGGCGCATCGCGCGCCTCTTCTCCCGGCGCGGCGAGAGCCTCTCGGACATCGACGAGCCGGCGCTGGCCGCGGCCACCGATCGCGCGGTGACCGGCCACGGCGTGACGTGCCACGGCCCCGAGCGCGAAGACGACCCCGACCTCCGAGACGCCGGGTACCGCCCGCCGAAAGACGCGCCACCCAGACCTGGGAGGGTGCCGAAAGATGGGCCGCTTCCGAAAGTTGGCGGACGGCGCGAAGATCCCAGCTCCTCACGACAAGAGGAGGCGATGGGGCATACGTTGGACGCGGAGCTGGAGCTGGCGAAGGCCGCCGAACTGGACGTTGGCGTGGCCTACGACGCGCACGGCGAACACGTCTGGCGCAGCCTTCATCGGCTCGGCGTGAGCGCGCCCGACCTACCGGACCTCACCCAGGAGGTGTTCCTGGTCGTCCACCGCCGCCGCGCCGAGTACGACCGCACGCAGTCGATGCGCGGCTGGCTCTGGGGCGTCTGCGTCGGGCTCGTCCGCAACTACCGAAAGCGATCGTTTCGCCATACGGAGCGACTGATCGAGCCACCCGAGCGAGGCGTGGGCGGCGATGCCGAGGCCGAGCTCGATGCGCGTCGGCGCAGCACGCGGGGGCTCCGGGCGTTGCGCGAGCTCGACCCGGAGCGGCGCGCGGTGTTCGTCATGTTCGAAGTGGAAGGGATGAGCGGTCGCGCGATCGCCGACGCGCTCGATGTCCCGATCGGGACCGTGCACTCGCGGCTTTACGCAGCGCGCGCCGAGCTCGCACGGGCCTTGGGAGAGGACGAGACATGAAGGGCGATCCGATCCGCTGGGCCGAGGGCGGTGGACCGCCCGGCGCCGCCGAGCTCGTTCGCGACATCGAGCGCACGCCCGCCGTGCCTCCCGCGTTGAGGATGCGCGCGCCGGCGCGAGCACGGATGCGAACGCGGCTCGTCGGCGCCGCCGTCGCGACGAGCCTCGTGTTGGGCGGGCTCCTGCTCTGGGTCTGGCGCCCACCACTCGTTGCGCCGCAGAGCGTCGAGCTCGTCCCCGAGCCGCCGGTCGCAGTCGCAGTCGCGCCGGCTGCGGTCGCGCCGGTGGACGTGCACGACGTCGTACCACTCGTCGGCGCACCCTTCCGACCCGTCGGACCCCCCCCTTTCCTCGACCCCATGGGCAGCCAGCTGCCGACGTCGGACGCAGGGACCGACACGCAAGACGGGGGGACGGACGCGGAGGACACAGCGACGCTGCGCGCGACGTGGAGCGCGCAGCGCAATCGAGGCGACCATGAAGGCGCGTGCGTCACGGGACGTCGGCTCGTCGATCGCCCCGGCGTTAGCCCTCCCCAGCGAGCGATGATCCTCCAATACCTCGCAGCGCGGTGCACCGTGCGCGTGCGCGATGAAGCGAGGGCCAGCGATGAAGCGAGGGCCAGGGACGAAGCGAGGGCCAGGGAGGAAGCGAGGGCCAGCGATGAAGCGAGGGCCCGCGGGGTGGGCACGATCCTGCTGCAGACAGTGCCGTGGACGCATGTGTTCGTCGACGGTCACGACACCGGGTACAACACGCCAGTGCGCACCGACAGGATCCCCCCGGGTCACCACGTGCTCGGCCTGCGCACCCCCGATGGCGTGATGCACGAGGTGGACGTCGAGATCCGGGCCGGCGAGACCGTGCGCGTCGTCCGCCACCTGTGAGCGCTCACCCCAGGATGCGATAGCGGACGGCTTCCCAGCGGAGGCGAACCGCGTCCGCCGGGCGATCGACGAGGAGCCCTTCGAGCATCGGCTCGACCTCGAAGCGCCACACGTCCTCGATCGTCTCGAGCAGACCTCTCGCAAGAAGTACGAGGTCCCGAGCCAGCGATCCGGATCGCGGAGGATCGCGTCCACGCGCGCGGGCGTCGAGATGAGCCCGTCGACCGGGAAGCCCGTTTGGCGTGGAAGCGGCGCAGCGTCTCTGGATCGGGCGCCACGCGCACGTAGGCGAACCGACGCCGCAGCACGTGATCAGTCGCGCTGGCCAGCTATCCGCCGCCAGCCCACGTGTCGCTGTCGCCGCATCCGACCGCGCGTCGCGTGCTCGTCGGGGTGGCGTGCGGTCAGGACGGGTCGGGCGCGACGATCGTCGCGTGCGACGGTGACGGGGTGTGCCTCGCGGGCCCGGCGGCGTGGAGCGAGCGCCCTTACGCCGCGATCCTCGATGCGGCAGGTGCCGGATACTACGCGATCGATCAGGCAGGCGCGCGTCACCTGCGAGCGCGCGACGGCGCCTGCACCGCCGAGCTCAGGATCGATCCTGCCGGCGGTGACCTCACGCGCTTGGGCTTTCATCTGGTGAGCCAGGGCGGACGCGTTCTCGCGGAGGCGGGCGATGACGGGGACGGTGCGCTGCGTCTGGTCGCACTCGACCCCGGGACGCTCGCTGCAGGAGCGCGCTTGCGGGTGCCGTCGTACCCGTGGATCGTGGTCAGCGATCGCTGGCTGGTGAGCGTCTCGCACCCCGACCGCAGGTTTGCGATCACCGACCTCGCGCCGCGTGGATGAAGCTCCGTCTCGTCGCACGCGTCGACGAGCGCTCGCCGGCCTGCTCGTGCTCGTTCGACTCGAGCAGCGCGTGCGCTCTCGCGGTCTCGCTCATCGGGATCACGTGCTCGATCACGGGCGTGAGCGTCTTGTCGTCGAAGAGCGGCGAGAGCTCGCGCATGAAGCCCTCGGCCAGCGCGCGATTCTCGGATGCGCTCCGTGATCGCATCGTGCCGCCGAGGATGCGCCCGCGCTTCTGGAGCAGTGTGCCGAGCGGCATCGTGCCTTGGATGCCGCCGACCAAGCCGATCACGACGATCGTGCCGCGCGACGCGAGCGCCGCGACGTTGTCTTCGAGGTAGGCCGCGCCGACCGTGTCGAGGGATCAAGGCGCGCCTCGAAGCCTTCGGCCTCGACGCGACGACCTTGGTGGCGCCCGACAGGCGCGATCGGCTGGAGCACCTCTGCCGCTACTTGCTCCGGCCCCCGCTCGCCGAGGCGCGCCTTCGAAAGCTCGACACGGGGGAGATAGCGCTGCGCCTGAAGACGCCGTACTCGGACGGCACCGACTGGATCACGATGAGCCCGAGCACGTTCATCGCATCGACACGGCCTATAGCCAATTGGCCATAGGCCTTGTCGGGCTCTGCACTCTCGTGCCGCGCCCCGGCAAGAGCCGAAGGCATCGCGCGCTCTTTCGCGCGAGATGCCGCGAGGCCAAGGCGGCGGAGGCGAGGCGCGCGAGCTCCGACGCCGATCACACCATCCTCCCCTCCGGCGGGCTCTCGGCGCACGCCAAGGACAGGGCCGCGATCGTGCCCCGCGACGCCGACACGACGCGCGTGCACGACGCGAGCTGGGCCGAGGTGAGCAGGCACGGGATCGGCGTGGACGTGCTCGCGTGCGGCTCGCAGCCACGCGGGGCCGGCGGTTCGTCCTCCGAGAGACGCCTCGACGCGGTGCTTGACCGCCGCGAACGCCTCCCAGATCCTCGATCCACGTGCTCGATGACCGCATCAGCCACCAGCCAGCCTCGCCGAAGGGCCTTCATGCGGACAGCGCTCTTCGCCGAGATGCTCACGATGCTCGGTGAGTCGACGACTGCGACGCATGAAGCGGGCTGCAAGCACGACGCGACCATGACGCGGTGCGGCGAGTTTCTTCCTAGTTTCTTCCTAGGCTCGAAGGCCTTGCCGGCCGTGTTACCCCGCTTCATTCGCATCAGCGGCGTCGGCCTCGGGATGGCACTCGCTCTCGCGAGCTGCGCGAGCCCTCCCGAGCACGTCGGGCCGACGGATGTGATGGTGGGCTGGTTCGTGCGCTGCAACGCCCTCGACGGCAGCAGCATCCCAGGCTGCTCGGAGACGCCCGCGCGCTACGTCGGAGGCTCGGTGCCCGTCTCCCCGGACGACCCTGCGGGAACCCAGCTGGGATGCACCGTCGACGAGTCGAGCAGCACACGTGCCGTGACGATCGACATGAGCGCGGGAGTCGGGGCGGAGGAGCAGCGCATCGCGCTCTCTCGCGTCGTCGTGCCGCGCCCCGGTGGTCTCGTGTCTGGCGAGTGCACGTTCACGTTCGTCGATGGCGGCGAGACGTTCTCCGCGCCGTGCGGGGCTGAGAGACCGAGCGCCGCGCAGCCGTGCCAGGTGATGGTGGCGTTCAACACCGCTGCTTCGTTCGACGACCTGCAGACGTTTCTCTACGTCGAGTGCGTGGAAGCACGCTCGGCCTCCGGCACACGGCGCAGCCTGATCGGCTTCGGCGCAGACGCGCGCGACGTCCCACAGCTCGCCGGCTTCATGTTCGGCTGCCCGCCCTCCCGTTGACCGGAGGTTTTCGGCGAGGATGCCCCGAGCTTGGAACATCGGGAGCTCCGCCCCAACGTCGACCCGGTCGGCCCGGGCGGCGCGTGCAGCGTCGATCCGTGCCAAGGGCAACTTTGCGATTTCGGCTACGCCTGCCTGCCGCGCTTTCAGCAACCGAGCGCGTGCCGGCTCGTCACGGGCCTGAGCATCGTATTCCGCGACACGAATGGGCACCCCTGCTCGACCGGTCTCTACTGCCGCGCTTTCGGCGCGGAGTTTCCGAGGCCGAATCCTGACCTGGCGGTCCATCCCGACGGAACGCCGTATACCGGGCAGTGCATCGCGCCGGCGGCAGAGGGGCGTGCGATGAAGCATGGGCGCCGACGAGCACCGGTCGGGTCTGCGAGGCGGGCTTCGACTGCCTGACCGACCCTCGGGAGCCTGGCGCGCTCGCGCGCTTCCGCGGGTGCAACGACGGGGCGAGCTGCGCTTGCCAGTCGGATGATCCGAGCGTGCTTTCGAGCAGCCCGAGCTCGTGAACGGCGCGCCGCACGGCACGCACCTGCGCCGGATGGACGAGACGCGCGCGGCACGCAAGCCCGTGCTGCGCTGGTCGCCTCCCGCGGCCTGCGCGCTGCGGACCCTCAGCGGAAGACGAGTCGCACGGCGCTACCGGGCGTCGTGCGGGCGGCGAGCGCTGCGGCGAGATCCGCCGCCGTTCCGGAGCGAGCGATTCGCAGCGCGCGACCTGTCGTGCCGGCGGGGATCACGAGCGCAGCGATCGCGACGTCGTTGGTCGATCCCGTGCGCGCGGCGAGCGCCTCGATCGCATCGACGTCGACGCCGCCGCAGTGACAGGCCGCGAGCGCTTCACCCACGCCTTGGCGCAGGAGCGCTCCGCGCGACGAGGCGTCTGCCATCGCGAGCGCGCCGAACATCGAGATCATCGGCGCGCACCCCGAGACCGCCGTCGTCCACGCGCGGGAGAGGTGCGTCGCGCGTGCTGCGGGATCGGCGGGGAGCTCGCCCACCCAAGCGGGGAGCGCGGGCCGCGTCGGGCCGGGGCCGGTGATCACGACCATGTCGACGGCATGGGTCGGCGTGAGAAGCGCGAGCACGGGCTCGATCGCGGAGAGCGGCGTGGCCGGCGCGGCGAGGAGATGCACACGGCCGGGGAACGCGGTGTGCGGGTGGAGGATCGTCCAGTTGCGAGAGAGCGTCTCGAGGTCCGCGGTGAGCTGCTCGGGCGTGACGGCTCGGCCGTCGAGGTGCGCTCCCTCTGCCGTCACGATGATGCGCGGCGCAGAGTCCGTCAGCGGGACCGTCCCGCGCTCTGCGGTCGGCACGTCACCCGCGGCGATCTGTTCGACGTCTGAGCCGATTGTCGCGAGCGTCGCATCGAGCGTCGCCGCGCGCGCAGCGCACGCCTCGCCCTCGTAGACCTGTGCGGACGGTCGCGCATCTGTCTCCTCGACGCGCGCCTCGCACGGCGGCTCGCCCTGGCGCGCGAGGCACCACGCGACGTCGATCGCCGTCGGCCGGTAGCGCGCGGCGTCCTCGGGCGTCGCGTCGTACGTCGACGTCGTGTGCGACTCGCCGCGGCGCGTGAGGCCGTCTGCGATCGCGATGCTCGCGCTTCCGTGCGTCTCGTGCGTCGCGCTGATCGTCACGCCTTCGCGCGGCGTCAGGGGCCCGACGTGGCCGGAGCTCTGCCACTCGAGATCGGCCAACGCGCCGTCGACGCGCGCGAGCTCGACCGAGCCTTCGCGGGTGATCGTCGGAGCGTCGGCGACTGCGGCGACGCCCGGCGCGGGCAGCGGCCACGTGTCGCCGACCCGCACCTCGTCGGGAGGAAGGAGCGCTTCCACCCACGAGACGGCGAGCTCGGCCGAAGGGCACGCGCCGGAGACGACGATCGGCGACGCGAGGAGCTCGCCGCGCGGGCCGACGCGAAGCTCGACGTCACAGCCGGCCTCGGCCGCGACGGGTGGCAGGCGCACGGGGTTGTCGGGCATCTCGAGGCGCGTCGCGCCGCTGCGTGATCGGTAGGTGACGACGTCGCCCTGGACCGCCGCGATCTCCAGCTCGCCGTGCGAGATCGTTCGCACGCGTCCGTGGAGCGGCTCGATGTGCGTGTCGAGGACGATGTCGACTTCGTAGCGAGCGCCGACCTCGGGATGAACGCGCAGCGTCACCCCGTCGGGGGCGGGGGCGGGAGCCGCTCCGCAGGAGGCAGAGAGAACGAGGAGAACGCAGGCACGCTTGGCTCGTCGCATGGGCTTATAGGACATCCGAACCAAGGAAGAGCCTACGGGACGGGGCGGCGCGACGTCAACGACGGGGTCGGCGACGATCGGAACCGGCGCTGCGCGGCGTGGTCGGTGCTGCTCGGGCGTCGCGCTACGGAGGCCGAGCAGCTTCTTGGCGCGCTGACGTGTCGAGCGCTCGAGCGTCCGCGCGAAGCCGGAGTGCAGCAGGGACGTGACGCCTCGGCGGCGGACATCCCCGCGCGCAGAGAAAGCTCTGGTACGGACGCCGACCCCGCGATTCACGAACAAGAGTGACGGCTATCGGCGGAGGATGGCGGCGGAGCCCGCCACGCGGACTGCGCGGGCCGAGGGCCACGAAGAACGCGAGCGGATTCGCGCCGGCGGCCGCGCGGATGCTCGACCCCTCCTCCAACCACCGACGAGGAGCCAGCACGGTGGGCTTCTTCGGCCAGAATAGTTGTCGTCGACCGGCAAGAATAGTTGACGTCGATCACACGACGTCGCCTCGGATGCTGCTGATGCTGTGGACGTACGCGATCTCGCGAGGCGTCGGCGGTGCGAGAGAGACGGGCGGACAGCGCCCTTGTCGCGCGACTCTTGCGAGCTTCCGGATCGATCATCTGTCGGCGCTCGACGGCCTACTCACGGATGTCCATGGACGTCGACCGCCTCCCCCGAAAAGCACCCGAGCACCCGCGTGATCACCGCGTTCCGGTCGCAGGAGCAGCAGCTCACCCAGCCGAACTACCGCAATGCACGGCTCGAGATCCTGACGGGCTCGGGCAACCCGGTGATGGCCCTCACCGACCTCGAGCGCAGCACTTCGTGGATCCTCTTCTCGCGCACGGTCATCGAGAAGTTCGTGCTGCCCATCATCGACGCGGCGCTCGGCCCGGCCGGGCTCAGCGATGGCTCTGTGAAGAGCGCCCCGATCTCGCGGCGCGCGAACGGCCCATGACTCCTGGCGAGGCGCTGAAGCTCCCTGGCGGCGTGTTCCTCGGGGGGCTTGCCGTCTGCGGCGTGACCGCTCTCGCCGCCGAGGGCGCGCAGGATCCGTCGACGGGACTCGTCATGGCGGCTGCTGCAATCGGTACTGCCATCGCGCTCGCGGGGATCGGCTGGGCAGCAGCACGCTTGGGCAAACCACCCATCGTGAAGACGCTCGGTCCCGACTACAATCGGGCTACGAGCCCACGGCCTGGTCGCCAGCCGGCGGCATAGAGTCTCGCGAGCGCGCTCGACATGCTCGCACGGGTGAGGCGAGAGACGAGGTGCTCGTCACCCGGCTTCGCGAGGCGATGCCGATCTCGCGATCGCCGACGAGTAGCGACGCTGCGTCGGCCCAGACTCCGTAGGTCACGGGGTCGTGGGGCCGAGTGTGGCGTCGAACACGCGCGCTCTCGCAGCCACTGGCGGCGAACGCCATCAAGCGTCCGTCGCGCGCGTACGGAGAGAGGCGACGCGGCGCGAGACCACCGAGGCCCCCGGCACGGCCGTTGCCCCTTCGCTGCGTGTCGATCGTACCGTCGGTGGCGATGCGCACGAAGAACGACGTCCCGGCGTCGTAGTCGACCTCCGCGTAGCCGAACGTGTCCTCGTCGAGCATGCGTGGATCGGACCCCGCGCCGATCTCGGTGACGCTTCCGTCGGACGCGACGCGCATCACGAAGAGCGGACCATATCCGTCGATCGACTCGAGCGTGATCACCCGATGTCGACCTCGTCGAGTCAGCAGCGGCAGCACGCTCGCGCGCTCTGCAGTGATGAGCAGATCGGGAGGCGGACCGGAAGGCTCGGAAACGACGCACGTGGGTGGATCGGGCGCGGGAGCGTCCGGGACTTCCTCGCGATCGACGAGACGCGCGGGCGGCTCCACCGGCGGACGCGCGGCGCCGCAGCCTACGGACGGGCACAGAAGGCCCGCGAGCGCGCGACGCATCGAGAGCCGTTCAGTTCGACGACACGCCCGTCGGCGCTGCGGTTGGCATGTCGGGGACACGGCAGGTCGCGGGGACGCGCGCGCCTGCTTCGTGGATCGCGTGCCGGATGGACTCGATCTGACGCGCGCACTGGGCCGCGTGTGCCTCGTCCGGATTCTGTAGCTGTCGGCAGCCTTGAACGAGGTGAGAGACGGCGCGTCGGATGCGCGGATCGTCACGCGGGTCATCGTAGCCGTACTCATCGCCGTAGCGCGGCGCGCGGCGTGGATCGTAGCGTGGGTCGCGCGAGTCGATGCCCTCGCGCCGCGCGGCGGAGCGAACGGAGCGCTCGGTGGCCTCGCAGCAATGAAGCGCCGCCGTGCAGACGACCGCGTCCGCGCTCATCGCGGCCGCCGCCGGGTCGGTCGGCGCCACGGCGGGGACATCGGCGCCCATGGGGAGGCTCGGGGTCGGCGCGATCGTCGTCGGCGCGACCACAGGCGTCGTCGTCGTCGCGGTCGTCGTCTCGGTCGTCGCCGGTGTGACCGCCACCGGCGGCGGTGGCGGCGTCACTCGGTTGCACGCGCTCAGCGCGATCCACGCGAGCGTCGAAGCCAAAGTCACGAGCCGCGAGAGTTTGAGGGGAGACACGGGCCGCGAGCCTACCGCAGAGCCGGGCCCCACACGGGAGGGATGACGCGTGAGCACTTCAGACCCGAAGCCGCGGGTCTTCACCGTCGAGCTGCGGAAGCGCGGCGACGAACGCCCAGTCCTGCCTCCCGCCGCCGTCGAAGACGAGACGTACGGCATCGTCGCCATCCCCGAACGTGATGCTGAACAGTGCGTCCTCCGAGAGCGCACCGACGCCGCTCTCGAGGGTGTACCGGTCCGTGTGATCCTCCTCGTCGAGGAACGCTCCGAGCGCGGCCGCGCGCGTCGCTGGGTCCTCACAAGGGACGCACAGCGCGCAGGCGGAGCTGGTCCGCACCGCGCCAGCCTTCCGAGCCACTTCAGCCAGCGTCACGCCGCCGAGCTCGAAGCCGTCGCCCCAAAAGAAGACGATCCGGTCGACGCGTAGGAAGTGCGCCGCGTCGTCGAAAGGACCTCGTACGAGAAAGCGGGGCGGCGAGGCTGTCTGTTCGGTCACGATCTCGCCGAGCTCCTGACCTCGGCGCGCTCGGTCGCGTTCGCGGCGAGCACACCGTGGTAGCGGACGAGGTGCCACCTCGGCGGCGGAACGATTGCGGCCAAGCGCGCGATGAGATCGAGCGGCTCGAGCACGACGGCGTGCGTGCCGTCCTTCCACGCTTTCTTGAGCCCGTACCTCACACGCCCACCGTCGTGCTCTTCGAGCCGATCGGCGGCGAGCGGTGGGCGGGTGACGTAGCGGACGAGGCGCTCGAGCCGGACGTCGCGACCATCGAAGGCGACCTCGGCGTGCACGTCGACGCCGTCGACGTTCGCGTGTCCTCGCTCCGTGGACGAGCTCGGCACCACGCGCACGGCGCGGCTGGCGGGATAGGGGTCAGACCCCTGCGCCCACACCTTTCTGCTCCGCTGGGGGTAGGGACTCCGCGCGAGCGTTGGTCGAGAGCTCGGGCTCGGCGCGCACGAACCGGGAGAGGCCCGCGAGCACTCTGGCGCTCGCGTTGCGCGACGCGCGACCCTTGGGTCGGTTCCGAGACTGGCCGTGGACCTATGCGACCAGGCGAGCACCGACATCGATCCGCGCATCGACCTGCTCGACATCGCCGTGATCGAGCGCGTCAGGCGCTGAGGGGTTCGCTGTGCGCGGCGGTATGGTCCGAGCGCGCTCAGGAACGCGCTGCGCACGCCCTCCTCGCCCATGAGCGCGCCGACCAGCTCGAGCGCGGATCGACGGCGAGCGCTTCGCATCGCACCGCCGCGTCGAGGCACTCCTCGCCCGACGCTTCGCGAGACACGGCCGCGTACGCATCCTCGAGCGCGGACGTCAGCGTCGCGTGATCCCCGATGCGCGCATGGTGTGGCTGGAGCAGGCCTCCCACTTCGCGCACGTCGACGCGCCGGACGCGTTCCTCGATGCCGCGCTCCGTTTCTTCGCTGAGGGCGCGGGCGCGACGTGTATTCTCCGCGCGCCTTGGGGGCAACGTCCCGTGCAGTGGCGGCAGGACGAACAAACGGAGACGTTCAATGACGATCACGCTCTACTATTACGAGCTGTGGCCCGAGTCGATGGCGGCACGCGTCCTTTACGAGGAGCACCCGCAGCTGGCCCAGACCCCCTTCGTCCTCAAGCGTGTCGACATGGCGGCGAAGGAGCACCGCAAGCCGCCCTTCCTCGCGCTCAACCCGCAGGGCGAGCCGCCGGTGCTCGTGGACGACGTCGGGCTGAGCGGCCACGAGTACCGTGTATGGGATGTGATCGGCGTCGCCGCGTACCTCCACCAGCTGGACGCGACCCCGCTCTTCATCCCACCGATCTGCAACATGCCCGTGGGCTTCCAGTGGGCTGCATGGTCCCACACGCAGCTCGTCGAGCCGGTGCAAGCGCTCGTCGCCGAGTGGAAGCTCTCGGGCCCCAACGGCGCCGATGCCGGGCAGGTCGCGCGTCTCGTCAAGCGCCTGGAACGCAGTGTCGGGATCCTCGAAGGGGCGCTCCCCAAGAGCGGCGGCTTCGCGAACTGGGACTTCAACCACGCGCCGCCTGACAATGGCGTGTTCGGGATCGCCGACGTCATGATCGGCTCGGCATTGACGTACACGCATCGCATCGCGACGACGACGTTCGATCTCGGTCAGTTTCCCACGACGGCGGCCTATCTGGCGGCGCTCGAGGCGCGACCGAGCTTCCAGTCGGTGTTCAAGGGCGTGACCTTGGGCACGCCGATCCCGCCCAAGGACATGCCTTGATCAGTCGCTGAGGTCGTGCGCGAGGCGAAGGCCGAACGTGCCGTAAGCGATGTCCTCGCCCACCGCGTCCGACCGGCCGATCCGACATTGCTGGCCAGTGGCCTGCCACGCACTCCCTCGGACGACGCGCGTCCGGTTCGGGCGAGGCGTGGCGGTCCACTGGCGGACGAGCCCCGCCACGTCGAGGACGCCGAACGGTGAGCGATCGAGGGGGCGCGTACCCACGCGGTGCAGCCCGCGGTGCCGTCCGTGGGACGTCTGGTTCCAGCAGAGGATCGGGTCGAAGCCATCGCCCCAGGGATAGGCGCGATCATCTGCGCCACGCGCGGCTGCCTCCCACTCGTCCGAGGAAGGCAGGCGAAACGCGAAGCCATCGCGCCCCGCCCGCCACGCCGCGTAGGCGTCCGCGTCGAGCGCGCTCACCATGCAGACGGGGTCGTCGGGGTGAATCTCGTCCCCATCGGGATCGAGGAACGGCGCGCGATAGCGCCCGCGCTCATCGGGACGGAAATACGTGACGCCGGAGATCCGCGGTGCGCGACTGGCCGCTTCGGCTGGGTCGATGGCGGAGAGGAACTCGCCGTACTCAGCCATCGTCGTGAGGCGGACCGCGATTGCGAACGCTGGCAGATCGACGTCGCCTGCGGGCTCATGGCCCGGGGCCGCCGAGTCGCCCCCGATCGGATAGCGGGCGGCAGGAATGACCACGAAACCCGGGGCCACCTGCGCGGGCGGCGAGACATGGATGAAGATCGTGCGATCCGCCGCCGGGCGCACGACGAACGTCACGCGGGTCGAGCCTACGTCCGCGAGGTAGCTGCCGGGCGGAAGCTCGAGACAGCCGCCGCCGGCAGGCAGTGTGTCGACTTCTTCCTCCGCACGCAGCGGACCGCTCGGGACGAAGCGAGCGACGCGGATGGGCGCACCGTTCGACGACTCGAGCGTGATCCTGCTCGGCGCGTCGAGCAGCCGCGCGACGCGCTCCGGCGCGACCTGACGCGCGAGCTGACGCAGGTTGCGCGCAGTGGCTCGATCGCTCGCTCGTTCGACGAGCTCAGCGCGGCTGAGAAGAAGATCCACCAGCGCATCACGCGCCGTCCCGAGACCCGGGTCTTCCTCGACCACGGCGACGAGCGCGCCGTAGGCATCCCAGAACGTGCGCTCGGCCAGCGCGAAGAGGCGATCGCGCTCGGCGTCCTCGGCCCAGGCACGACGGCGCGCTTCGAGGTCGTCGTCGAACGCGCGCGGCGTGACGACCACCTCGAGCGCGCGGGCGACCGGCACCGAGACCTCGTGGTGCGTCTCGAGCTTTCGATCGGCCTCGGCCAGCTTCACGAGCGCAGAGGCGCGCCGACGCTGGGTCCGCTCCGCGCCCTCGAGCGCGCGCCGGATGGCCTCCGCGAGCGCGGGGACACCCTCGAAGCGATCTCGCGGCTCCCATGCGAGCGCCCGAACGCAAACGGCATCGAGCTCGCTCGAGATGCCTCGCGAGGGCGCGCGCGTCGATGGCGAGACGATCGGGTCGAGGAGCGTCGCGACGAGCCGTGCGTGGACGTGCACGCCACCTATCGCAGGCTCCAGGGAGAGCATCTCGTAGAGCAGCGCGCCGAGCGCGAAGACGTCGGAGCAGACGCCGAGCGCGGAAGGGTCGCCGCGCACCTGCTCGGGCGCCATGTAGCCCGGCGTCCCCAGGATGGCGCCGACGAGCGTGAACTTGCCGCCGCTCTCTCGCATGGACGACACCGGCCGCTCGCCGGAGACGCTCGCCCCGCCGCTGTCGATCGAGCCCGCCTCGAGCGAGGGAGCGGCCGCGCCGTCGACGCGCGCGAGGCCCCAGTCCATGACGAAGACCTCGCCGAAGCGCCCGAGCATCACGTTCTCGGGCTTCAGATCGCGGTGGAGCACGCCGCGCGAGTGCGCGTAGGCCACGGCGTCGCAGATCTTCAGGAACACGAGGAGCAGCGCCGCCTGGGAGAGCTCCTCCGTCGCGGCTGGGTCGTTCGCGCGGAGCTGATCGATCGCCGTCCGAAGGGACCGGCCCGAGACCGAGCGCATGGTGAAGTAGGCGCCAGCCTCGCCATGGATGAGGTCGTAGACGGGGACGATGCTCGGATGCTCGAGCTGCGCGGTCGCACGCGCCTCCTCGATGAAGCGGATGCTCGCGCGCTCGTCGTTGCTGCGGTGGTACTTGATCGCGACGTCACGGCCGAGCTCGCGATCGTGTGCGAGCATGACGACGCCCATGCCGCCGCGTCCGAGCTCGGCGAGCTCGAGGTAGCGTGACGAGGCCGCGGTCTCCGCGCCGACACGAGACTGCCGTCCGGTCGTGGGCGCCGCCCCCGCGTCCATCGTCAGCGCGAGCTCGCTCGACGGCGAATCGCCCTGCGTGGCGTCCAGCGCTCCGGTGTCGTCGCGATCCCCCATCCGCTCCCCCTTCCGATGGTAGGTCGGCCGACGGAGAAATAGCTCGCCCGATCGCTGTCCGTGAGACGAGCGCGTCGGCGCCGCACGCACCGGAGCTCGGCGCCCGCGCTACCTATCCTGACCCCGCGGGGACTCGGCGATCACGGCCTCGAGGTCCGTGATCCCCACCGGCTTGGCGAGATAAGCGTCGAAGCCTGCCTCGCGGGCCGATGTCGCAGACGACGAGATTGCGGTGCCCGAGTGGACCATCGTGACCTCGTGCCCCAGGAGATCGAGCACCGCGCGGAGGCTGTCTGCGATGTCGTAGTTGTCGTCTCCCGATCGCGAAGGCTCGGGCCCCGCCGCAGAACGACTCCGACTTCGGCCCTTGAACGACCACGCGAGCGCGTGCGCCGGAGGGAGACGTGCGCCTGAAGCGGCCTGCAGCCACCGAGGGCCCGCGGCTCGCCGCCCGAGAGACGCCACGGACTTCAGCCCGCTCGCGCTCGCGCGTTGGGCCTCGACGCTCTGATCGCCGCCACCGACACGCCGCGAACGACGTCGAGGATCTCTCTCACACGGGGGACCGAAGCGCACGCGTCGGGGCTCACCACCCAGAGGTGGACCTCGTGACCCACGCGCTTGGGCAAGATCCGGATCCGCGCGGGCCCCGGGAGCACCGCCGAAGGGAAGTGTCCAATCGCGAGCCCGGCGTCGACGAGCGCAGAGAGCCCGACTCCCTGGTTGGTGGACATCCCCGCTTCGATGGCCCACCTGCCGCCGTCTCGCAGCGCCAACGATCCCTTCGGCGCGTCACCAGACGATGCCCCGCGAGGTCCTCGAGGCGCGTCGGTAGCCCATGCGAGGCGCGGTATGCCTCCGTCGCGAACAACCCCACCTCGAACGTCGCGAGCCGCACACTGGTCCATGGACCGCGCGGGATCCGGGGTGCTCGGCCCGCCCGCACCCGCGGAGGGGGCAGTGGATGCTCTCCTTGAGGACCTTCCGTCGGGGCTTAGCTCGAGCGTGACCGATGCGGATCGCGATCATTGGCGGCGGCGTAGCCGGGATGGCGACGGCGTGGTTTCTGCAGCACGACCACGAGGTCACGCTGTTCGACGCCGCGAGCGCGCTCGGAGGCCACGTCCTCACGCAGGACGTCGTGATCGGGACTCACCGTGTCCACGCCGAGACGGGCCCGCGGTTCTTCTTCGACGCCTCGTATCCTCACTTCATGGCGCTGCTGCGGCTGCTCCGCCTCCGCCTCTCCTGGTGTGATGCCAAGGTCGCGCTCTTCAACCGTGCCCGCGGCGAGACGCTGGTCCTTCCGCCCCGTTCGCTACGACAGGCCTGTGCTCTCCTGCGTTCGGCGTCGACGCTGCGCCACCTGCAACATCTGCGTCGCCTGGCGGTGGCGAGCCCCGAAGTGTCGGAGGGCCGCGACTGGTCACTGACCCTGAGAGAGTATCTGCCACGAAATGGATACCCGGCCTCCTTCGGTCCCGAGCTCCTCTATCCATTTCTGGCGGCATGTTGGGGCGCCTCTCTCGCCGAGATCCAGGAGTTCCCGGCCTACTCGCTCCTCAAAGGCACGCCGCACTCACGCGGGAAGAGGCCCGGCACGTACGAGATCGAAGGCGGCATGTCTGCGTACATGCGGGCCTTCGGGAGCGAGCTGACCCGCGTGGACCTCCGCCTCGGGACCCGGATTCGCGCAGTCCGCCACGCCGGCGGCTTTCATGTCGAGGACGAGCACGGCCGCACGCATCGCTTCGACCAAGTGGTCGTCGCCACGTCTTCGCGCGACGCCGTGGGCCTCCTGTCCGGTCTCGGACCGGCGGACGATCTGGTGGGAGTCCTCCGGCACTTCCGCCACTTCGAGACCGAGATCGTGGTGCATGGCGATGCGTCCTTCATGCCGCCGCGCCGGGAGGACTGGTCCCTCATCAACGTGTTCGACGAAGGCGATCATTCGTGGATGACCGATTGGTCGGGCTGGCGTCACGGCGTCGACGTCTTCCGGACCTGGATGCCGCCGCGGCGCGCCCCGCCGGAGCCCCTCTACTGCCGCCGCAGCTTTCACCACCTCGTCATGACGCCCGACAACGTCGTGCTCCAGCGTCGCATCGCCGGGCTCCAGGGACGCGCCGGCGTGTGGCTCGCGGGCATGTATGTCGTCGACATCGACAACCACGAGAGCGCCCTGCTGTCCGCGGTCCCGCTGGCGCAGGCGCTCGCACCGCGCTCATCCAACCTGGCGCGACTCCTGGGCGAGGTGCCGAGTCACGCCAATAGCGGCAGTCCGAGCAGGTACGTCACCCTGGTGGGCAAGAGCGGATGCCGCACCTGACCGACCTCCCAGCGATAGTCCTCGCGCTGCATCGACCGGGTCATCGCGCGAAGCTCGGCGAGCGTGTAGCTGCGGAGGCTCGAGACGACTCCGTCGAACGTGAACAGCGCAGGCACGATCGGCAGCGCATACGTGAGCGCCAGCCGTGACCAGCGGAAAGGTCGCACGAAGGGTGTGAAGAGCATCGCCGACAGCGGCGCCATGGCCGCCTGGGCCAGGCCCGCGATCGAGCGCTCGCTCACCTCGAACACTCCGATTCCCCGTCTCTCGAGCCACGCATCGCGCAGGATCGCCTCCGCTTGCGGCGGCCGGAAGTGGTGCAGGCTCGAGAAGATGGTTCGAAACCCGGGGAGCCCCGGCGGGACGTGCATCGCGTCGACGGGGCCGGGCACGAACGTCATGCCGTGGCCCTCGCGCGCCGCGATGCTCTCGAACGCGCTCACGTTCGGATAGCGATCGCTGAGGCGCACGTCGACGTCGAGACCGTGGTCCGCTGCCAGGTGGCGGTGAATCCCCGGCATCGGCCCCCCGCCTCCCGAGCACAGGTCGAGGATCGAGCGATCCCCTGTCGTACGCAGCGCCTCTGCGAGCCGTGGCACGACCGGGTGGTAGAGCCCAGCCATCTCGATGGTCTCCCCGAGCAGGTCCGTCATCATGTCTCTTAGACCGCTCGGGAACCACGAGAGGTCCTCGAGCTCGAAGAAGTGTCGACGCTTCATGGCCGCGCCATCGCATCACCGGCAGTCGCCTGTGACTCCGCGGAGGCCAGGATGCGCCGGGTCAGACCGTTGACGAAGAGATCCTCGGGGTCCACGTCGAGCTCTCTGCGGATCTCCGCGAAGCGCCAGAGGTTCGGCCCATAGCGCGCTGCGATCCGCTCGAAGACGCCGGGGATCTGCTCGAACTCCTTGGGCCAATGCGGTGCGGCGCCGGGCAGCGCGAGCCAGGCGCCGCCGAGCTCCGCGGCGAACTCGTCCCATCCCCTCGTGTCCTTGTGGCTCATGATCTCGATGAAGCACGTGTGCTTGCGGCCATGGCAGGGAGAGAGCAGCGACCGGCTGCTCCCGAGGAAGCGCGCGTTCAGCGCCAAGCTGAGCGGCCACATCTTCTTGCGCGCATGGCGGTCGACGAGATCCATCGCCGTTCGCCACGCGCGGCGGACGTTCTCGAAGTCCTCGTCGAGCTCGAAGCCGACCTCCATGTTCCGAGCACGCATCACCTCGATGGCGGTCTGAAAGTGGATGCCCCCGAGGACGGGCTCGATCACGTCGCGAGGCGGGATGAGGTGAGAGAGCACCCGTGAGCTCGCAGGTGTCTGCCGCGGGTGCTGCGCGAGGGTCTGACACACGCGCTCACCGACACGCATGGCCGAGCGCTGGAACGCGTGCTCGAGTCGCACGCGGCGCGGGCTCACCGTCACGGGCTCGGGCGTCCGATGGTAGGTCTTGAGCCACACCCCGCGACTGAATGGCATCCAATAGAGATCGCAGTAGTCGTGCGTCGTGACGATGCGCTTCAGATCGCGGAGCGTGTCGTCCATGTCGGCCCGCGGCCGATCGACGTGGTGGACGTTGAACATCGGCTCGACGCGCATCGTGACGGAGTGGATGATCCCGAAGAGTCCGAACGCCACGCGTGCGGCATCCATGGCCTCGGGGCCGATCGCGTCGTCCGAGAGCGTCCGGACGCGTCCCCGGCCGTCCACGACCTCCATGGCGATGATGAAGTCCGAGAGCGGCGGCTGGTGCAGGCCCGACCCGTGGCAGCCCGTCGCGAGGACGCCTCCGTAGCGGACGGAGGACAGGACCACGTTGGTCGGGATCACGAGCCCCTCGGCAGCGAGCGCCGCGTCCACCTCGGCGACGCTGGCCCCGGACTCCAGACGGACACGTGGCCCGTCGGCGTGGTGGGCCTCGACCTGCACGCGGCGCATCCGGCGGACATCGACGAGGAAATCATCGGTCGGAACCAACGCGCTGAACGTGTGGCTCTCCCCACAGGCTCGGACTCGCTTTCCCTCCGCTTGCGCCAACCGCACGATCGCGACCAGATCCTCTCGCGACTCGGGAACGAAGACCCGCTCCGGGTGCGCGCGTTGGTTGCCCGCCCAGTTGGTCCAGGCATTGCGCTGCGTCGTCTGCATGTCGTCCCCTCCTCGTCGCTGCCACAACCACGTTGGCAATGGTTCGAGAGACTGCGCGGGCCTCCATGTTGGGACGCACGCAGGAGGAGAGCGCGACCGCCGAGCGAGTCGCTCAGAGGGGGAGCGTGATCGGCGCGATCCAGTGGTGAGGCGGATAGCCACCGTCGCCAGCGACCATCCGCAGGCCGAGCACGATCAGTGAGGCGCTCGCGATGGTCCTCGGCGTGGGCGGCGGCTTGGTCGTCGTCTCGGTCAGTCTCCCGGTCGTGTTGAACTACGTGCTCGACAGGCGCGCGCACGACGGCGTCGATTGGTTCAAGCGTCGCCGCGTGCTGCGGCAGGGTCAGGCCGCGGACGCGCGCGTGCTCTCCTCGGACCTCGTCGTCGGCAAGGCGACGGG
>JBBSAT010000101.1:0-23409 GCA_038252025.1 Polyangiales bacterium | reverse complement strand
GGGGCCGATGATATCGGGAATGCACCCAGCTCGGCGACGCGATCGCTCTCTCGGCACGAACCGCCGGCCGGGACGGGCAGCCGTCAGAGGGATGAGCTCGGCCCGTTCGCGCCCGGCAGCCTGCGTCGAGGCCCCGGCGCGTCGGCGTCTCGCGCGAAGGAGTCCTCGTCTCGCCGAAAGCGCCGCTCCCAGTCATCGATCTCTCGCTGCGCTTGTGCCTCGGTGCGCGCTTCCCTGCGGATCTTCGCCTCCCTGATCGTGCGAAGGTAGTGGGCCTCCAGATTCACGCGCCACTCTCGGTAGAGCGCGCGGACCAGGAGCGGCTCGATTTCGAGGGCGATGACGATCTCGGGTAGCTCGGCGGCTTCCTCGAACATCGTGAAGACCTTCGCGGCGACCTTCCCCTCCGGCGTCTGGCCGCGCGTCGTGCGCGCGCGCGCCTGCGCAAGCGCGTAGACCTCCGCACGCTCGAACAGATGCCGCCCACGAGCGTCGATCGCCGGTTGAAGCGTGCGGCCCTCCATCCGGCGTACGGTCGCAACGCTCACGCCCAGGTGCCTCGCCGCGCCCGCACGCGTGAGCGGGCCGGTCGGCTGGGTGTCGTCACGCCATCGCTCGGGCATGTCGGGTTCGCTCATCCCGAACACCTGCGCCGAACACGCTCGACCGCAAGCAGGCCCGATCGCCGAGGCGTGTCGGCGATGTCCGACCAGTGCGCAGGGGTGTCGCTCACCCGGGTGCGTAACCTCAGGGTCAGTGGTCGCGGCGCTGCCGCGACTGGCGCGCCGCCGTCGGGCGAATCTCCGTCAAACGCCGAGCGATCCGGTTCGCCGCCTAGCTTCCCGCGCCTCCTGACACCCGGCCGCGGCAGGCGACCCAACGAACGCGCCAGCGCATGCTGAGCACATGGCGGCGGCAACGTACCAACGTCCGGGAGCTTTCGACGTAGCTCGGAACATCGAGACCCTTCGCAACCGTCTCGCCGTGCTCGAGAAGCGCACGCGACCCGGCACCGCGTTCGAAGTCGTGATCGCGCACATGCAGGGGCACCCGAACGGGACCTGTCCGGTGACGGGCGTGAAGGACGGGAAGCGCCAGTCGACGAAGACGTGCGCCGTCGCGCTCGCGTTGCTCGAGCTCGCGCGATACGAGGCACTGCGAGATACGGCGAAGCCGCTGATCGATCTCGCGCGGGAGGCCACAGCATTTCTGAGTGCGCTGGAGAGCATCGCTGATCCGTTTCGGCGGGCGCTTCAAGCTCACGAAGCGACGGCAGCGGCGCACCATGCCGAAGGCGATGCGACGCCGCTCGACGGGATCGGCCAGCCGGCCCAGCGCGGGCCGTACACATCCCACGACTGTCGTGTGCGTTGCGAAGCGCCCGCGATCGCGTGGCGGTCGCTCTCGGAGCTCGAGCGCGCAACTGCCACGCTCGCGCGGTGTGGAGCGGCCTCGCGCGCCTGGCGATCGCTCGAGGAACTCCGCGCCGCCGCGGAGACGCTGGCGGTCCATCTCCCCGCCGGGATCGACTCGGCAGAGATCACGGCCGCCTCGAACACGCCCGTCGGTCCCGATCCGCAGATCCTACTGCGCCAGGTTGAAGCCTGGCTGCGCGCTGGCGGGTTCTCCCAGAGCAAGGTCGCCGAGCTCATCAACGACGGCAGCGACCAGGACAAGGCCAAGCGAACCGAGCGGGTCCGCTTCCGCGAGCGGAGCCCGGTGGGGCCGCCAGACTCCGGAGCGACCGGTCGTTAGAGCGCTCCGCTTCCGCCATCGACCCGGGTTCTTACGTGACGTCCATGCAGCCGCGAGATCCGCGGCCGAGCTGGAGGTGGTCACGCGATGGTCGACTCAGAACGAGATGGGCGCTGGATGCCGGTGGCGGTCGCGGCAGACTTGCTGGGGTACGATCGTGTGTCGCTCCGACGCGCGATCGCGCGGCACGCCGAGATCACCGAGGACGGCGGCGCCGAGGCGCACTTCGACGGCATCACGGCCCGCAAGGTCGGCAACACATGGCGCGTCTGGCTCGCGGCCAGCTGGCGCAGGCCGAACGACCGATGAGCGCGACGCACGAGGCCGCGCGCGACTACGCTCGCCGTGGAATCCCGACCTTCCCGTGCGCGCCGAACGGGAAGCACCCGATCACCACGCACGGCGTGAACGACGCCACGACCGATCCCGATCAGATCGACCGCTGGTTCGGCTACGAGCGACGCGCGAACCTGGCGGTCCCGACGGGGAGCCCATCGCGACTCGTCGTGCTCGACATCGACATGAAGCACGGCGTCGACGGACTCGCGACGCTTGCCCGCCTCGAGGCCGACCTCGGCGCGCTGCCGGTCACGCTCACGAGCACGACGCCGAACCGCGGCCAGCATCGGTGGTTCCCGATGCCGCCCGACGTCGCGATTCGCTGCGACGTCTCCAGAATCGCGGGAGAGGACGCCCCGGGCCTCGATGTGCGCGGAACGAACGGGTACGTGCTGGTGCCCCCAAGCGCGATCAATGGCTCCCGCTACAGCTGGCTGAACAAGATCGAGCCCGCCGCCCTGCCGGCGCGATGGATAGAGGCCCTCTCCCGCCGCGCGGCGGCGCGGGTCACAACGAAGCGATGGCAACCGCGCCGCGGCGAACACGGTCGTGTCGCGCGTTGGTGCATCTCCGCCCTCCAGCGCGAGGCCCGCGGGCTCGCAGCAACCCCGCCGGGAGAGCGCAACGTTCGACTCTGGCGCGCGGCGGCCGCCCTCGGCGGGCTCGTGCACTTCGGCGCCATCGGCGAGAACGATGTGCGCGAGGCGCTGACGTGGGCCTGCTCGCGCTGGTCCGAGCGCGACGCGCGAAAGGATGCGGACACGCTCGAGCGCGGGCTCGCATGGGGCACCGAGAACCCGTTGTCCATCGACTTCGGAGATGACAGTGCGCCGTGATGACGACCAGCGGGACGCCGCGTCCGTGCGCGCCGCGAACGCCGCGCCGATCAGGAACACGAGAGGAGTGCGGAGGCCCACCGCCCCGAAGGCGAGGCGCCAGCGCGAGCTCACCGAGATCGAGCTTGCGGACATGGTCGTCGAGCATTTCGGCAAGACCCTTCGTTTCTGCGCACCGCTCGGAGGATGGCACGCATGGACCGGAACCCACTGGAAGCCAGATGAACGCGAGCGCGCACGAGAGTGTGTGAAATCCGTCGCGCGCGACATCGCGACGGAAGCCGCAAAGGTGCTCGACGACGTGCTCTTCAAGTCCGCCAAGCGCGCGGCGTCGGCCGCGGGCACGAGCGCAATCCTGGACGTGATGCGCAGCGACCCGCGGATCCGTTTCACGCCCGACGAGGCGAACCGCAACCCAGCGCTCCTCGCCTGCGAGAACGGGACGATCGATCTCCGCACCGGCACGCTCCGCGACGCGGACCCCGCCGATCTCATCACGCGATGCGCCCGCGGCACGTACTCGCTGGACGCGCGCGCGCCCAGGTTCGAGCGATTCCTCGAGGAGGTCCAGAAGGAGCCGGAGATTCGCGCGTACTTGGCGCGGCTGTTCGGCTCCGCGGCGTTCGGGGTCGTCCGCGACCATGTGCTCGGCGTGCTGTGGGGGACCGGTGCGAATGGGAAGAGCGTTCTCGCGGAGGTGGTGATGCACGCGCTGGGCGACTACGCGCAACCCGGACCACCGAGCCTTGTCGTAGCGAACGGCAGCCACGAGCCGCACCCCGCCGACGTCGCTTCCTGCGTCGGCGCCCGGCTCGTCGTGGTCCACGAGACGAAGCGCGGCGCCTCGTTCGACGCGTCGAAGGTGAAGCTGCTCACGGGGGGCGACCGACTCACCGCGCGGCACATGCGCGAGAACTTCTTCTCGTTCGAGCCGACGCACACGCTCGTCATGCTCTCGAACTACCGGCCGGAGGCCGACGCGACTGACGCCGCGCTGTGGCGGCGGGTCCAGCTCGTCCCGTTCAACGTCGTGGTGCCAGAGGCCCAGCGCGATCTGACGCTCGCGGAATCCATCAAGCGCGACGAGGTGGCAGGCGTGCTTGCGTGGCTCGTCCGCGGCTGTCTCGAGTGGCAGCGAATCGGGCTCGCGCCCCCGGCGAGCGTTCGTGATGAGACCGCGGCGTATCGCGCCGCGGAGGACTCGATAGGTGCCTTCATCGACGAGCGGTGCACCCGTCTGCCCGGCCTGTGCGTGAAGGCAGGGCACCTCTACGACGCGTTCGTCGGCTGGTGCAAGAGCACGGGCGCTCGCGCGGTGCGCGGCAACGACTTCGCGACGGAGGTCCGCGCTCGCGGCTTCGAGAGAAAGGAGAACAGCGCAGGTCGTTGGTACCACGGGCTCGGACTTCGCGCGGACGACGACGGGAGCGAGCGATGACGGTCGACTGGGCGAGCCAGTGGAGCCTCAGGAGCCTGAGGAGCCGAAGCCCGCTCGGCGGTCGATCCACGTGCACGAGAGCGTCATCCGGGACGGGCTCCCTAGGCTCCATGGCCTCCATCGGTCCGCCCGCAGCCCGGGACGCAACGGGGCCGGCTCCGCGACCGAGGTCACCATGAGCGTCGTCGTCATCGACACCGAGGAGCTCCGCGCGATCATCGGCACGGAAATCCGCGCCGCACTCGCGGAACGGGTTGGCCATGCTGAGGCCGCGCCCGAGTGGCTCGACGCCAGGGCTACGGCCGACCTGTTGAAGGTGAACCCTCGGACCGTCGCGAAGCTCGCGGCGGCCGGCAGGTTGCCCGCGTCGCGCATCGGGCGGCTTCTGCGCTTCCGCCGTGCGGACATCCTGGCATTCCTCGATTCCCAGACCCCTCGTTGACCGCGATCGCGAGAGCGTATATACGTATGCACGCAAGACGCAGCATGGCCAAGCCAGTCGGAGAAGTCGCGCGCAGCGCAACGATCCTCGTCCGGGTAACGCCCGACGAGCGCGAGCGGTACCACCGTGCCGCGAAGCGCGACGACATGACGCTCTCGGACTGGTTCCGAACGATGGCCGATGCGCGGGCCGAGAAGAGCGCCACGAAGCGGGCGAAGCGATGACGGGCCTCGCGACGGGCGGCGTTCGCAAGCGCGGCGCCACGTGGTGGCTCCGGTACCGCGTCGAGGGCGAGCGCTACGAGGAGTCGGCCTACACGGGCGACGAGCGCCAGGCGCGCGCGCTGCTCGCGCAGCGTCGTCGCGAGATCCGCGAAGGGACGTGGCGACCGCCGGCCGCTCGCGAGGGCGCGCTGCGCGTCGAGGAAGCGCGCCGCGCGCTCGCGCGCGCCATCGATGCAGCTCCCGAGGCGGCGCCGCTCACGGTGAAGGCGTACCTCGCCGCGTGGATTAAGCGTCGGCGCGAGGCTGGCGTTCGCAAGGTCCACGACGAGGAGCGCTACTTCACAGTCCACGTCGAGCCGGCGATCGGCAAGCACGCGCTGGCCGAGGTAACGCGCGTCGAGATCCGCGACTTGATGACGAAGGTCGGCGAGTACACGAGCGAGACGACCAAGAAGCGGCTCGCGCCGCGCACCGTGCTCCACGTGTACCGAACGCTCGCGACCGCGTTCGCCGACGCACGCGACGACGGCCTCATCCCCGCGACCCCGTGCACGCTTCGCACGCGACGCGGCGAGCTGCCCGTGAAGCGCGACAGCGATCCTACGTGGCGCGCCGAAGCGGTCTACACGCGCGAGGAGCTGGAGAAGCTCATCTCGAACGAGAAGATCGCGATCGACCGGCGCGTCTACTACGCGCTGCTCGGGCTCGCGGGTCTTCGGTCGAGCGAGGCCGCCTCGATTGCCTGGCGCTCATACGACGCAGCGGCTCGGCCGCTCGGTCGGCTCGTCGTCGCGACCCAGGCCGAGAGCGGACTGAAGACGCGAGAGACGAAGACGGGCGAGACGCGCGAGGTCCCGGTGCATCCGACGCTCGCCGCGCTCCTCGCGGAGTGGAAGCTGCGCGGCTTCCCGCTCCAGTTCGGTGGACGCCCTCGCCCCGACGACCCGATCGTTCCGGCACGGTCGAGCACGCGCGACGCGGTGCGCATGCGGTCGAAGAAAATGCACGAGCGGCTCGTCGAGGATCTCGAGACGCTCGAGCTGCGCGACGTCCCGAGCCCGCGACACGCGTTGCGCGCGACGTTCCTCTCTCGTCTGGAGATCGACGGCGCGAACATGGCGATCGCTCGCCGCGCGACGCACGCCGCTCCGACGGACGTCGTGGGCGGCTACGTGCGCGTCCGCTGGGACGACGTCTGCCGCGAGATCGGCAAGCTCCAGGTGCAGCTCCGACCGACCCTCGCGAAGGTCATCGCGCTCCCCGTCGCGCGTGTCGCCAGCGGGGCCGGAGGCGGCACGTCTGGGGACAATCTTGGGGACAATCGCCCTCTCAGGGCTGCTTTTTCTCGGAAAAGTGAGCGGGGTGGACGGGACTTGAACCCGCGGCCTCCGGCGTGACAGGCCGGCGTTATAACCAACTTAACTACCACCCCGTGGTGGTCGAAAGAGGCGCGTGTTTAGCCCGCGATCTCGAGGCTGTCAACGACGCGTTCAGCTGTTCACGGAGCCGGCGACGGTAGCCCGCACGTGTTCGGCGGCATCGCGTCGACCCACGCGCGCAAGAGAGCCGCGCCCTCTACGTGGTGGAGCACCGTCGGGAGCTCCGGCATCTTCACGCCGGCCTCCTCGCTCTCCACGCGGAACACCAGGATCGAGCCGTTCGCGTCGCCCGGGACGATGTCCGCGCGGTGCCCGCCCGAGCCGCGACCCGTCGCCAGCGGCTGCTTGCAGATGCCGATCTCCGAGCCCACCGGGATCTCCACGCCGAGGTGCAGGCCCGTCTGCTCCGCCGCACCGCCCACGCGGTGACAGCCCGCGCAGTTCGCGTCGAGGTACGCGCGCGCCCGCTCGTCGAGCGTGCCCGACGTCTCGTCGAGTGGATCGGGCAGCGGATGCCGGTCCGCGACCGGAGGCGCCGACGTCAGCGCGCCGATCGCCACCATGTGGTCGAGCTGGTTCTCGAGGCCCGCCCCGAAGTCGTGATCGCGATCGAGCTGATCGACCCGCACGCCGAGCAGACCGAGCTCCCCGGTGCCGCCGTGGCAGTTGCCGCACTGGACCGCGTTCGGCACGCGGTAGGTGATCGTCCGCGTCGTGTCCGTCTCCGTCGTCCAGCTCACGTCGACGCGGCGCCCGAACTGGAAGAGCCGCGCCTCCTGCATGTCGTCGTCGTAGACGTAGACGAGGGGGATCCACGCGCCGTCCTCGCGGACGAGGAGCCGCGTCTCGATCAGGCGCTCGCCCGCGCTCGGATCGCCGAAGTCGTTCTGGAAGCCGAACGTCTTCACGATGACCGTGCCGTCCGGGTAGACGAAGTGGCCGTCCGCATCGACGCTCAGCGCCTCGCCCTCGGGCACACGGATGAAGCGATGCTTCGACGCGTAGTCCGAGAAGAGCGGCGCGTTCACGTCGTACGGGATCACGCCCGCGGCCGGGATCTGGTGCTCGAAGTCCTCGAAGAGCCCCCACTCGCTGAGGAGCTCGGGGCCCGCGGGGACGGCGGGCGGCGGCGAGCCGCAGCTCGCGAGGAGGAGCAGGGACGTGAGGAGGAAGCGCCGCACGGTGCTCAGAGCGTCACGGGCGGGACGACCGGCGTCATGCAGTCGTGCGGGGAGAGATCCTCGCTCGCGTTCATGAACCCGTTCGGCGCGTCGATGTTGCGGAACTCGCCGCTGTTCTGGATGCACAGCGTCGTGGCGTCCATGCCGTCCTGGATGAAGCCGTCCCAGACGATGGCCGTCTGCACGCCGTCCGTGAGCATCGCGAGGCCCGCCACGTCGGCGTCGGGGTGCGCGCCGTTGCCGGTGATCGTGTTGTCGTGCAGGTAGATCTGCTCGCTGAACATGTCGTAGGCCGGCTCCATCGGATCGGTCGCGCCGGCGAGGATCGCGGTCTGGTAAGAGATCACGAGGATCCCCGTCGTGTCGTTTCCGGTGATCGTGTTGTCGAAGACCTCCACCTGGTTCGCGGCGAGGATCATCATGCCGGTGCCGTCGGGGAGGAGCGCGATGATCCCGCCCGGCGACGCGAAGTTCGCCGTGTTGTTGTCGCGGATGATGTTGTCGTGCACCGACGTGTGCGAGCCGTGCTGGATCATGCCCGGCAGCTCGAAGACGAGGATGCCGCCCGTGTTGTGCTCGGCCGTGTTGCCGAAGACCTCGCAGTTGGTGCTGTTCTCGATCTCGATCGACGCGACGTTGTCGTGCGCGATGGAGTCGCGGACGATGCAGTTGGTCGCCTGGCCCACGTAGATGCCGGCGTCCGAGCTGCCGTACGCCTCGCAGCGATCGATGAGCACGTTCGTCGACTCGACCGGATACAGCGCGTACCGCCCGCGCATGCTGGTCGGCCGCCGCTCCCAGCCCGCCGCGACGTTCCGCAGGGTCACGCCGTGGCTCCCGGTCACGTAGAGGTCGTCGCCCGATGCGTCGATCACGGTGAGGTTCTCGACGAGCAGGTCGTCGACCGCCGTGAAGCTCAGGCCCTTCGCGCCCGCCTCCTGCATGAAGAAGTCGAGGATGACGTCCCCCCGGTTCGCGCCGGTGCCGCGCACGGTGAGGCCGGTCAGGCGCGCGGCCTCGACCGAGTCCGTGAACTCGTAGTGACCCGGCGCGAAGCAGATCACGTCGCCGTTCGAGGCGCCCACGAACGCTGCGTTCGCCGCCGTCTGGTAGTCGCCCGTGGCTGACACCGTGACGGTGCAATCGGCGTTGGGGTCCGCACTGCCGCCGCACGCGGTCAGGATCGAGACGGCAAAAAGGAAGGTCAGGGTCTTCTTGGACGACATGAAGCGCTCCTCGGGAAGAGTTCCCGGGGATGGTCGCACACGGAGCGATTGCGGTCAGCCGTCGATCGCGGTGATCGCGGCGCGCGCCTTGTTCACGGACTCGTCGTACTCGCTCGCAGGATCGCTCGCCTCGACGACGCCGGCGCCCGCCTGCACGCGGATCTCGCCAGAGACCTCGACTAGCGTGCGGATCGCGATGGCGACGTCGAGGTTGCCGTCCCAGCCGAGGTACCCGACCGCGCCGCCGTAGATGCCGCGAGGCTCCGGCTCGAGCGCGTCGATGATCTGCATCGCGCGCACCTTGGGCGCGCCGCTGAGGGTGCCGGCCGGGAACGTCGCGGCGAGCACGTCGAGCGCGTCGACGTCGTCACGGACCTCGCCGACCACCTTCGAGACGAGGTGCATCACGTGCGAGTAGCGCTCGACGCCCATCGGATCGGCGACGCGCACCGTGCCGGGCTTGCTGACGCGCCCGAGGTCGTTCCGGCCGAGATCGACGAGCATCACGTGCTCGGCGCGCTCCTTCGGATCGGCGAGCAGCTCCGTCTCGATGCGCGCGTCCTCGGCCTCGGTCGTCCCGCGACGGCGCGTCCCCGCGAGCGGGCGCACCTCGACGCGGCGCTCGCCCGAGGCCTCGGTCTCGAGGCGCACGAGCGTCTCGGGGCTCGCGCCTGCGATCCGCGCGCCGGGGAGATCGACGAAGTACATGTACGGCGAGGGGTTCAGCGCGCGCAGGCGCCGGTACGCGCTGAAGAGATCCCGCCCCGCGCTCGGCACGCGGAAGCGCTGGGAGAGCACGATCTGGAACGCGTCGCCGGCGCGGATGTGCTCCTGCGCGGTGCGGACGGCGGCCTCGAACGAGGGTCGATCGAACGACGAGGGCGGAAGCGGCGCAGCGTGGTCGGGCTTGCCAGGCGGCGCGATCTCCGCGAGCGCGGCGGGCGCGCGCAAGGAGCGGACGATGGCCTCGATCCGTTCGAGCGCGCGCGCGTGCACCGCCTCGGGCTCCTTCGCCGGGTCGAGGATCGCGGGGACGATCACGATCGCCGTCTTCCGGAAGTCGTCGAACGCGACGACCGGCCCGCCGATGGCGAAGCAGAAGTCCCACTCGCCCTCCCCGCCCCTCTCGCGTGTCGCGAGCGTCTTCGGCTCGAAGTGGCGGATCGCGTCGTAGGCGACGTAGCCGACCGCGCCGCCGGAGAAGCGCGGCAGCGAGGGATCAGCGAGCGTCGGCGTCTCCTTCATGAGCTCGCGGAGCAGATCGAAGGGGCGCGGCGTCTCTCGCGCCTCGGTGCCGGCGGCCGTGACGACCTCGACGCGGGAGCCGCGCGCGCGGACGACGAGGTCGGGGTCGAGGCCGACGAAGCTGTAGCGAGCCCAGCGCGCGCCGCCGACGGCGCTCTCGAGGAGGTAGCCGTGGCCGCGGCCGACGAGCGTGGCGTACGCGGAGACGGGCGTGACGTGGTCGGCGACGATCTCGCGGTGGAGAAGGACCCGCGTGGGCCCTTCGAGGCGGGCGAGGATCCCGGCGAGCGGCTCGCTCACGCGCGCCTCCTCCGGAAGCGCCCGCGGGTCGCGAGGTAGAGCGCGAGGAGCGCGCCGACGACGGAGACGCTCACGACGTAGGGAAGATCGTGCGGGCGATAGCGGGCGAGCACACGGTGCGCGCCAGGCGTGGCGACGTCGATCGCCAGCCGGCCATGGTCGTCGACGACCTCGCCGTCGTCCGAGACGAAGTCGGGGAAGTAGTTCTGGTCGAAGATCACGCGGCCCGGCTCGTCGAGATCGACCTCGGCCCACATGGTGAGGCTCGTGCGCCCCGCGTCGATCACGTGGCCGGCCGCGTCGGGCGCGAGGCGCGCAGGGAGCTCGTCACCGAGCCAGAGCATCGGCGAGATGTCCCACGGGACGGGGTCGTAGCACTCGCGGGTGCCGACGTTCTCGGACGGGTAGTTCGCGTAGTCCTGCAGATAGGCGCGCCCCGTGACGAGGTGGAAGTGCTCGGCCGGCTCGCGCTCGGCGATCACGGGCCCGTCCCAGCGATCGACGATGGGCCAGGTGACCGACCAGACGTCGCCGATCATCCCGAGGACGATGAGGATCGGCAGGCTCGCGAGGAAGCGATGCCAGGGTCGCCGGAGATCGACCTTCAGCGTGCGCCGCTCGAGCGCGTCGATCGCGAGCGCGCAGAACAGAGAGAGATAGAAGACGATGTAGAGCCGCCAGCGCGACGGCACGTGGATCGATCGATAGAAAGGCAGCTGCTGGAGGAGCGGCCACGGGTGGTGCGGGCTCGCGTTGCCCTCGGTGAGCAGCGTGAAGAGCGCGAGGCCGGCGAGCATGATGACGAGCTCGCTGCGCCGTCTTCGCGGGCGGACGCTCATCGCGTCGCGGAGGCCGACGCCGATTCCGATCGCGCCGAGAAGGAGCGCGCCCCAGCCGACGTAGGCGCCGTACTCGGGCCACATCCACTGGTGACCGACGAGCGGCATCGTCTGATCGCGGCCGGTCAGCAAGCGCAGGATCTCGTCGAGGGTCAGCGAGTCGGTGTCGATCACCGGGTGCGGGTGCGCGCTGATCGCGATGAGGATCGGGATGAAGCGCCAGCAGCCCATCAGCCCGGTGAGCGCACCGGCGACGACGGCGCCGAGCAGCATCTTCGGCCGGCCCGGATCGCCGAGGCGGAGCACCAGATCGAAGGTGAGCCAGAGGACGAAGTATGGAAACGGATAGTGCCCGCCCTCGAGGACGGTGAGGACCATGAGCGCGGCGACGGCGGCCGAGTATCGGAGGTCTCTCGCCGAGCGGCGCCAGCAGAGGAGAAGGAGCGGCGCGTAGTAGAACGCGAGGAACGTCGCGTGGCCGCCGGCGCCGTGCCAGGCGAAGTAGCCGCTCGTCGTGAAGAGGATCGCCGCGTACGTGCTCGCGAGCTCGCCGCACTTCAGCTCGTGGCGCACGAACGCGTACATGCCCGCGAGGCCGACGAGGCAGTGGAAGACGATGAAGACCTTGTGGCCGATCGTCGTGCCGAAGGGCACGGCGGTGAGCAGGAACGTCGGCGAGAACACCTGCGCCTGCGGGTTGCCCCAGAGCGGGACGCCGCCGCAGTGATAGGGATCGAAGAGCGGCGCCTCGTGCCAGCGCACGATGGCGATCCGGCCGGCTTCCCACATGTGGTGGAACCACTGCCAGTCGCCCCAGCCGCTCGCCGTCGGGTGCTCGAAGGCCGGCGCCCAGAACGCGAGGCTCACGAACAGGCTCATCGCCGAGAGGGCGAGCAGGTTTCGGCGCGCGACCCGGGTCATCTCTCGGCCCGCGTCATCCGCGAGGCGCGCGGGCGACGAGGACGAACCCTTCTCGCAGCGCAGGCCAGGGCGCGCGCAGCACGGCGCGGGGCGCGACGCCGAGGAGGCCGCGAGAGACGCGCGCGGCGAGCTCGAAGTTGGTGCCGCGCGCCAGGATCGACGCGATGTACTCGAGGTTGTAGACGCGCTTGGCCGTCTCGACGGCGATGACCTCGAAGCCCGCCGCTTCGGCCGCGCGCGTGAGCGTCTCGGGCGTGAAGAAGAAGAGGTGCGCGCGGTGGTAGTGCACCCAGCGGGCGCCGAGCATCACCGCGGCGCGGCTCGAGCAGTCGTTGGTGGCGAGGATGGCGAGGCCGCGCGGGACCAGCAGGCGCTTCACGATGCGCAGCGTCTCGACGGGATCGCGCACGTGCTCGATCACGTCGACGAGCGAGACGACGTCGAAGGACGTCTCGCTCCGGAAGGTCTCGATGGCGCCGCGGAGGATGCGGCGGCCGGGGCGCGCGTTCGGATCTTCGGGGCCGAGCTGATCGAGGCCGACGGCGTCGAAGCCCGCGTCGCGCGCCGCGACGAGCGAGAAGCCGAGGCCGCACCCGACGTCGAGCAGGCGCTTGCCGCCGGTGAAGTGCGGCTTGGCGACGGAGAGCAGCGACGCGTAGGTCGCGCGCTTGGTCCGCGCGAGCCCCTCGTCGGCGGAGCTCTCGGACTCCACGAAGCCGAACTGCTCGTAGTAGTGCTCGTCGTAGATCGCGGCGAGCTCCTCGTCGGTCGGCATCGGATCGGCGCGGCGCAGGCCGCACGTCACGCACTCGACCAGCCAGGGCAGCTCGGCCGGGTGGACCTTGCGCGTGGCGGTGCCGTGGCAGACGGCGCAGCCGCCACCCGGAACAGCGCTCTCTCGGGTGCCTTCGGCCGGAGTCACGGTCGCCACAGGGGCGCTGGTGTAGCCTCATTCTCCCGCGAAGCCAAGAACGGCCGAGCGCGGGATCTCCTCTCTTTCCGGGCTCTTCCGAGGAGCGGACGGCCCGAGATCGCGTGCTATCGTCGCGCCGCCATGAGCCCCCGGATCCTCATCGTCACGCCGACGTACAACGAGCAAGCGAACATCGAGCGGTTCGTGGAGGGCGTCCTCTTGTGGCTCCCCGAGGCCCACGTGCTGATCGTCGACGACGCCTCGCCGGACGGCACGGGCGACATCGCCGATCGCCTGGCAGCGGCCGATCCGCGCGTCCGCGTGATGCACCGCCCCGGCAAGATGGGCCTCGGCACGGCGTACACGCAGGCCTTCCAGAAGGGGCTCGACGAGGGCTACGAGCTCCTCTTCGAGATGGACGCGGATCTCTCGCACGACCCGACCTACCTGCCCTCGTTCATGAAGGCGTTCCAGCGCGGCGCCGACGTCGTGATCGGCTCGCGCAACGTCCCCGGCGGCGGCGTGACGGGCTGGGGCGCGGGCCGTCACTTCATGTCGAAGGGCGGCAGCTTCTACAGCCGCACGATCCTCGGCGTCGACGTCCAGGATCTAACGAGCGGCTTCAAGGCGTTCCGCGCCGAGGTCCTGCGAGCGATCGATCTCTCGACGGTGAAGAGCAACGGCTACTCGTTCCAGATCGAGCTGACGTATCGAGCGCTCCAGCAGGACTACAAGGTGGTCGAGGTGCCGATCCACTTCGTCGACCGCACGCACGGCTCGAGCAAGATGTCGCGGCGCATCTTCGCGGAGGCGGTCGCCGTGGTCTGGAAGCTGCGCTTCGAGCGCCGTCGATGAAGCGGAGCGGGGCGATCGCGACCACCGTCGCGGTCCTCATCCTCATCCTCGTCGCGGTGGCCCAGCTCTGGCCCGGGCTCTCGGCCGACCTCTCGCCGCCTATCGGCTGGGACCACGGCTCGCACCTCGGCAAGGTGATCCTCACGGCCGAGCACTTCCTCTTCGGAGGGGGCTGGCCCTCGCTCCGCGGCTGGACGGATCTCGTCGAGACCGGCGTCCCGCTGAACACCGTCTACACGCCGACGGCCGTGCTCTGGGTGCTGCTCTTCCGGATCTTCACGCCCTTCCTCGCCTGGCATCAGACGTACGCGCTCGCGTTCGCGGGCTTTCGCGCGCTGGTCGGGCTCTCGGTCTTCCGGCTCTCGCGCGTCGCAGGAGCAGGAAGGCTGGGCGCGGTGGCGGCGGGGCTGCTCGCGCTCGCCGATCAGGGCACGCACAGCGAGGGCGGGTGGTTCTACGACGTGGCGTACGGCGTCTGGCCGATGTCGCTCGCGATGTGCGTGCTGTTCTTCGGCATCGCGGATCTGCTGGTGTTCGTGGAGAGCGGCGACCGGATGGCGCGCATGCGCGCGATGCTGCTCCTCGGGATCGCGCTCTTCTCGCACCAGATGTGCCTCGTGGCCGTGGCGATGCTGCTTCCGCTGCTGGTGATCGTACGCGCGACCGAGCGCGGCGAGGTGCGGCAGACGCTCGCGCGCGTCGTCCCTGCGCTCGCGGTGGGCGGGATGATCGCGTCCTGGTGGATGCTCCCGATGCTCGGGCTCTCGGCCTCGCTCGACGATCACGGACAGCTCTACACGACGTCGATGGACGTCGGCGCGCGGATGATCCGGGCCGAGGGCGTGTACAGCGGCGGCATCTGGACCGGCGTGCTGGTCTCGCTGGCGATCGGGACGAGCCTCTTCGCGCGGGGCCCAAGGCGCTTCCTCGCGCTCTTCGCGATCCTCGCGACGCTCGTCGGGACCAGCGGCTGGTTCACACAGCTCGACTTCGCGCGCTGGCTCCCCGCCTTCGGGCGGATCGTCTATCCGCGCATGATGATGATCGCCAAGCCGGTGTACTTCGCGCTCGCGGGCGTCGTGGTGCACGAGGTGGCGGGGCGCATCGCGCCGAACCTTCGCGCGATGTGGAGGCAGCCGGGCGGGATCTTCGCGATCACGCTCACGCTGATCATGCTCGCGCCGTTCGCGCCCGAGATGCTCACTGCGCTCGGCCCGATCCTCTGGCAGCGAGACGCGGTGACGACGGCGACCTCGAGCGACTGGACCGACTTCAACGCGGCCTGGCAGTGGGTGCGCGAGCAGCCGAGCGAGGATCGCTTCTATCGCGTCGCCTACCTCCACGAGGGCACGCACCTCGGGCAGGCCTCGCCCGCGTACACCAGCGTGCCCGGCCACACGCCCGGTGTGCTCGTCGGCGAGGCGTTCCGGAACACGCCCGACTCGAGCGACCCGGACGCGATGCGCGCGATCAACGTGCGCTACGTCGTCCACTTCGGCGCCCTCCCCCCTCGCCTCGCCGCGCAGTGCCGGAACGTCGTGAGCTTCGGCGCCGCGCAGATCTGCGAGCTCGAGGCCTGGTCGGACGAGGGCGTCTCGGACAGCGAAGGGCTCGTCCATCCCGCGGACGTGGTTCTCGAGGACACGCGGGTGAGCTTCTCGCCGAACGGCGCGCGCAGCGTGATCGTGCGGCGCTCGCTCGCGCCCGCCTGGCGCGCGTACGCGGACGACGTCGAGATCCCGATCGCCGAGGAGCGCGTCGTGGACAGCCCGCACCTCCGGCTCATGCGGCTCGCGATCCCCGAGGGGACCGAGCGGGTCGAGCTGCGCTACCGGAACACCGGGCCGCTCGACGTGCTCGGGCTCGTCCTGACGTTGCTCGGGCTCGGCATCGCGTTCGGCATCACCTCGCGCCGACCGCGCGTCCTCGGCGTGGTGGCGCGCATCGAGACGCTCTGGGGACGCGGCGTCGATCGGCTACCGCCCGCCGTCCGCGCGCACGTGTCGCGCTTCTGGCCGGCGTACGCGTGCGGGCTGCCGCTCGTCGCAGTCGCCCTCGTTCTCCTGCGCGGGCTGAGCGGACATCACTTCGCGTACGAGCTGACCTCGATGGAGCTGCTCGTGGTGCGCGGCGCGGACGTCGAGACGTGCGAGCTCCCTGCGCCGGACGGCGAGGGGCGCACGTGCGCGCGGTCGCGCGAGCTGGTGGTGCAGAGGACGGCGTCGGTGGTCGACGGTCGCTACCACTCCTGCCTCACGGCGCATCCGGTGCGCGCCGGCGTCGTCCGTCTCGCGTGGAGCCACGTCTCGGTCGGCGGGACGCTCACCCTCGGCGCCGGCATCGCCGACGAGACGCACTCCCACGGGAACGGCGCGCCGGTCATGGTCCGTGCGCTCGTGGACGGAGACGAGGTGGCGACGCTCGCCGTCCCGAACGGACGCGCCTGGGTGGAGCGCCGTGCGCGCATCGAGCCGGGCACGCACGACGTGGTCTTCGAGGTCGAGGCGCAGGAGACCAGCCGCCGCGATCTCTGCTTCGACGCGGTCGTGCGCTGAGCGCCGAGGGACGAGCCCGGTGATCCGCGTCGAAGACGTCTCGCTCTCCTTCGGCGACAAGCGCGTCCTCGACTCGGTGACGCTCTCGGTGCCGGAGGGCTGCATCTATGCGCTCATCGGGCCGGGGGCGAGCGGCAAGAGCGTGCTGCTCAAGACCATCGCCGGGCTGCTGACGCCATCTCGCGGGCGGGTGACGCTGCTCGGCACCGACCTGACCGGGCTCGACGAGCGAGCGCTCCTCGCCGTGCGTCGCGACGTGGGGATGCTCTTCCAGAACTACGCGCTCTTCGACTTCATGACGGTGGGCGAGAACATCGCGTTCCCGCTTCGCCGGCTCTTCGACCTGAAGGAGGAGGAGATCACGGAGCGCGTCGCAGAGCGGCTGAAGCGGATGTCGTTGCCTGGCTTCGAGTCGCGCATGCCGGGCGGGCTGAGCGGCGGGCAGAAGAAGCGCGTCGGAGTGGCGCGCGCGACGATCAGCCGGCCGAAGGTGATCCTCTACGACGAGCCCACGGCGGGCCTCGACCCCGTGACGAGCCAGCGCATCTACGATCTGATCCGCGAGGAGCAGAAGAAGCTCGGAACGACCTGCATCGTGATCTCGAGCGACGTCACGGGGCTGTTCACGATCTGCGATCGCGTCGCGATGCTCTACGGCGGCAGCATCGTCTTCGAGGGCACGCGCGACGAGGCCCTCGCGAGCGAGATCCCCGTGGTGAAGCAGTTCGTGCACGGCCTGGTCGATGGGCCGCTCTAGCCAGGAGTGCTCGCGAAGCCGACCGCGCACGGGAGTGCTCGCCGCGAGCACAGACGGAAGCGGGCGGCGCAGCGAGCCGATCACCAGCGCGGCTACTGGCTGGTCGGAATCGCAGCGTCGAGCTCGTGGACGAACGACTCCATGCGGTCGAGATCGGCGTCGCCGATGTTGGTCGCGACCGCTGAAGCGCGATCGAGGTCGAGCTCGACGAGCACCACGGCCATCCAGAAGCCGTTGCTACCCGCGTGGGTGAGCTGCCGGCCTCGCGTGGACTGGGCGATGTTCCAGCCGAACGCGTAGCCGCCCCCCTCGGGCGGCGTGTGCAGCACGCGATAGCTCTCGGCGTCGAGGAACGTGGAGCCGCCGCGCTCGCCCGAGAGGTGATCGGCGAGAAAGCGCGCCCAGTCGTCGAGCGAGCAATGAACGCCGCCGACCGGGCCGTACGCGGGCGGGATCGCGGTCGAGACGTCGGCGACGCTGCCGTCGGCGGCGTGTCCCCACGGCGCCCCGCCGGCCGGGACGTTGAAGCCGCACGAGCTCATCCCGAGCGGCGCGAACATACGCGTCCGCATGACCTCTTCGAACGGAGCGCCCGCCGCGCGCTCGATCGCGACGCCGAGGATCATGAACCCGAGGTTCGAGTAGACGAAGCCGCCGCGCGGAGACGTCGGTGCGCGAGGGAGCTCGCGATGGAGGATCAGCTCACGCTGGAGCACGGCATCGGTGACCGCGACGATCGCAGCGCGCTCCGCGTCGTCGACCTCGGGATCGCGAGGGAGACCCGCGCGGTGCGAGGCGAGCTCCGCGAGCGTCACGTCCGCGAGCGCAGGGTGGATCGCTTCGTTCGGAAACACCGCGGAGAGCGGCGTGTCCCAAGGGGGAAGGACGCCGTCGTGGATGAGCGCCGCGGCCAGCGTGGCAGTCATCGCCTTGCCGTCCGATCCCAGGTGGAATCGATCGGTCGTGCTGAGGGGCTCCCTGGTGGCGAGCGATCGGAAGCCGACGGCGGCGCTCGTCGAGGTGTTGTGATCGAGGACGAGGCCGCCAGCACCGGGGAGCGCGAGCTCGACGCGCGCGCGCTCCAGGATGGCCGCGAGGCGGGCGTCGCCGGCCTGAGGGGCAGTCGCCGGCACGGTCCGCGCCGCGTGCGCGACGGGCTCGGTGTGGACGGGAGCGCCGGCGCACGCGGCGACGAGAAGGAAGGGAACGAGTCGCTTCACATCGATGATGCTACACGCGTTCGAGCGCCCTCACCTGCAGCCCTCGCTCGTGCAGAGCATCTGTCCCTCTGGGCTCATGTCGCAGCGCGGGCGCGACGGGTCGGTGCAGTCGGCGCTCGTCGCGCACGAGCTCCCCGCCCGCGATGTCGCTCGGGGACCAGCAGAGCCGACGCGCTCAGATGGGCAGGATCGCGACCGGAACGCGCTCGCCGGGCGAGAGCGTCACGTTGTAGACGCCGACGACCTGGCCGCCGACCGCGATCGAGACCTGCGCGGGCGTGAGGCCTGCCACGCCGCAGTCGCCCCAGTAGTGGAGCTCGATCATGTACTGGCCGCGCGGCGGCTGCGGCGTCGACCAGTAGACGTTCTCGATCGTGTCGCCGCCCGAGACGCAGTCACCGCGAGCGTCGTGGTCGAGGACGCCGCCGGTGGGCGACTCACGGTCGCGATAGTTGATGACGAAGCCCGACGGATCCGTGACGTAGAGGTCGATGTCGGCGCCGGTCTGCCAGGCGAGCGTGATCTGGATGGCGCCGCTCTGGTATCCGCAGCCCTCGTCGATCCGGCCGTCGCAGTTGTCGTCGAGGCCGTTGCACGACTCGGGGGCGCCCGGAACGCACTGGATGCCCATCGACGTGACGCCCGCCTGGAGCTCGATCCGGAAGCTCGCCGTCGGCGCGGGCTGCTGAGGCGGCGTCACCTCCACCGTCTGCACCGGCTGGGTCTGCTGCACGGGCTGCTGGACCTCCGTGTCCACGTAGACGACCCGGGCGCGACGCACGCAGGCGCTGAGGGAGACGGCCGCGAAGAGAGCCACAACCGCGAGCAGGCGCGCAGATCTCATCGGGAGCCTCCTGAGCACCCAGGTCGGGCGCAGATGCGGAGCCTACGCGAAAACCTCGCCCGGCCTCCCCCGTCAGTCCACGCAGACCGTGGTGCGCTGCCTCAGGGCGCCCGGCCGGACGCACTCGAGCGTGATGTCTGCGATGCGCGAGTGGCACCCGAAGAGGAGCTGTCGATCGTGACAGTGCCCGACCCTGCGGCGGAGCTCTTCACCCGCCGCGCAGCTCGGGCCCGAGCCGGCTGGCGCGAGCTCGTCGCCGTCGAGGATGCACGCCGCCTGACAGTCGGCCTGGCGGAGGCACCGCTGGCCGCCGTCGCTCGTGGGACAGTCGCAGGCCTCCGTCTGCGACATGCCGACGGGCGCCCAGATACCCGCGCAGGCTTCGCATGCCGCCATCGCGGCCAGCCGGTCGGGATCATCCACGCTGATCACCTCGCCGCGCGCTTCGACGATGCGGCCATCCTCCGTCGTGCCGCGCACGAGGATCGAAGCCGTCCCGGGGTCTCGCGCCCCGGCAACCCTCGCCCGCAGGCTCTCCCCGGGCCCGAGCCGACAGACCGACGGATCGAGCTCGTACGCGACCCGCTCGCCGATCTCGCCGATCTCGATGTGCTCGACCGCGACGACGCCCGGGCCGCACCAGTGGACGATCGCCGTTCCGCTGCCGGCCGACAGGAGCGCGCCGCTCCACTCGCGCGCGATGGGGGCCCCAACGGTGACCGAGAGCCCGTCGCACGAGGGCGCGGCCGTAGGCATCGCACCGCCGCACCCGAGAAGGACGATGGAGAGCAGAACGGCGAGAAAGGATCGATGCACGCCCCCACGGACACGCGCCACCGCCCGCGGTTCCCGTCCCGTCTCAGCCGAGCGCTCGTCGGCGAACGAGAGCGAGCCCGAGCAGCGCGACCACGAAGGCCACTCCGCCGCTGGGCGCGCCGCCCGCGCCGACCCGGCAGCTGCATCCGGGGCCCGCGCGGCCGTTGATGCGGAACGGATCGCACGGCGGATGCCGGCACATGCCTGCGTCCGGGATCCACATGCAGGCGTCGAGCGCGTCGTCGATCTCGCCGTTGCAGTCGTCGTCCTCACCGTTGCACTGCTCGGCCGACGGAGCCCCCGGCACGCAGACGGCGGGCGCTCCATCGATGCACGCGGGCGCCGTTGCTTCGCACGCTCCGATGCCGCACGTCTGCTCCGGGAGGTCATCGATCTCGCCGTTGCAGTCGTCGTCCAGGCCATCGCACGTCTCGGGTCGAGAGGGTCCCGGCGTGCACGACTGAGGCACCCCGGCGACGCAGGTCGGCATCGTGATCTCGCAGATGCCGATGCCGCAGCTCGCGCTCGGGCGCCCTTCGTCCGTCGAGCCGTCGCAGTCGTCGTCCTGGCCGTTGCAGATCTCGTTCGTCGGCTCCGCGTTCGGCATGCAGAGGCTCTCCGTGGCGCTACGGCAGCGCGTCGTGCCGACGCCGCACGCGCCAGGCTGCCCGGTGGCGCACGGCGTTCCGAAGCCCGGGCAGTCGATCTCACCGTCACGGATCGCGAAGCGCCAGACGCCGGCGATCCCGACGTTCGACGTCTCGCAGAGGCGCAGGATGTCCATCGTGAGCGAGCCGGGCAGCGCGAGGAAGTCGCGCAGGTTCCCGGCGTCGAACCCCGCCTGCGCGGGCGTGCCACCGAACCCGCCGGAGCCGCCGCTCGCGTCGCCGGTGGTCCACTGGCAGCGGTTGTAGCGAAGCTCGACGTCGAAGTCGCCGACGCCGGGGCCCGCTGCGGTGAGGATGAGCTGGAAGTCGTTCTGCAGATCGTCGTGCGTGCCGTAGTAGCCGACGTCGTGCCAGGTCGCGACGAAGCGGCCCGGCGTGATCGACCAGTACACCCCGTTGCGCACAGGAACGCCGCCGCCACGGGTGTCCACGTCTCCCCACCACGGCGCGATCATCCGCAAGCTCGCGACGGGGAACGCCTCCGGCGTGTAGGTCCCGATCGGCCCGCCGAACGAGATGTTCCCGTTGTTGTTCACGAAGAGCGACGAGAACATCATCCCGAAGAAGCGCAGCCCCGACGGGAACGCGCCGGTGATGTCGATCTCCGACGTCGAGCCGTCGTCGTTGCCGGGCAGGTTGCCGGTGCCGAAGTCCGCCGGCCCGCCGAGACCCGCGAGGAGCGGCTCTGCGAACGCGGAACTGGGGAGCGCGCCCGCGAGAGCGCAGCTGGCGAGGAGGATCGCGGTGCGGGCCTTCATGTGCGCTCGGGAGGCGCGAGGGTACTCCCGTCCAGACTCGCGGTCAGGGGCTATGCTCCCGCGCGTGGCGAACACGGCGCTCGAAGGCATCCGCGTCCTCGATCTCTCCCGCATCCTCGCCGGGCCGAGCGCGACCCAGCTGCTCGGGGATCTGGGCGCGGACGTCGTCAAGGTGGAGCGCCCCGGCGCGGGCGACGACACGCGCGGCTGGGGCCCTCCCTACGCGCGCGCCGGGGACGGCTCGGACGCGGCGAGCGCGTACTTCCTGAGCGCGAACCGCAACAAGCGATCGATCGCGGTCGATCTCGCATGCGACGCGGGCAGCGCGCTCGTCCGGCGGCTCGCGGCGGCGAGCGACGTGCTGGTCGAGAACTACAAGGTCGGCGACCTCGCACGCCGCGGGCTCGACTACGCGTCGCTGAAGGACGCATGCCCTCGACTGGTCTACTGCTCGATCACCGGCTTCGGGCAGACGGGGCCGCGCGCTCAGCAGCTGGGCTACGACTTCGTCGCGCAGGCGATGGGCGGGATCATGAGCCTCACGGGCGAGCCGGAAGGAGAGCCCGTGAAGGTGGGCGTCGGCATCGCCGATCTCATGTGCGGCATGTACGCGAGCGTCGCGATCCTCGCCGCGCTCCGGCATCGCGATCGCGTCGGAGTCGGTCAGCACATCGACCTCGCGCTCTTCGACACGCAGCTCGCGTGGCTGGCGAACGAGGGCGTCAGCCATCTCGTGACGGGAGAGACACCGAAGCGGCGCGGCAACGCGCACCCCACCATCGTGCCGTACCGCGTGTTCCGCACGAGCGACGGGTTCGTGGTGCTCGCCATCGGGAACGACGCGCAGTTCCGCAGGTTCTGCGCGGCCGTCGACGCTCCGCTGGGAGGCGATCCGCCGATCGGGTCCGCGCTCTCCAGCGCTCCTGTCCGCGAGCGGCTCCGCGAGCGCTCCTGCCGTGATCCGCGCTTCGCCACGAACGACGCGCGCGTGCGCAATCGTGAGGCGATCGAGGCGCTTGTCGCCGAGATCCTGGGCGAGCGCACGACGGCGGCTTGGATCGAGCTCTGCGAGCGGGCCGACGTCCCGTGCGCGCCCGTCAGCACCGTCAGCGAGGCCTTCGCGGATCCGCAGGCCGTCGCGCGCGGCATGCGCGTGGAGGTCGAGAGCTCAGCGTTCGCAGGGGGCTCGGTGCCGCTCATCGGCAACCCCATCCGGCTGTCGGAGACGCCTGTCTCGTACCGCCGCGCGCCACCTGGGGTCGGGGTCGACGCGCGCGACGTGCTGCTGTCCTACGGACTCAGCGAGGACGAGATCGCGAGCGCAGTGAGCGAGGGCGCCGTTCGGCTGTGAGCCCGCTCGGTTGATCAACGCTGCCCGAAGAGCCAGCCCGCCGCGACGAACGCCACCAGCGTGAGGAAGATCGCGAGGAGCGTGAGCCCCTTCCAGCCGCCGGGCGCGTCCGGCACCCGCACGAAGGGGACGGGCGCGCCGGGGTCGAGGTGCGCGATGGAGCGCGCGAGCTCCGCCGCGGTCGCGTCCTCGCGAGCGGTCACCGCGCCGGGCGCGATCTCGTCGAGCAGCGTCCGCAGCTTGTGATCTTCGGCGCGCTCGCTCTCGGTCGACGCGCGGATCGCGATCATCGCGGTGTAGATCTTGGGCTGGCGATATCCGTCGAGCATGACGCTCTCGAGCGAGAGCCCCCCATGCACGAAGCCTGCGGCGTGGAGCGCGGCGATCGCCTCGGCGACGTTCCTCGCCGCGTTCGCGCGCTCGAAGGCATCGAGCGACTCGAGCGATGTCGCCAGCGACGCGGCGGGGACCTCGACCTTCTCCTCGACGACGTACGCGTCGTCGTCCCACGCGCCTGCGTCGATCGGCAGCACGAGCGCCGGGGCCG
>JBBSAT010000100.1:0-23411 GCA_038252025.1 Polyangiales bacterium | reverse complement strand
TACACGATCGCCATCCCCGCCGCGCTCCTCGTCCTCGCGCTGGCCTCGAGCGAGGCGCTCTCTCCGCGCATGCGCCTCCTCGGAGACTCCGCCGCGTCGATCCTCGGCGCGCTCGGGCTCCTCCTCGCGGTCCCAGGCTACACGACCGACGGGCCCTCCATCTTCTCGTTCATCGCGATGGACGCGCACGAGCGAGAGGGCCGCTTCGGCGTGACCTTCGATGAAGCGGAGTTCCGCGACGCGCGCGCGCTCGTCGGGCGCGGCGAGTCGTTTGCGTACGACGGGAGCTTCGGGCTGCCTGGCCGCCTCTACCCGCTCGACGGCCGCGCGCGCGTGCTCTACGTCGCAGAGGCACCCGAGACGGCCAGCGGTCTGCTCGCGTGGGTCGAGCGGGAGCACGTTCGCGCGCTCGCGATAGGCGAGGCGCCGTTCGCGCACACGGCAGATCTCGCTCGGACGCGCCCCGATCGCTTTCGCGAGCTCTTCCGCTGTCCCGAAGAGGATTCCTGTTCGGTCTTCGAAGTCCTGCCCGAAGGGGCTCCCAGCGCGATCGATCGCTGACGGCGAGACGCGCGCGCGATCACTCGGCTGGCGGAGAAGGCAGCGTCGCGCGCACTCCTTCAGCGATGAGCAGCGCGAGCAGCGGCAGAAGCTCGAGCGCGAGCCTGTCCAGGAGCCCGCCGTCGAGCGCTCGCTCGCGCAGCTCGATCGGAGCGAGGACGAGCGCGGCGAGGAACATCGCCAGCGTGAGGAGGAGCGTGACGGCGAGACGGCGTGGCTCCTCGGGCGCCGCGCGACGGAACGATGCGACGAGCGCAGCGAGACCGACGGCGGGCACGAGGCCCCACGTCGCGATGTCGGCCACGTGACGCAGCGCCTCGCTCACGAGCTCTCTCGCCGTGCTCGGAGCCGGGTCGAAGAGCTCCAACCGGGGCGCGCCCCATCGCTCGGCGACGCTCGCGAGCCCGAGGCAGATCACCGCGAGCAGCGCGGCGCGATGGGCATCCCGGGCACCAGGCACGAGCGCCAGGGACAGCGCCACCGCGACGGCGAGGACGATGCCCTCGTCCGCCATGGCGAGCAGCAACGCCGCCGTGATCGCAGCGGGAGCGCCGAGCCGGTCGCCCTTCCCCGCGCGCTCGGCGCCGAGCACCATCGACCCCGCCGCGAGGCCCACGGGTAGCTCGACCGAGACGCTCCGCAGGAGCACCCACGCGAAGGGAGCGGAAGCGAGGACGACGAGCGGGAGCGCTTCGTCCCAGCCGGTGCGCGAGCTCCGTGCGAGGAGGAGCGCGAAGAGCGCGAAGCACAGCCCCCCTACGAGGCTGCCTGACATCGCGAGCGCGTCCGTCGCGTCGCTGCCGAGCGAGAGCGCGGAGGTCATCAGCGGAAGCAAGAGCGAGCGGTCCGCCGTGGGGAGGACCTCTCGCAGCGAGAGCGCGCGCGCGAGCGCCACGTGTGCGCTCTCGGAAGCGAAGAGCGGTACGGGCGGCCTCGAGACGATGGCGACCAGCGCGACCGCGATCGCACCCAACGCCACGACGTTCGACTTGCGCTCGTCGGCGACCAGCGCGTCCTCGAGGCCATGCCCACGCCACGTCGCGGCGGCGATGAGCGTGGCGAGGGTCAACCCGACGGCCGCGTGCGCGTGAAACGAAGCGAGCAGCGCGAGCCCGAGCAGCGCCCGTACGAGGTGCGCGAGGGGACCCGGGCCGAGGCGAGCGCGCAAGAGAACGAGCCCTCCGAGCGCCGACGCGAGCACGAGGGCGAGGACGAAGCCAGCGAGCGTCACGAGCACGCTCATCGCGGCTCCGGCTCGCGTGCGAACGGATCGTCGACCATCGGCACGCCGCCCTCGATCCGAGCGTCGTCGTCGACCGTCCCGCAGCGAAGCGCGCCATCGACCTCGGCGCAGCCCACCGCGAGCGCGTCGGTGAAGAGATCGATCGGCGCCTGCGTCGTCTCGCCCTCGCAGGTGAGCCCGACGAGCGCTAGCTCCGCCGTGGCGACGCACGCGGTGCAGCTCTCCGTGCGCAGCCAGGCGCAGCCGCGCTCCACGGCGAACGCCCGCACGCCGTCGTGGAGCCGAACGACCTGGCGCGCGGCTCGGTCGGCGGCGGACGGCCGATCGGCGCGAACGAAGAGGACGGCGTACGCACCTGGCAGCGCGGCGAGCGCGAGCGTGAGCACGAGCGCAACACGACGCGCGCGGAGCGAGACGCGCGTGCGGACGAACCACGAGAGAGCGAGGACGGCGACCGCGAGCCCGACGAGCCCTTCCATCCCGACGCCACGCCCCGCGCCGAGACGCGGAGCGCGACATACGCCGTCGGCGCCGTCGACCATCACGGCTTCGGCGTCGACGAGGCACCGCGGATCGATCAGAGGGTCCACTCGGGCCCGGAATTACTCCGAGAATGGCCGAGCCGCACTGTCCTGAAGCTGGTCGGTCGCCAATCTAGGCAGAAGACCGCCACGACCCGATCGCGCCACCCCGACGCGATCGACGCGGTCCCCAACCCGCAGATGATCCGCACGGAGGGGGCATGTGCGTTGCGATACGCGAGAGATGCGTACGGCCATCACCCTCTTCTTCGTCCTCGCGCTCACGTCCTGCAGCGGGGCGTCGCCGACGCCCGTCTCGCTCGATGCGCTGCGCTCCGTGCGGGCGGCGGCGGACGAGGGTGAGCGCGCGCTCGGGGTGCCGGCCGACCTCGTGCTGGCGATCGCGTACAGCGAGACCCGCTGGCAGCTCCCGGAGATCGAGGAAGGCGGCGCGCACGGGCCGCCGACGATCGGCCTCGCCGGAATCCGCGACTCTCTCGAAGGCGACCCGCTCTCGCGCGCGGAGGCCCGGGTCGGGATCGATCGAAGCGAAGCAGAGACCGATCCCGCGCGCTCGATCCTGCTCGCGTCCGCGGTGCTCGCGGAGCTGGCGCGCGATCGCTTCGGCGGCGCGGTCCCGCCCGCGAACGAGCCCGGCCTCTGGCGCGAAGTGGTAGCGGACTACGTGGGCATGACGGGAGACCTCGCGCGCCAGGCGCAGGCCGACTCGGTGATGGGGATCCTCCGTCGGGGCGTCGAGGGCGACACGGCCGATGGCACCCACCTCGTCCTTCGAGGGCGAACGGTCTGGATGCCCGAGGTCGCCGTGACCCTCGGCGCGAGCGGCGACTACGCTCCTGCGCACTGGGTCGCTGCGAGCAGCTCCAACTACACCACCGGCCGTGGCGGCAACAGCATCCGATACGTCGTCATCCACACGATGCAGGGAAGCTACGGCGGCTCGATCAGCTGGTTCCAGAATCCGTCCGCGAGCGTGTCGGCGCACTACTGCGTCCGCTCGTCGGACGGCGACGTCACGCAGATGGTCGCGGACACCAACACGGCCTGGCACGCGGGCAACTGGACCTACAACCAGCAGTCGATCGGCATCGAGCACGAGGGCTTCGTCGCCGATCCGGGCCGCTGGTACACGGAAGCGATGTACGCCTCGAGCGCCGCGCTCACGCGTCACCTCACCACGCGCTACGGAATCCCGCGCGACCGCGCGCACATCTTCGGCCACGTCGAGGTGCCCGGCGCGACGCACACCGATCCCGGCAGCGGCTGGAACTGGGATCACTACATGATGCTCGTGCGCGGCGAGCCGGCACGCCCGGCGTTCGACGCGGCCTACGCCGGGCAGAGCATCCCGACGGACATGAACGAGGGCGAGCGCGCCGTCGCCTGGGTCGAGTACGACAATACCGGCAGCGGCGGCTGGGACATCGACGGCACGCGCATCGGGACGTGGAGCCCCCAGGATCATCCGAGCGTGCTCTTCGACCTCGAGAACTGGATGAACGACCACCGCGCGAGCGGCGCGGACCACGACTACGCCGCCGGCGCGCGCGGGCGGTTCACGTTCATGGTGCACGCGCCCGACGTCGACGCGGACACGACCATCACGGAGACGTTCCGGCTCGTCCAGGAGGGCGTCGCGTGGTTCGGCCCCGAGGTCACCATCTCGATCCGTGTCCACGCCCTCGCGGCGGTCGATCCCGACGCGGACGGAGATGGAACGCCCGCCAGCACGGACTGCGACGACACCAGCGCGACCGTCCACCCTGGGGCGACCGAGGTCTGCGGCGACGAGGTCGACCAGGACTGCGACGGATCCGATCTCGCCTGCGCGAGCATGGGCGATGCGGGCATCGGCAGCGACGACGCGGCCACCGCGCCGCGCGACGGCGGCGGGGCGCGACGAGACGCGGGCGGCGCGAGCGGTGGGACCAGCCGTCCGGTGGCCGGCGGCTGCTCCGTGGTCCCTGGGAGCGCGAACCGCTCGTTCATCCTCGCCTCGCTCGTCGCCGCGATCGCGCTCGTCTCGCGTCGTCGCCGCCGCTGAGCCCTCTACTGCTCGCGCGCCAGCTCCCGGCCGCGGGTCGCGAACGCGTCGAGGAGCAAGCGCGCCGCCGAGGTCACGTGCAGATCGACACGCCGCACCAGGGCGATCCGATCGGCGAACGAAGGGAGCTCCGCCGAGACGATGCGCACCGTGTTCTTCGGCGTGCGATAGCGAGCGACGCGCAGCGGAAGAATCCCCAGCCCGGCGCCGTCGAGCACGAGGCTCTTCACGAGCTCGAGGCTGACGCACGGCACGAGGCGCCGCGGCACGAGGCCCGCTTGCTCCAGCGCGCCGAGCAGAAACTGCGTCTGCCGCAGCGCCGGCGCGTGCACGAGCGCCTGCCTCTCGATGAGCTTCGCGCCTTCACCGCGCTTGATGAGCGACTGGTGGGCGACGATCGCCACGGTGTCGTCGAAGAGCTGCGTGACGACCGACTCGGGATGTCCGGTCGGGTTCACGACGATGCCGACGTCGATCGAGCGCTCGATGACGGCGCGCTCGATCTCGCGCGAGTTCGCATTGACCAGCGCGATCTCGATGAGCGGGTGGTCCGTGAAGAAGCGCGCCAGGAGCGGCGGCAGCAGGTACGCCCCGAGGCTCTCGTGGCAGCCGATCGTGAAGCGTCCGCGTGGCTCGTGCTCGAGCCCGCCGATCTCGCGCTGTGCGTCCACGGCGGCCTTCGAGACGCCGCGCGCGTGCTTGAGGAGCGCCTCTCCCGTCGCGGTCAGCGTCACGCCGCGGCTCGTGCGCACCACGAGCGTCGTCTCGAGCTCCGCTTCGAGCTTCTGCAGCGCCGCCGTGACGGCAGGCTGGCTGAGACCGAGCGCGCGCGAAGCGGCCGTGACCCCGCCCTCGGTGGCGATGGCCATGAAGATCCGCAGGGCGGAGGGAACGAGCAGGTCGCTCATGCCCGCGTACCGTACACGACCCGCTGCGCGGGCACGCTCTCGTCAGGGCGCGAGCGCCGGCGGAGACGCGATCGGAGGCGCTGCCGCCGCATCGGTGACGAGGTGCGTCTGCCCGCTCGCGACGGAGAGCGCGGCGGCGAACCGCTCGACACCACCGGCGTCCTCGGGGTTCGCGATGTCCTCCACGAAGTACCAGGCGCCCTGCGCTCTCGTCCCATCGATGTCGAGGACGACGTAGCCGCGCTGGTCGGGATCGAAGAATCGCACGTACTGCGCGTCGGTCTCGATCGCGTTGCGCGTGTTGGTCGCCGCGATCGGCGTCATCCCCGGCGAAGTGATCGCGGGACAGACCATCTCGACCGTGACGGATCCAGCTCCCGTCGCCGCATCGTAGGTCGCCGGATCCACGGGGATGTCGTTCGCCCACGAGCAGTGGATGTCGCCCGTCAGGATGATCGAGTTCTCGATGGCGTTGTCGCGGAGGAAGTCGATCACGCGTGTGCGCGCGCCGGGATAGCCCTCCCATTGATCGAGGCTCACCGCGCCCGGCGTGAGCGCGAACATCACCTGCTGGCAGACGATCTTCCACTGCGCAGGAGAGTTCATCAGGCGATCGAAGAAGAACGCTTCCTGGACGGGACCGAGCAGCTCTCGCGTCGCGTCGTCGCCGCTGCCCTGCATCTGTCGGGTCTCGATGCGCGTGTCGAGGACGATGAGCTCCGCGAGGTCACCGTAGGTGAGCGTCCGCCGGATCCCGCCGCCCGGCTGCTCGCGATAGGGCATCCACTCGCGATAGGCCTGCTTCGCGGCCTCTTTCCGCGTGTCCCAGCTTCCTTCGGTGGCCGGCATGTGGTTCTGCGCGCCGTCGACGTACGAGTCGTTCGCGAACTCGTGATCGTCCCACGTCGTGATGAACGGATGCTGCCGGTGCGCCTCCTGGAGGTTCGGATCCTGGCGGTACTGTCGATAGCGGCGACGGTAGTCGTCGAGCGAGAGCAGCTCGGTGGGCGGATCGGAGCGTCGCGCGGAGCCGTAGTAGCCGTTCTGGAACTCGTAAATGTAGTCGCCGAGGTGGATGACCGCGTCGAGATCTGCGCGCTCTGCGATGCGCCGGTAGCCGTGGAAGAAGCCGAACTGGTAGTTCGAGCACGAACAGAACGCGAAGCGAAGCCGGCTGTTCGCGCCCATCGGCGCGGTCTTGGTCCGGCCGATCGACGACGTCGTGCCGCCGAGCATGAACCGGTAGTAGTAAGTCGTCCCCGCGGAGAGCCCGACCGCGTCCACCTTCACCGTGTAGTCGCGCGCCTCGTCCGTGTTGAAGCTCCCGCTGAGGACGATGTCGAGGAAGCCGGTGTCGCTCGCGATCTCCCAGCCCACGTCGACGGCGGCCGTCTGCTCGCTCACGCGCGTCCAGAGCATCACGGCGTCCGGCATCGGATCACCGGAAGCGATCCCGTGCTGGAACACGCCCGTCGGCAGCGGGCCTCCGTCGTACGCCCACGCGTCGACCGGGCCGACGTCCGCCGGCGGCGTGCCCGCGTCGATCGGCTCGGCGGCATCGGTGCCGGCGTCCGTGCCCGGAGCCACCTCGGTAGTCGTGCAGCCGGCGAGCGAAGCGGTCCCGAGGATGGCGGCGCTCTTGAGCGCGCTACGGCGTGTGACTTTCATGGGTCGAGAGCGTGCCAGGGAGGTGAGGCGCGCCACAAGCCTGGCCTGCGTTCGCTACGAAAAGTGCTCGATCAGCTCGCGCGCGAGCGCCTCGGGCGCGAGCCAGTGGATCATGTGGCCGACCCCCGCGATCTCGACCTCGCGCACACCCTCGATGGCCGAGATTCGCTCCGCATGATCGAGCGTCTTGAAGCCTGTCTCACCGCTGACGAAGAGCGTCTTGGCCGTCACACGCGAGAGCAGCGCGCGGAACTGGTCGAGCCTGAACGGCATCGGCGAGCGCGTCTTGTGAAGGGGATCGAACGCGAAGTGAAGCCCCGCTTCGCTCTGCCGCGTGCTCTTCTCGGCGATGAACCGAGCGAGCTCCGGCGGCAGATCTCCGTGCTGGCTCTTGATGCGCCGGATCGCCGCGTCGAGATCCGGCATCGCGCGCGGCAACGACGCGCGCACCTTCCGCACGCCGTGCATCCACTCGAGGATCCGATCGGGGAGATGCTCGGTCGGCATCTCCGGCGGCCCGAGACCTTCGATCAAGACGAGCCGGTCGAGCCCCTCCGGCCGGAGCCCGGCGAACATCCCTGCGGCCGTTCCGCCCATGGAGTGACCGACGAGGTGAAAGCCGTCCGGCGCCACTTCCCTCACGAGGTCGGCGAGATCGAAGAGGTAGTCGACGAAGTGGTAGTACGCACCCGGCCCCACCCACGCGCTCTCTCCATGCCCTCGCCAGTCGAACGCGACGACGCGGAAGCCAGCGCGCGCGAGGTGCTGGGCGACGAAGTGGTAGCTCTGCCCGACGTCGAGGTAGCCATGACAGCAGACGACCGTCTTGCCCGTCGCGACGGCGTCGGGTCGGCTCCATTCGATCACGTGATGGCGGAGGCCGTTCGCGACCACGAAGCGCTCGGCCGGCAGGATCGAGGGCTCGGCGCTCAAGCTCGCTCCATGCGTCGCGGGTCGAAGATCGACGCGTCGATCGAGAGAGAGCTCTGCTCGCCCGAGACCATCGCGCTGACGAGCTCCGCCGTGGCTGGCGCGAGCAAGATCCCGTTCCGGAAGTGCCCCGTGGCGAGCCAGAGCCCGTCCGGACCGGCCGGGCCGATGAGCGGAAGCCCATCGCTCGACGCGGGACGGAAGCTCACGTCGGGCATGACGAAGCGCGCCGCCGCGAGGCCGGGGACGAGACGAAGCGCGCGGGCGCTCACCTCGACCACGCCGGCGAGCGTGACCTCCTTCGAGAAGCCCACCTCCTCGGAGGTCGCTCCACACACGACGCGGCCGTCTCGCCGCGAGACGACGTACGCGTCCTCGCCGAAGACGATCCGACGGCAGATCGGAGCCCGCAGCTCCACGTGCACGAGCTGGCCGCGCACCGGACGAATCGCACGCGCGTGCGCGCTCGAGAGCCCCGGCACGAGCGAGGTCCAGCTGCCGGCGGCGATGATCGCGTGAGCGCAGGGCACGAGCCCGTCATCGGTCTCGATGCCGACGACTCACTCACCTCGGATCCGAAGCCCGCGCACGGACACCCCGCTCGAGAAGCGCGCACCCGCCCGCTCGGCAGAGAGCGCGAGCGCCCGCAGCAGCACTCTCGGCTCGACCTGCGCCTCCTCCGGCAGATCGAGCGCGAGCGTGACCCCTTCCGAGAGCGCGGGCTCCCGCTCGCGGGCGAGCCGTCCATCGAGCTTCTCGAAGCGCGCCCCCGTGAGCCGCGACCCCGCGCGCTCGAGGTCGGTCGCGCGCTCGTTCGTCATGGCGACGTGCATCACGCCCGAACGAACGAAGCCGACGTCGAGGCCCGTCTCCTCCCGCAGCGCTTCGCTCTCTGCCGCGTGGAGCTCGCGGCTGAGCACACCGAACGCGCGCATCGGCCCGTCGTCCTCGTTCTCCACGAGCGGCGCGAGGATCCCCGCGGCGACGCTCGAGGCCTCGGCGCCGGGAATGCTCCGCTCGAGGACGCGCACGGAGTGGCCTCGCTGTGCGAGCCGCCGCGCGATCGAGCAGCCCATGATCCCAGCGCCGACGATGACGACGTCGCCACCCGTCATGCCGGGGGCTCGGCGTGGTGCGTCGCGGCGAGCATCCCGCACGCGGCGTTCTTGTTCTTCCCGCCCGAGTAGCGGCGGATCGTCGGGATCCCCGCGGCCCTCAGCTTCTCCACCATCTCGATGCGCTCGCTGTCCGTCGCGCGCACGAAGCGGCCGTCGTCGCGGTTCACGTCGATCAGGTTGATGCGAAACGGCACGCCGGCGAACCGCTCGCGCAGCGCCGTGATCTCGTCCTCGCCGTGGTTCACGCCGCCCATCAGCACCCACGCCAGGGTCACGCGCTTCTTCGTCGACTCGGCGTAGAGCGAGAGCACGCGGACGAGCTCGTCCATCGAGAAGCGCCCCGCCACGGGAAGGAGCTCCCGGCGCCGCTCCGCGACCGCGCTCGTCAGCGAGACGATCAGGCGGTACGGCTGCTTCTCTCGCGCGTAGCGCTCGATCTGCGGCACGAGCCCGACGGTCGAGATCGTGATCGCTTCCTTCGCGATGCGCCCGCCGCACGGATCGCTGAGCACGCGCGCCGCCTTGATGACCTCGTCGTAATTGTGGAACGGCTCGCCCTGCCCCATGAACACCGCGCCGCTCACACGCCGCCGCGGATCTTCGCGAACCGCCTCGTCGCGAACGGCGCGGAAGGCCGCGACCATCTCCCACGCGGCGAGCGAGCGTGTGAGGCCGAGCTCGCCCGTCGCGCAGAAGGTGCAGCGCATCGCGCAGCCGACCTGCGAGCTCAGGCAGAGCGTGAAGCGATGCTCCTTCTCGAGCGGGATGCGCACCGCTTCGGTCAGCGCGCCGTCCGGGTGACGAAACAGGTACTTCACGAAGCCGTCGTAGTCGTCCTTCACGCGCTCGACGATCTCGAGCGGCCGTCGGTCGAGCTGCGCTTCGATCGCCTCGAGCACCGCGCGGCGCGGAGGCTTGCCGAGCAGGAGATCGTCACGCCCGTTCGAGACCACGTGACCGAGCACGCGACGCGCCTCGGTGATCGTGCAGGACACGCCCCCGCGCGCGAGCACCTCCACGAGATCCTCGGGCTGCATCCCGAAGAGGTGCGGCTTCATGCGCGCGATCGCGCCGAGGCCGCCCGGAGGCGGCAAGAGCGCGGAGGAACCGAGCACGACGGGTGCCGTCATTCGAGCTCGTGAGCCCGGATCCGCGCGAGGCGATCGTAGTGGCGGTAGCCGAGCTTCGCGAGCGCGGAGGCTGGCGCGAGCCCGATGTCGACCAGCGTCTTGATCGCGTACGTCCCCGCGAGGACCGGCGGGCTGTAGGCGTCGACGGACGCGGCGTTGCGATAGCGCGCGAGCGGAAAGAGCATCGTGTGCGGGTGCACGTGGACGAAGTGCGCGGCGCTCATGCGCGACCAACCGGACGTGTGGGGCGGCGTGATCACATGCGGCGTCGCGAGGAACGTCCCGCCGGTGAGGATCTCGAGCATCTGCCCCACCTGCGCGACGATGCAGCCCGGCGGCGCAGTGCCGCGAACGAGCTGACCCTCCGGATGCTCGGCGGACGGGCGCGTGCGTAGGTAGAGCCCGCTTCCATCGTCCGGCGCCGACGCGGGGCGACCGCTCGGATCCTGGAACCGCCCTCCCGGAAGCAGCGTCAACAGGTTGAAGTCGGTGTGCTCCTCTCCCCAGAGGATCTTCTGCCGGGTCTGCTCGGCCGTCAGCGGCAGATAGCGGAGAAGTCGAAACACGTGCGCGCCGCCCTCCGCGACGGCGCTCAACTGCGGCTCGGGTAGGTCGAGCGCGAGCGCCGCTCCGCGAAGCAACGCGAGCCCGGCCCGGTGCAGCTCGCGACCTCGTGCGAGGTAGGCCTCCGAGAAGTCGTGCGGCGGCTCGGGCCAGAGGTTGTCCGCGCAGATCTCGGGGTACTGCGCCTTCACCTCGGCATCGATCCCCTCGGGCGCCGCGAACCAGCACTCCTTGAAGTCGGGCTGACCGCTCGCGACCACGGCCTTCTCGGTGTTCGGCGGCGTCCAGCCGCGCTGGTACCAGAGGTCGCCGCGGTTGAACGGCTGCTTGGCCTCGAGCGGCTGCGAGCAGAACTCCTGGAACCGATCGAAGAGCCCCGAGACGTCCGAGACGCCATGGCTCCGCACGTACACGAGCCCGTACGTGGAGAAGCCATCGCGGATCGCCGCGAGGGCGACCGCGCGCGCCTCTGGGCGGTCGAGATCGGCGAGGTCGACGGTCGGGATGCTCGGCGCGGTCTTCACGGTCTCGGTCATGGGCCGTAGTCCCTTTCGATGCCAGGACGGCCCGCAGGATGCTCCTCACTGGCACGCGGATCCAGCGTGCAAGAGTGCTCGTGGAGCCGACCGCGAGCACGGACGGGAGCGGCGCAGCGAGCCGATCAGGACGACGGCGGCTCCCCGCCCGTTCCAGGGCCGCTGCCTCCGCCAGCCCTCCGGCGTAACGTCTCTAGCGCGCGCTGACGACGAGCACGTCGACGTCCGCCGAGCGCACGACCGCGTTCGCAACGCTGCCGAGCAGCAGCTGCGTGAGACCCTTCTGTCCCGCAGCGCCGACGACGATGAGGTCGGCCCGCTGCTCCTTCGCAAAGGCGAGGATCTCGGTGGCGGCGTTTCCGCGGCGCACTACGAACGCGACCTCGACGTGGCCGACCCGCTCGGCGCCGAGGCTCGCGCGCAGCGCCGCCTCGAGCTTCTCGATCTCCGCGCGCGCCTCGTGCGAGGCGTACATCGGCGTCGCGGTGTCCTCGCCCTGAACGACGTGCACGAGCGTGAGCTTGCCCTTCATGAGGATCGCCAGCTCGGCCGCGCGGTTGAGCGCACGGTTGCCCATCTCGGAGAAGTCGGTGGCTGCAACGACGTGTTGGTACATGGGTGCTGTCTCCCTCCCTACTCTGCCGCATGCGCGGCGAGGATGCTGCCCGCAGCAGCGATGCGAACCCCCGGGTCCACGTCCGAGAGCGCGCCGGCGACGTGCCCGGGCAACATCGCATCGCGTGCGAGCGCGCGCGCGGCGACCCTTCGAAACGACGGATCCGGCTCGATCAGCGCTCGATCGAGCCGCGCGATGGCATCCGAGTCCCGGCTCTCCGCCAGGAGCGCCGCAGCCTGGAGCCCCGCCATCGTGGGGTCCCCGAGGAGGAGCGCGCGGAGGGCCGCGAGCGCCGCCTGCTCACTGCCAGGCAGCCTCATCAGCGCGCGCGCGATGGAGAACCGCACCGTGGCGTCAGGCTCCCGTGCGAGCGCCTGCTCCAGCGCAACGCCCGACTCCGCGCGGCCCGGAAGGCTCGAGAGCGCCACGGCCGCTTGCCCGCGAAGGTTCGCATCCGCGGCGGCCAGCGCGCCGAGCAGAAAGGTGCGGCCCGCGACGGCGTCCGCGTCGGTCGGAGGATCGTTTCGATCGATCGGCGTCGCGAGCAGTCTCGCCGCTTCGATCCCCTGAACGCTCGGCGGCGCCTCGAGCAGCGCGGCGAAGATCGCGCGCGCTTGCTCGCGATCGGCGCGAAGGATCGCCTCGACGGCCGCGGTACGGACGCTCCCTACCGGATCGGAGAGGCGCTCGCGGAGCAGCTCGATCGCGGCGACGCCGAACGATCCCAGCGCGCGCACGGCCGCGCTGCGGACGCCCGCGTCTGGGTCGATGCGCGCGCGATCCTCGAGCAGGAGCCGCACGTCCGAGTCCGGCGCGAGGTCCCCGAGCCGGCTCACAGCGGCCTGCCGCACGCGCGAAGACGGCTCGACCGCGTAGGCGAGCAGCAGCTCGCGGTCTTGCTCGACGCTGGCTCCGAGCAGCGACGCCGCGCGAACGAACGCGTCGGTCGAGTCGGCCATGCCCCGCAGCGTGCGTCGCGCGCTCTCGTCGCCCGTGCGGGCCAGAGCCACCAGCGCAGGCACCTTTCCGGCGTCGGCGAGGCGCCCCAGCGTCTCTCGGCCCGCCGTACCCGCGAGGCTCAGCTCGTGGATCGCAGCCGACTGGCGGTCGGCGTCATCGCCCGAGCCCTCGACGTAGAGCATCAGCTCCGCGATCCGCGCGAGCAGGGCCGGGTCGTCGCCGTCGGACACGCGAAAGCGCTCGTACGCCGTGAGGGCCGTCGGAACATCGCCGACGTCGACGGCGCTCTGAACCTGAGCCCGCGGGCCGCCGCCGCACGCCACGAGCGCCAAGGAGACGAGGAGGAGCCACCGCACGCGTGCACCGTACGACAATGCGCGCACGCCCGAGAAGCGAAAGCCGCGCGCTCCTCTCGCGGCGCGGCGCGTGATAGAGCTGCGCTCCGAGGAGATCCGAGCATGGCCACGCGCAGGTTCGACGGGCTCGTCACGTGGATCACCGGAGCCGGAAGCGGCATCGGCAAGGCGCTCGCCCTCGAGCTCGCTTCGCGCGGCTCCATCGTCGCCGTGTCCGGCCGTCGCGCCGGCTACCTGGAGGAGGTGGCCAGGGAGATCGAAGCCCAGGGCGGAAGGGCTCTGGCGGTCCCGTGCGACGTCACCGAGGAGGTCGAGCTGGAGCACGCCGTCATGCGCATCGTCGAGGAGCTAGGCCGGCTCGACGTCGCGATCGCGAACGCGGGCTTCTCGGTCTCCGGCGCGATCCGCTCCTTGAGCGCCGAAGACTGGCGCCGTCAGCTCGACACCAACGTCGTCGGCGCGGCCCTCACCGCGAAGTTCGCGATCCCTGCGCTCGAGAAGACCAAGGGACGCATGGTGCTGGTGGGCAGCGTCGCGGCGTTCACGCCCTCACCGCGCGTCGGGGCCTACAGCGCCAGCAAGGCAGCCCTCCGGTCGATGGGGCAGACGCTCGACATCGAGCTCCACGGCACCGGCGTCAGCGTCACGTTGATCCACCCAGGGTTCGTGGAGAGCGAGATCGCGCAGGTCGACAACCAGGGACGCTTCGATGCGTCGCGGGCCGACAAGCGCCCGAAGAACCTGATGTGGCCCGCCGACCGCGCCGCCCGCGTCTGCGCGAACGCCATCCATGCTCGAAAGCACGAGTTCGTCTTCACCGGTCACGGCAAGATCGGCGCGTTCCTCGGCCAGCACACGCCGGGCGTGCTCCGCTTCGCGATGACGCGGGCGGGTGGGAAAAAGCGCGCCGAGTCGGTCACGAAGGGCTGAAGGGCTGACCAAATACTTTGGTCAGATCCCTTCGACTGAGAGAATTCCCAGCGCTTCACGCTGGGAAAGGACAAGGCGCGACCATTGTTGGTCACGCCTCGAGGTCGGGCCGCGCGTTCCGTGGCCGCCAGATGGGCCACAGCGGAAGATCCGGCCCGAGCGCGATCACGGCACACGAGAGCGTCAGCACGACGTTTCGACCGACCGTCAGCCAGCCCACCTGGGTCTCGACGACGTGCCCGAAGCAGCCGCAGTCGAGGTCGATCCCGCGCCCGATCGCCTGGACCATCGCGGTCGCGAACGCGACGAGCATCCCGGAGGCGACGATGGCAGCGCCGCGCGCATGGACGCCGGTCAGCAGCGCGAGGCCCACGATCGCCTCGAGCAGGGGCAGCCCGACGGACATGGGCCCGATGAGCGCGTCCGGCACCATCCGGTAGTTGTCGATGTCGGTCGCGAAGGAAGCCGGATCGAGCACCTTCGGGATCGCGGCTGCGAGGAACACGCCAGCGACGACCAGCCGCAGCGCGAGAACGACGATGCGACCGCGCGCCGACGCGAGAAAGACCATCGCCTTCTCCATCACGGGCACACCCGGCACGGTCCGGACTCGGCGGGATAGTCGTTCGAGAGCCACTCCGGGATCCCGCCGCGCAAGACGCGCACGTCGTGGGCTCCGTCCTCCGCGAGGAGCAGCGCCAGTCGCCGACTCTGCGCGCACTCCCCGCTGGTGTCGCAGTACGTGATGACCGAGCGCGCACCGCGCACGAGGCTCGCCGTCGACTCGTCGATCGCTCCGGTGTCCATCGGCATCGCGATGGCGTTGGGCACATGCCCCGTCTCGTAGTCGGCCGCCGAGCGCGCGTCCACGAACACCACGTCCACGTCATCGAGGAGCGCGAGCGCGTCGTCCTGCTCGATCCACCCGATCTCCGGGTGCGTCTCGACTGGGGGCGCGCACGTCGTCGCCGCGCGGTACTCGCTCGCCGTCGGGACCCCGGCGACCACGCCGTACCCCGCGCCCATGCACACGCCCACGACGAGGACGCGGAGCGTCTCCACGAGCACGACGCGTCGGCGATCGGGCGGCGGAGCAGATCTCCGGGTGGTTTCGGGGTCGTCAGACACGGACTGCGTGAGGATGTATCCGGCTCTCGCCCGCGGATCAAATCGGCTCGCTACGCGGCCGCTACCGTTCGTGCTCGAAGCGAGCGCTTCCGTTCGCGGCCCGCCACGCGAGCACTCCGGCCTTGATCAACGCCACCCCGCCACCGCCCGGCCGAGCGCCTCGATCTCGCGGCTGGCCCGATCGAGCGACGGCGCGATCTGAAGGCCCCCGTTCGCAAAGCGTGTGGTGCGGAGCCCATGGCCCGAGAGGGCCGCCGAGAGGCCATCGGCCTTCTCGCCGGCCATGAGGACGCGATAGAGCCCGGCGCCGTGCACACGCACGCCTCGCTCGCCGAGCGGGGCGAGGGCGCGATCGAGCTCCGCCGCGCTCCCTGCCACGTCGATGCTCCGTGCTGCCCGCAGCTGGTGGTGCGCCTGGAGGAGAGAGAGCTCGTCGCCGTCCCACGTCGAGACGAACGTGAGCGGCGTGCCGACGTAAAGCTTGCTCGCCACGTGCACGAACCCCTGCTGCCCGCCCGTCCACCAGACGAGCGCGTCGGGGACGAACGTCCGCCGCAACGCCGAGCTGGCGAACGCGCCGCGTCCGCTCCGGTAGTAGGCGCTCGCGGTCTCGACGAGCACGATCGGGACGCCGGTCTCGCTTCGCAGCGCGTCGAGCGCCGCCACGAACGAGTCCGTGAGCACGCGCCCGGTCCGCTCCTGGACCATCTCCGCGTAGATTCCGAGGACCGCGTCCTTTCCCGCGTCCGCGATCGCCGCGCGCAGGGCCTCGATCGACGCGCTCTCTCCGACATCCTGCGGGTGGGGCACGTGCGGAAAGTCGAAGTGCGTCGGCCCTCCGCGATGCGTGCTCGGGCAGCTGACGGAACGCGCGCACGCCGTCGTGTGACCGACGTATGCGCCCTCGAACGAGAGGACCACCCGCCCGGTCTTTCGATGCCACCGCAGCATCCGCACGGACTTGTCGATCGTCTCGTCGCGTCCGGACGTGAGGAACAGGTGCGGAAGGTCCGGCACCAGCGATGCCGCCCACTCCGTTGCGCGCGCGATGGCCGGCGTCACGTAGTTGCAGATCGTGATCTTGTCGATCGCGGCGCCGGCCACCAGACCGCCCTTCTCCGCCTCGACGAGCGACGTCGGAGGCACGCTGAAGGGCGAGACGAGGCCAGCTCCCAGATCGATCTCGCCTGGCTCGCGCACGGGCGAGTCGAGCGCGGCGACCCCACCCAGCGGCTGACGGTAGTAACGCGCCGTGCCCTCTTCGTCGTACGCGTTCTCGAGCGTGAAGATCGTGTGCGCGCCGAGCTCGTCGTTGAGGCGGCTCATCGCGTCCGCGGCGCCCACGCGATTGCGTCCGACACAGAACCGGTACCGCGGCGTTCCGTCCGTGCGCTTCTTGTCGCGCGCCGCGCGCAGCTGCGCGTGCTTGAGACGGCGGCCGAGCCCGCTGTTCTGCAGCGCAGGGTCGACCGTCAGCGCCACCGAGTAGAGGGTGTCGTGCCGGCCTCGCGCCGGATCCCGATCGGGCCCCACGATCTCCGGGACTCGCTCGAGCGGCACACCGATCGCGTAGCCCGCGAGGACCGTCTCACCGTCGATCGTTCGCTCGGCGACGATCGCGACACCGTCCTCGTGCTCGAAGCCCGCGCGCAACCGCGCCTCGGGGTCGCGACGAGCCGGCTCGTAGATCCGATTCTCGATGTCGAGGATGCGCTGCATCAGCACGGTGACCTCCTCGGGACGCGCCTCGCGAACGACGATGTCGTCGGTCCTCCGAGCGCGAGTCGCCTCGAGATCCTCCCACTCCGGCGCCTTCTTTCCGGGGTGCGCCTCGAGTCAGGCCAGCGACTGGCGAATCGTGACGAAGAGCCGCTCGATCTCGGCCTCTCCGAAGCTCGCGTTGAGCCGATAACGAACCGTCCGGTCGCCCGCGCCGAAGACGATCGCGCCCCGCCAGAAGCGCTGCGCGAGGTACTCGGTGAGCTCGGAGGGCGTCTCCAGATCGAACGCCAGCGCGAAGCCGCGGACGCGCGGCGACTGGATCCGATGCCCCCAGCTCCGCGAGAGAGCGTCCAGCCTCGGCCGTACCAGCGCCTCGACGCGCGCAGCGTCGTCGCTCTCGGCGAGGCGCGTCGCATGGAGGCGTCCGCGCACGAGCGACGCCGCGAACGCCTGGGTCGGCTCCGGATCGGCGTACGCGCTCATCACGACGCCAACCTGGGCGCGCTTCGCGAAGATCACGCAGTCCGGCCGGTCGGGCGCGCCGTCGCGATCGACGTAGCCGAACGCCGAGTGCCACGCGAAGTCCCCACCGAGACCGAAGCCACACTGGACCTCGTCCATGATCAGCGGCACGCCGGAGGCGCGCGTCACCAGCCGGAGCGCACGATGAAACCGCGCGCTCGCATGGCGGTCTCCGCCCTCGCTCTGCATCGGCTCGATCACGACCGCGAAGTGCTCACGCGCAGCCAGCGAGCTCGCGACGTAGGCGAGCGCGACGACCTCCGCGCGGAGCAAGGGATCCGTCGACGCGCCGAACTTACGAACCAGCCCCTCCCCATCGCCCGCCGCAGCGAGCTCGCGATATCCCTCCGGCTCGACGGGCTCGTCTCCTTGCGCGTCCCAGCGTGGAAACGGCGCGAAGTCCACCTCGTACCCGGGGATCTCGAACGGGACGCGCTTCGCGGGCGAGTGGCTCGCGTAGAGCGAGAGCAACGTTCGCCCGTGAAAGCTCCCTTCGAACGCGAGGAGCTTCGTCGCCTTCCATCCGAGCGCGTCGGTGTGCATCCGCGCGAGCGCGTACGCCTTCTCGTTCGCCTCCGCGCCGCAGGCTGTGAAGCAGACGGTGGGATACCCGGGCACGAGCGCACGCAGGGCCATCGCGTACGCGGACGCGAGCCGCGCGCCTTCGCCGTGCGTGATGGCGTGGCTGCGCAGCATCGTGTCGCCGAACTCTCCGTCCACGTACGCGCGGACGAGCGCCTCGGACGAGAAGCCGAACGGCATCGTGGCCGTCTGGCTCATCGCGTCCATCACGCTGAGCGGCTCGTCGTCGACCGAGACGTAGTACGCCCCGTGGCTCCGCAGGTGATCGAACACCGCCGGCTTCTTCTCGCGCGGGGTCCGATCGTTCGCGTGGAAGCGCTCGAGCCACGCCGTCGAGCGTGGCATCGCTCCCCCGACCGGTCGCATCACGCGCAGCGGCCGCGGCGTGTCGACCAGGTTGCGCGCGCTCTCCGTCTTCTCCTCCGTGGCGTGCCGCTCCGCGAGCTGATCGAGGTCCGGCGTGACGAGCGCAGCGCGCAGCGCGGGAAGCACGGGAAACGCACCGCTGATGTTCGTCTGCACGGCGACTGGGATCGCCAGGTTGCGCGCCGCGAAGCTCCCCGCCGGACGGAAGTTCCCGCTGCGTCCCGTGCCTCCGAACGGCAGCCGTGGGCTCGCCTGATTCGTGGACCGGTTCCGGTTCAGGATCCCGACGCGCGTCTGCCGATAGTAGCGATCGAAGCGCGCATCGTCGGGCGTGAAGATGCTGTTCGCGAACCCGTACGGCGACCCGTTCACGAGAGCGATCGCCTCGCCGTCGTCTCCGAACGTCTCGATGCCCAGATCGGGGCCGAACAGCTCGACGTCCGTGTAGCCCGGGATCTCGTGCACTCCCTCGGGCAGCACGTGGAACGAGCCGCTTCGGAAGAAGCCCCCAGGAAGCCTCGCTCCCTCGACGACCGCATCGGCGCCGTGCGCCTCGGCGGCGCCCATCGCGTGCTCCAGCTTCTCGCGGCCCAGCTCTGTCGCGAGCGGCCCGGCGAACGCGCGCGGATCGTCCGGATCTCCGAACACGAGCGCGGCGACCAGCGGGCGCAGCGCAGCGACGAGCGCTCCCACCTTCGAGCGATGCACCAGCACCCGGTCCGTACACGTGCAGCGCTGACCGCTCGTGAGGTAGCCCCCCACGACGATCTCGTGCGCCGCCTGTCGCACGTCCGCGTCCTCGCAGACGATCGCCGTGTTCTTGCCCCCCATCTCGAGCGCGACCAGCATCTCCGGTCGATCGAGCGCCGCCTCGGCGATCCGTCGCCCGACGTGATAGCTGCCCGTGAACGCAAGCCCGTGAACGTCAGGATGCGCGACGAGCGCGGCGCCCGTCGGACCCCGTCCCTGCACGACGTTGAGCACTCCGGGCGGAAGGCCCGCCTCGTGCGCTGCCTCGGCGTACCGGATGCCACAGAGCGGCGCGGTCTCGCTCGGCTTCATCACCACCGTGTTTCCGAGGAGCAGCGCGGGAAGCACGTGCGCATGACAGAGGTGCAGCGGGAAGTTGAACGGACCGATCACGCCGACGACGCCGTGCGGATGCCAGCGAAGCGCCTCGTTCGGGAACCCCGGGAGCGCTCCGTCCCGCAGGTCCGTCTTGATGACGTTCGCGGTGACGTCGAAGCGGCCGATCAACGTCTGGATCTCGCCTCGCGCCTCGGAGCGGATCTTCCCGATCTCCTGCACGATCGCGTCGGCCAGAGTCTCCTTTCGCTTCTCGATCACCGCCCGAAAGCGCACCAACGCCGACCACCGTTCGTCGAACGAGAGCGAGGCCCAGCCTGGCTGCGCCGCGCGAGCGCTGGCGACGGCGACGGCAACCTGCGAGGGGCTCCAGGTCGTCTCGAGCACCGCGTCGCCGCCGCGCGCAGGATTGCGCGACACGAGCGCGTCGCCTGGTGCCGCGACGAACGCCCCATCGATGTAGTCACCGAGCATCTTCATCGCGTTCGAGCATAGTGCCGGCGCGCCGGTCGGCCCAATTTCGCGCGTCATTTCGCGGTATTCGGTGATTCCGCGGTCAGCGCGTGAGGTCGTCCGCGCTCACTCCCCGAGCAGCCCATCCTCGATCGCGGAGAGCAACGCGGGCGCCGAGCCGACGACCACGACCTCCGCCAGGAACGGGTCGTCGATGATGACGAAGCGCGACCGCCACTCTGAGCCCGCGCGGCATCCCCCGCCTCGTCAGCGCGTGGCGCCGAGCGCGTCTTCGAGGCGCTCGAGCCCGCCTTCGAGCTCGGCCTCGGTGATCACGAGCGGCGGTGACACGATGATCGTCCGGATCCGCTTGTTCGGATGCACCATCAAGCGACGCTGAGCGAGCCCCGCTTCCACGCGGGCCCAGCCCGTGTCGTCGAGCGCCAGCTCGATCCCGGCGAGGAGCCCCTTCGAGCGCGTCCGCGGGATGAGCTCCGGATGGCGATCCTGCAGCGCGGAGATGCGCGCGCTGAGCGTCTCTCCGAGCCGAGCGGCCCGCTCCACGAGGCGGTCGTCCTCGTAGACGGCGATCGCCTCGAGCCCCGCCGCCACGCCGAGCGGATGCCCATAGAAGGTCAGCCCGGCCTCGAGAACGTGCTCCTCGAAGTGCTGCGCGACTCGATCGTGCACGAGGACCGCGCCCAGGGGCGCGTACCCACCCGTCAGCCCTTTGCTCACCGTGATGAGATCCGGCGACGCGCTCCCGATCGCTTCGAAGCCGTAGAACGTCCCGAGCCGGCCGAAGCCGTTGAGCACGCAGTCGGCCACGAGGAGCGTTCCGTGGCGGTCGCACGCCGCGCGCAGCTCGTCCCAGTAGCCCGGCGGCGGTACGAGAACACCGTTCGCGCCTGGAACGGGCTCGATGAACACCGCCGCAACGCTCCGCGGGCCCTCCAGCTCGAGCGTCCGCGCGATGGCTCCCGCCGATCCGCCACCCTCGACATGAACCTCGCCTCCCGGCGCGCGCGACTCGAAACAATCGAGCACGTGAACGACGCCGACGAGCCCGGGCTCGAGCGGTGGTCGACGATGATCGCCGCTCAGCGTGAGCGCGCCCATGGACGCCCCGTGATAGCTCCGGTAGCGCGACACCAGCTTGTGCCGGCCGGTGGCCATGCGCGCGATCTTGAGGGCGTTCTCCGTCGCTTCCGCGCCGCCGAGGGTGAAGAAGACCTTGGAGAACCCTGCCGGCGCGTGCGCGAGCAGCTTCCGCGCGAGAGCGGTCTTCGCCGGATAGAGGCCGCTCGGCGTCGTGAGCAAGAGGTCGTCGACCTGCCGCTTGATCGCGTCGGCGATCCGCCGGTTCCCGTGCCCGAGGTTGGCCTGATACGACAGCGACGCGAAGTCGAGCCAGGTCTCGCCGTCGGCCGTACGAAAGTGTGCGCCGTCGCCGCCGACGATCTCGATGCCCTTTGCCTTGCTCTGGGCCGACCAGGTGAAGAAGAACGGATGCTCGCTCACGCGGCGCTCTCGAACGGCAGCTCGACGGCCTCTTCGTCGTGGATACAGCCCGGCGCCGCCCAGATCCGCCGCTCGCTCAGGTTCATGACGATCCCGGCGCAGGTCTGCATCGCGTGGGGCGCGCTCTCGCTGCTGAGGTGCGTGCACACGGACCGCGGATAGCCCTCGTGCGATCCGAGCCGGGCCCAGAGGTCCGCGCGACCCTCGATGGCGCGCGCAGCGATGCTGCGCTCGAGGCGCTCGAAGCGCTCGAGGGTCGTCGAGACGGGCGAGATCGCGCTCACCTCGCCGACCTCGCGCCCGAGACAGTGGTTCTCGTGGTGAAAGCTCGCTCCGACAGTCTTCATGTCGAGCTCACGCCAGATCTCGAAGCGGCGTCCGGACGTCTCGATGCCGAGGCCGACCTCGCGATCGGCGACCAGATAGTGGTGCCCCGAGCCCAGAGGCGCGTTCCGCACGACATCCGCGGCCGCGCGCGCGCTCTTCTCGACCAAGCAGCGCCGCACGAGAGCCGGCCAGACCAGCCCGACGCGCGCGTCGAGGCTCTTGAGGTTGTTGATCGTGACCCCGACGCCTGCCGAGTTCATGCCCGCCATCCCGAGGCACCCCGTCACCGAGAGGAGCCAGGCCTCCGGGACGCCCAGAGCCGGCGGAACGTGCAGCATCACGACGAAAGGCGCCGCGGAGCCGTGCATGTCCCACGTCTGACCGAGAGTCGCGCCCTCGGGCGTGCTGGCGACGATCGCCGAACAGTCCTCGTCGTGACCCAGGAGCGCTCGGGGCTCGTCGCCGAGCCCGTCCAGGACGGTCCGCGGATCGAGATCCTTGAGATCCGTGTAGTGGTTGAGCACGACGATGCGCCCAACCGGGAGCTCGGCGCCGTGTGCGATTCCGCGCAGCTCATCGAAAAGGGAGCGATCGAACGCTTCGAGGATGGGCAAATGGAGATCCGCGACCCGCAAGAGCTCGGCGTCGCTCCGAAAGAGCCCTTGGGCACACGCGAGCTCAGAGCGGATACGCCCGATCTCGTGGATGGCGTCCGCGCACTCCCGACCGTGCGCAACGCCGCGCTCGAAAGGGGACACACCGGGCTCGAGCATCACGATCCGCACGTCGTCTGGCTACCAGACCTCGGACGCCACGGCAACGCTGCACGCCCCGCCCGAACGCCCGGCCGCACCGACGGAAAAGCGAACCCCGCCTCGTTTTTACACGAGACGGGGTTCTAAGATAGACCCGGCGGCGTCCTACTCTCCCACTCACTCACGCGAGCAGTACCATTGGCTCTGGAGGGCTTGACTTCCGAGTTCGGGATGGGATCGGGTATGGCCCCTCCGACGTTGCCACCGGAAGATTCGGAAGTGTGTCACTCGACCTGTCGCACGAGAGCGGCGCTGACGAATCAGCAGAGCTCAACGTGTGCGCGTTCCCCGTTTCGTGGGGTGCCGCGAGGTCGAGAGCAGCTGACCCTCCACATCGAACCTAACGGTTCGCTGCAGCGCAGGTCGCTCTTACTCCCAACCCCGATCTCGAATCGGACGTTTGCCTTAGAAATAGGTCAAGCCTCACGGCCTATTAGTACGAGTCAGCTCCGAGCGTCGCCGCCCTTCCACCTCTCGCCTATCACCTCGTAGTCTACAAGGGGCCTTCAGGGGCATTGCTGCCCGGGATACCTGGTCTTGAGGCCGGCTTCCCGCTTAGATGCTTTCAGCGGTTATCCGTTCCGCACACAGCTACCCGGCTATGCCACTGGCGTGACAACCGGAACACTGGAGGTGCGTCCGTTCAGGTCCTCTCGTACTATGAACAGCTCCTCTCAAGTATCCTGCGCCCACGGCAGATAGGGACCGAACTGTCTCACGACGTTCTAAACCCAGCTCGCGTACCGCTTTAATTGGCGAACAGCCAAACCCTTGGGACCTGCT
>JBBSAT010000099.1:0-23499 GCA_038252025.1 Polyangiales bacterium | reverse complement strand
GCCTCGGCGGTGGAAATCCTGCGCTATTCGTCACTGCTGGGCATCTTCACGCTCGGTAGCGCCGTCGTGATTATCTCGGGCGGGATCGACCTGTCGCCCGGCTCGGTGATCGCCTTTAGCGGAACGATCTGCGCGTCGTCCACGCCGGCTGGAGCGCCGAGGCCGCCGGCAAGCTGCCGGCGCACGGGGAGACCGCCGTGATCGCGAAGGAGATCGAGCGCGCGCTCCTCGACGATCTCCACGCGCGCGGTGTTCCCGCCGCCGCCGCCGCCGAGCGCGCCGAGTTCGCGGGGCTGCGCGATCAGAACGTGAGGCCGGACCGGCACCTGCCGAACGTCGCCGAGGAAGAGAGCGCGCTCCAGCGCGGCAATCCAGTGAAGCTGCTGACCTCGGGCGCCGAGGTGCCGGTGCAGGAGGGCGAGCACTTCTTCGTCGGCGGCAAGTGGCGCTTCGTGACGCGCGATCGCTGGTGGCTCGGCCCCGTCGATCGCGCCACCGTGATCGGGCACTACTGGCGAAGGCGCGGCGAGCCGATCGTAGGCAAGGTCGACGTGTGGGACGACGTCGATGCGTTCGCATGGTCGGGCAACGTCTTCTGCGTCGACTACAGCGTCGGACGGCGATTCGCCGAGCGCGCCAGAGGACGGCAGGACGGCTTCCACGGCGGGCTCGGCGCGTTGCTCTGGCCGGAGCGTCAGGTGCTGTTCGACGACCGCGAGCACGCGGTGCCGACGGTCTCGGTGGAGAACGACTGAGCGGGCTCAGCCGAGAAGGTCCCAGCGGTTGCCCGCGAGGTCTCGGAAGACGGCGACCCGGCCGTACGCTTCGGTCCGCGGCGGAGTGACGATCTCCACGCCGCGCGCGATGAGCCTCGCATAGGTCTCCTCGAAGTCGTCGACGCGCAAGAAGAAGCCCACGCGACCGGCGGTCTGATGGCCCACGGCGGCGAGCTGCTCGGCGCCGTCCGCGCGCGCGAGGAGGATGCCGGTCTCCGCGCCACGCGGTCGGACGACCACCCAGCGCTTGACGCGGCCATCGTTCGTTCGCGCGGCCGAGTCCTCGGCGAGCTCGAGCCCGAGCGTATCGACGAAGAAGGCGATCGCCGTGTCGTAGTCCTCGACGATGATCGTGACGAGCGCGAGGTGGGCCACGCGCGGAGTCTGCCACGCGCATGTCGGTGTCGGCGCGCTCGAGATCGCGTACCGTCTCTCGATGGGCGCGCCCGCCTACTTCGTGTTCGGCTTCGAGGCTGTCGATCCGCGGTACACGTGGGCTCAATCCCACCCACGCCGTCGCGAAGGGACACGCCGTGGGCCCGATCGCCAAGTTCGAGGTGAACGAGATCCGCTGACAAGCCTTCAGTGGTCGCGATGGCCACGAGAGGGCGCGCCGACCATCTCCACGATGTCGTTCACGGTGAGCGGGCCGCCCCACCGATCGTCTCTCGCCGCGCCTCTCGGACGCCGCGCAGGTACGGCGGGCACCGGCTGGGCCGGTGGCTTGGCCATCACACGCCTCACCGTCAGATCGGCGAGGGTGCAGCCGAGCTCGTAGACGGCACGACAGACGTCGCGATCGGTGACGACGCCGAGCGCACGCCCGGCGCCATCGACGACCGCCACGGCGCTGCAGTCCTCGTCCATCATGATGCGCACGGCCTCCGTCGCAGGATCGTCGGGCCGGCACGCCACCAACTCCGTGCACGCGTCGCTCGCTGCTGCCGCATGTGCTTCCGGGGTCATGAGCCCGGTGATGCGAATGTGATGCCCGATCCAGATCGCGTCTCGCGACGCTGGAAGCCGGCCGCCGCGACGGGCTCCGAATGCCTGCCTCACACGTGGCGTGGCGCGGCCACAGCCAGAGGGTCGCTCCGCGCTTCGATCCGTTCGACCGCCTGGACGCTCGTCGAGGCCCTCTTCAGGACGCTCCCGACCGGCGACGCGCGCGGAACGACCTCCGCCAGGACGGACACCAGCGCGTCGAGAGCGGTGCTCTTCGGGATGACCGCCACCGCGCCGAGCTCGGACGCCGACGCGCTCAGGGCCTCGTCCGTGGAGCCGCTCACGATGACGAACGGCGCGCGCGACCCCGCGAAGGCGAGGCACTCGAGCCCGAAGAGGCCGGGCATGCGGTGGTCGCTGATCACGGCGCGGAAGAAGCCGGGCGGTGTGGTGAGCAGCGCGTCGAGCAGCTCTCTCCCATCGTGCATCTCGGTCACCTCGTAGCCCGCCCGCCGGAGCTTGGTCGCGAGAAGAGATCGGAAGGCGGCATCGTCGTCGGCGACGACGACGCGAGCGGGAGACGTGGGGGCGACGTATCTCATGGTGCCGCCCGCTTTGCACGCTGCGCGCCAACTCAGCGCCTCTGGAGAGAGCCGGGGCACGGCGGCTGCAACTCGATCGCAGTGCGAGGAGGCCTGTATGGCTCAGCGAGGAAACCGAGCGAAGCACGTTCCTGGTGCAGGAAGCACCGAGACGCCACCGACGCAGATCGATGAGGCCGCCGATGCAGATGGCGCCATCGTGCGGACGACGGCCGGAGGAGGAATGAGCAAGACGTCGCCCAAGCTCCGGAAGGCGGCGGCGCGATCTTCGCGTGAGCGCGTACGAGAGGAGCTCGAGGCGCTCGGTTCCGATCGGCTCGAGGACGACTTCCGGACAGAGGCAGTGCCGGGCCCAGGCCCGCGAGACGCCGGCGTCGGGCGCGCGACCACGAAACAGCTCGAGACCCACGAGCTCAAGCACCCGCCGCGCTGAGCCAGCTCCGCGAGCGATCTGCTGCCGTGGGGGCGTCTCGCCTCATCCGAGGCGAGGCCGTCCCGAGCGCGGCGTGGTCCGAGCTGGGGGCGCGCCACGACCGTGCGAGGAGGCTGAGTGAGCACCGTCGAACGACCATCGGAGTCACCGAGCGTGCTCGACCGCGCGCTCCGCCTGGTGGGTGACGTGCGGCCGGGCGAGGGGAAGAGCGCGCTCGCGCTCGCAGCGACCCTCTTCACGCTGCTCTCTGCGTACTACCTGCTGAAGGTCGCGCGGGAGACGCTCGTGCTCTCTCGCTACGACGCCGAGGTGAAGGTGTACGTGGCCGCCGCCGAGGTCGTCGTGCTGGTGCCTACCGTCGCGGCCTACGGATGGCTAGCCGATCGCGTGGGGCGCTTTCGCCTCGTCACCAGCGTCACCCTCTTCTTTGCCAGCAACCTCGCGCTCTTCGCGGTGCTGCACGCGTTCGGCGTTCCGATCGCGATCCCGTTCTACGTCTGGGTCGGCGTGTTCAACGTGTTCGTGATCGCGCAGCTCTGGGCCTTCGCGAACGACGTGTACGACGAGGCGCGTGGCAGACGCCTCTTCGCCGTCATCGGGCTCGGCGGCTCGCTCGGCGCGATCGCGGGCTCGTACGGCGCCGGTGGCGTGGGGAGCCTGCTCGGCACTCAGGGCCTTCTGCTCGCGCCGATCGCGATGTTGCTCGCGACGGTCTTCGGAGCCTGGTGGGTCAACGAGCATCCGTTGACGCGGACCTCGGTCCTTCGCGCGCCGCACTCGCACAAGGGTGCGCTGAGCCTGCTGCTCTCGGATCGCTGGCTCGTCCTCGTCGCGTTGATGATGTTGCTGCTGAACTGCGAGAACACGATCGGCGAGTACGTGCTCGACCGCGTGATGCAGGCGGACATCCGCGCCGACCTCGTTCGCGCGTCTGGGCACGTCGTCGACGCGCTCCTCGAGGCCCGCGTGCGCGAGTTCAAGGCCAACTACTTCGGCGCCTTCAACACGGTCGGGTTCCTGTTGCAGCTCGTCGTCGCCGGGCGAGTGATGCAGCGAGGTGGCGCGGGCGCGGCCGTGCTCGTTCTCCCGCTCGTCGCGCTGCTCGGGCAGATCGGCATGCTCGCCTCCGGCGCGGCGCTCGCGTTCGTCGCGATCGGGAAGGTCGCCGAGAACTCCGTCGACTACTCGATCCAGAGCACCGGGCGAAACGCGCTCTTCCTCGTCACGCCCAGCGAGACCAAGTACAAGGTGAAGGTCCTCATCGACTCGATCATCGTCAGGATGGGAGACGTGCTGGCCGGTGGGCTCGTGGTGGTCGCGGCGGGCGCGCTCGGGTATCCGCCGCTGTTCTTCATCGGCGTGAGCGCGGTGCTCACGGTCGGGTGGCTCGCGGTCGCCGTCGCCGTCTGGCGCGAGCACGACCGGCGAGCGCGCGCGCAAAAGGCCGCGCTCCGAGAGGCTTCGTGAGCTGCCATCCGTTCGTCGCGCTCGATGAGCGCATTCGAGACCAGCTGCGTCTCGAGACGCACCTCGAGCGCGAACGCGCCGCGACGCTCAGTGACGTCCTCGTGGCGGGAACCCTCGTAAGGAGCGTGCTCCTCGAGGCGGTCGCGATGCCTCTCGGTTGCGACGACGTTCTCCGCGCGCGGCGCGCCAGCTTCGCGCACGCCGTCGCCCTCGGCGTCACGCTGCTCGCTGGGAACGTGATCAAGGCCGCGGTCGGGCGGCCGAGGCCGTTCGAGCGCGAGTGCGAGGCCGAGCCCAAGCGGTACGGTTGTGGACGGTGGGACTCGTACGCGAGCTTCTACAGCCTCCACACCGCGACGGCGTTCGCGTCCGCGGGCTTCGCCTGCGCCATGCGCGCATCCCGGTCGCGCCGGTCGAGCAGGCTCGACGTGGTCTCGTGCGGTGGATCGATCCTCACGGCCTGCGCGATCGGCGCGCTCCGCATCGTGTCCGATCGACACTATCTCTCGGACGTCCTGGTGGGCGCCGCGATGGGCTTCGCCGTGGGCTATCTGGTTCCGCGCTCGCTCCTGCCGCCGCCGCCGGCCTCGACTCGCCGGCCCTCGTCGCGAGCCCGCGAGCGGCGCGCTCAGAAGCCGCGCAGCGTTCCGGCCACGATACGGAAGGTCGTCACGCCGAGCCCCTCGTCGAACGTCTCGGTGCCGATCCCCAGCGTGAGCGTGAAGGCCTGACCGGGATCGCCCAGCGATCGGATCCCGATGCCGAAGCCCATGCGCAGCAGCCCGGGCGTGAATCCGTCGAACATCGAGCGGAACGCGTTGCCGACGGAGGCGGTCACGAACCCCCCGAGCGAAACGCCGATCGGATAGCGATACTCGAGCACGCTGAGCACTGCGCTCTCGCCGCGGATCCAACCCGGTAGGAATCCCGGCATGCGTAGGTTCGCTCCGAGGTCGGGTAGCTCGGTGAACGGGATGTCGCGAGAGCCGAGGCGGCTCGCGAGCGATGCCATCGTAAAGAGCCCGATCGTGCGGCCCCGATCGATGTCGATGAAGGCGCCGATGCCGCCGCCCCAGAGGAGCCAGCGGCGATCGAGCGGATCGGCGAGGTCGAACGCGTGCTCGAGGTGCGCTTCGACGCGCACGCCGCCCGTGGCGTCGGGCTCGAGCTGGCGCGAGTCGATCGATCCCTCGACGCGCTGGCGGTAGACCGAGTATCCGGGCCAACCGGCGGGCAGACCGTTCACGCCCGGAAACCAGCCGTGCGCGACGGCATCGGTCATCGTGCGCTGACCGCTGGCGAGGTAGTCGGTGTCGTAGAGCTCGTTGCCCGCGGCGCCCATCGAGACGAGGAAGTGGCTCGCCCGCCAGGGCTGGACGCGGACCCCGACGTCGACACCGACACGCCGCTGTCCATAGCGCGCCGTGTACGCGCTCTGCGCGATCGGACCGAGGCCGAGGAAGAACTGATCGGGCCGCTGCCACGCCTGCGCATTGACCTCGATGGCGGTTTGCGTGTTCAGCAACTGACGATCCGCCACGGTGCCACGAAGGAAGTCGTCACCACCGAAGGCGGCGTGGACGAGAAGCTGGTTGTGCGGCAGCACGACGTCGTTCGCCCAGAGGAGGGCGCCGACGCTCGGCGTCAGGCCGAAGTCGAACAGAGCGGTCGGCGCGATGCCCCACGAGGGACTGACCTGCGCGAAAGGAATCAGCTGGATGAAGTCCCAGTGCTCGCGCTCGGCGGTGGTGAAAAGCCACGCGAGCGGCCTCCGCACCAGGTACTCGAACACGAAGTGGAGCGGCGCGAGAAGCGCCCGCGGCACGAAGAGAGCCGCCTCCTCGGGCGGCGGTCCCGGCGGCGGCCGACCGTCGTAGTCGGGGACCTCGCGGCGGGCGGCGGGCAGGCCTTCTGTGGCGGGGGCCGTTGGCGCGTCGCTCTCTTGCCGCTCGGTCTCGGTGTCTGTCCGTTCGTCGCCGCTCTGCTCGGAATCGTCGCCCTGCGCGCGCGCCGTGACGCAGATCAGGAGCGACGCCACGCAGCAGAGCGTGAGCCCGGGCTTCACGACGGCGGCCCTTCCACGTGCTCGAGCCGCTCGATGCCCACGACGCGCAGCGCGCCGCCGACCTCGTACGCATGCACGCGGAGAGGCGCCGTCGTCTCGAGGTGCTCGGTGCTCGCGACGACGTCGATGACGACGTACTCGGAAGCGCCCCCGCCGGGCGCGCTGTCCGCGGCGATGCGCACGCAGACACCCTCGCTCGTCGGCTCTGCGACGGCGCTCCGAGCGCTCCCCGAGCCCAGGGCCCACGCGCTCGCCTCGTACCTTCGCGACGCGGCCTCACGAAAGCCCGACGTGACGGCGCGGTCCTCGAGGCAGAGGCGGTGCGTGCCCGAGGCATCTTCTTCTGCGCGAGGCTCCGTCAGAGGGGAGAGGCGCGTGAGCCAGCGCTCGAGGATCCGATCCCGTCGTCCCCTGAGCACGCGCTCGAGCTCGTCTCGCACCGTTGGGCTCGTGAAGCGGCCTCGCTGCGCGAGCGCCCGAATGTGCGCGTCCCCGAAGCGGGCGAGGATGCGCGCCATCCACGCGGCGTCGTGCTCGGTCATCCGGTCGAAGGCCGGGTTCGGGTAGCCGGGCCGCCACTGCTCCGGCTCGAAGGTGCGGACGTCGAAGTAGCCGAGCGTGGTCCCGGCGGGGCCGAGCTCCACGTGCTGCCAGGGGCGCTCGATGAGCCCCAGCGTCACGAAGTCCTCGAACATGTACTGGAGATCGATGTAGCCGGCGTGCCCGAAGCGGCGCGCGAGCGCGTCATCCTCGTTGAGGACCCCCAGCGTCTCGCTGAAGTCCAAGAGGTAGTGGCGCACGTGACCGTGCGAGTCGTCCGAGGCGATCCACGTCGCGACCGTGTTCTCCTGACGGCTGTCGATGCGGCCCAGCCACGCGGCGAGCACGAACATCCCGCGCAGGTCGCGTCGCGCTTCGTGCGGGACGACGTCGTTCGGATCGGCGTCCCACGTGCCCTCGTACGTCCACGCGCTGATCGGATCGCCTTCGATGAGCTCGGAGAACGCGAACCGACGCCGACCCGCACCGTCGACCGCGGCGGCCTCGACGACGCTGTCCACGAACTCCTGAGTGAGCGGCTCGTGGGTCCCGTCCGAGTGGTCGGCCTGCGCGCCCGGCTCGAGCGTCAGCTCGCTCGGGTCGACATAGACGACCCGGTTGCAGGGCGCGAAGTAGCCGGCGGCCCAGAAGACCGCGGCGCTGATCGCCTCGGCGGCCGACGCGTGCTCCGGCTGCAGCTCACTGTCGGGCTTCAGGAGGAAGGTCCGACCTTGCCGGTCCCGCACGAAGAAGCCGTGCGTGGACCCGTCCGGCTTGCCGCGCGTGATGAGGAAGGGGCCGCCGACGTCCTGGTCGACGCCGGGGATCGCGAGCTCCGCTGCGTCGCACGCGCCACGCGCGACGGCGTCGGGAGCGAGGGCCGAGCGGCCGAGGCGGTTGGTGAACCAGCTCGACGTGGGCACCTCGTCGAGCGCGTTCACGTTCACGGCCTCGTGATCGAGCTCGAGCGCGAAGTTCTCCGCGAGCGGCCTCGCGCCCGCGTTGTCCATCCCGTCCCAGATGTACGGTGAATACCAGGACGGCGGACGGGGCGAGAACGCTCTGTCGTCGGCGTCGACCCACAGGGGGTCACGAAGCGGAAAGCGGCGCAGCACTGCACCGCAGCCTGTCGCGCTCAGGAAGAGCACGAGCGATGCGCAGCACGTGAGACGTACACGCACGGCGGCTCATCGCGCGGGAAGCCGCGAGGAGCGCTCCTTTCCTCGCGCTGCGGAGGAGAGGAGCCTCCGTACCGATCGCGTTGCGATGGCTCGAGCGTCCGACATGCCGACCCTCCGGAGGAGAGCCAAGCAACCGACGTGCGCAAGCACGGGTCCGCGGACGCGGCTGTGCGCTCAGAGCGTCACACCTTCAGTCCGCGAGCCGTCCGTTGAGCAGCTCGGCGAGCGCCCGACAGGCGTCGACCGTCGTGAACACGCCGACGACCTTCTCCTTCGAGAGGACGATGGCGCTCCCGTAGCGATGCTCGGCCATCTCGCGCGCCACCTCGTCGAGCGAGGCCTCGGGGCTGACCGTGTAGACACCCGAGCTCATCGCGTCCTCGACCGTCGTCGTCTCGGCGTCGACGCCCTCCATCGACATGAGGAGCGCGACGTCTCGCTCGCTGAGCACTCCGATCAGCGCGCCGCCCTCGAGGACCGGAAGATGCCGGATGCGGTGCTCGTGCATCATCGCGTGCGCGACGGTCAGCGGCTGATCGCGCCCGATCGAGTGCGGGCTGGGGGTCATGTACTTCTGGATGGCGGGGATGGGCTTGGACATCTCGCCGGCCTTCGCAAGCTCGGTGCCACGCGCCGATGCGGGCAGCTCGCCGGCATCTCGTCGGGGCGGCGCAAGACCTGCGCGAGCGCGCACTCGGTGCGCCCCCTCTCCACGGCCGCGCGCGGCCATCGACGACGACGCGAACTCGTGCGATTCCTGTCCCGTGGCACGCTCATCGAGCAGAGACGCCGCCTGACACAGGAGAACCACATGACTGACAGCTATCGAATCGTGGTCGGAATGGATCTGGACCAGACCGGCGACGCCGCGATGCGCACCGCGCTGGACCTCGCGCGCCGTGGGGGCCAGGTCGAGCTGCACGTCGTCTACGCGATCGCGCCGCACGCGGAGAACCTCGCCGTTCTCTCTCGCGCGCTCGAGAACGGTCTCACGGCGCTTCGAGAGCGCGTGAAGCTGGCCGCTGGCGACACCGAGACCGCCCTGTCGATCCACCTGCACGTCCGGCTGGGCGAGGTCGCCAAGACGCTCGAGCAGGTCGCCGTCGACTACGACGCGGACCTCCTGGTCGTGGGCACCCACGGTCGTTCGGGCGCCGCTCGCCTCGTCCTCGGCTCGGTCTCGAGCGTGCTCATGAAGGAAGCGCGGCTGCCGGTGCTCGTCGCTCGCGACAAGAACTTCGACGGGCTCGCCCGCACGGCGGCGCCCGACGCGGCCACGCCCGGCGCCGAGCTGCATGGCGATCAGCGCATCACGGACGTCCTCCACATCGGCAAGCGGGACTCGCACATCGCCGGGATGCTCTGACGCCCGCGCAGCGCGAGGCCAGCGCCTGACGAGCGCAGACCTTGCGCATTCGCCGGGCGGCTCCCGCGCTTTTTCCCTGCGCTCGACGCGCTGCCCGCCATGGCACACCGAGTGCTGACAGCCGGTGCGGAATGGCCAGAGGAGTCGACGAGATCGAATCACGGCACGACGAGATCCTCCGGTACGTGAGGTTCGGACCGGAGGATCGCGCACGTCTCGTCGACGTCGCCCCGCTCGTTCTGCCTCATCTGCCGCGGCTCGCGGCGGAGTTCTACGATCGCATCCGCGAGCACGAAGAGGCGCACGCGGTCTTCCGGGACGAGGCGCAGGTCGATCGGCTCACTCGCTCGATGGAGGTCTGGCTGCGTCAGGTCTTCGAGGGCGCTTACGACGCTGCCTTCTTCGAGCGAAACGCGCACATCGGCCGAGTGCACGTCGAGGTCGGCCTGCCGCAGCGCTACATGCTCACGGCGATGACGGTGATCCGTGGGTCGCTCTCGCGCGTCCTCTCGGAGGGCAACGCGAGCGAGGCCACCCGTGAGTCGCTCGGGAAGGCGCTCGATGCCCAGCTCGCCGTGATGCTCGACGCCTACGCGCATCGGATCGCGGAGCGCGTGCAGCGAATCGATCTGGACGAGGCCCATGCGCTCCGCTCGAGCGTGCGCCGGCTCGAGCACGAGTACGTCGCGCTGCTCGAGCTCGCGCAGCTGGTCGCGATCGGGCTCGACGAGCGCGGGCACGTCGTCCTCGTCAACGACGAGCTCGCGCGCACGACCGGGTTCGGTCGCGACGAGCTCCTCGGGTCCTCGCTCTCGAAGCTGCTCGCGGACGACGCCGATCCCGAGCCCCTCGCGTCGGCCTGGCGCTCGGTGGCCGACGGAAAGAGCCGCGAGGCCGAGGTCGACCTCGAGCTCGCGACACGCGCGGGTCGGCGGCGCACGTTTCACTTCCGGCTCGTGCGGCCCGACCGCGCGCCGGACCTCAGCTCACCGGTGGTGGTCTTCGTCCTCGGGCGCGACGTGACGGAAGAGCGCGCGCTGGCCGAGCGCACGAGGCAGAGCGAGCGACTCGCTGCGGTCGGCACGCTCGCGGCGGGCCTCGCGCACGAGATCCGGAACCCGCTCAACGGTGCGCACCTCGCCGTCACCTTCCTCGATCGCGCGATCCGGCGCGCAGGGCTCGACGGCCAGCCCGTCGAAGCGGTGAAGACGATCGAGCACGAGATCTCGAGGCTCTCGGCGCTCGTCACCGAGTTCCTCCAGTTCGCGCGTCCTCAGCCGATCGCGCTCGCGCCGGTCTCTCTCGGCGAGCTCTGCCAGCGGGTCTCGGCGCTGCTCGCGGGAGACGCGCACCGCGCTCGCGTCTCGGTCGCGTGCGACCTTCCGACCAAGGACGTCGTCGTCGACGGCGACGCCGGAAAGCTGGAGCAGGTCGTGCTGAACCTCGGGCGAAACGCGATCGAGGCGATCGCCGAGGGAAAGCGCGAGGGCCGCGTGATCGTCCGGCTCCGGCGAACGCCGCGTCGCGCGCTGATCGAGGTGAAGGACGATGGGCCAGGTCTCCAGTCGGAGGCGGCGCCGATCTTCGACGCGTTCTACTCGACCAAGCCGGCCGGCACGGGACTGGGGCTCTCGATTGCGCATCGGATCGTGACCGACCATCGTGGGCAGATCGACGTCGAGAGCGCGGCGGACGGCACCACTTTCAGCGTCTGGCTGCCGCTCCCCACGCAAACGACGGAGCGCCGCGAAAAAAAGGCTATAGAGGGCCGGTGAAGCGCACAGAACAGGCGAGGGTCCTGGTGGTCGACGATGAGCCGAGCGCGCGGAGCGGGCTCGAGCGGCTGCTGGGAGAAGAGGGCTTCGACGTCGCCACCGCGAGCGATGGCGAGTCGGCGATCGAGCGCTTCGGCGAGCATGCGCCGGAGGTCGTCGTCACCGACCTGAAGATGCCCGGCATGGACGGCATGGCGCTCATGAAGAAGCTCCACGAGCTCGAGCCGAGCCTCCCGGTGATCGTCGTCACGGCCTTCGGTGAGGTGAGCGCTGCGGTCGCGGCGATGCGCGCGGGCGCGGACGACTTCCTCACCAAGCCGATCGACGTCGACGCGCTCCTGGTCTCGCTCGAGCGTGCTCTTCAGCGTCGCGCCCTTCGCCTCGAGGCCGAGAACCTGCGCCGGCAGCTCCGCGAGAAGAACGAGGGCGGTCTCGAAGGCCTCGTGGGCGCGAGCCCGGCGATGCAGCGCGTCTACGCCACCGCGCGGCAGGTCGCGTCCAGCCGGGCGACGGCCCTGATCACGGGTGAGAGCGGGACGGGCAAGGGGGAGCTCGCGCGCGCCATCCACCGGATGAGCCCGCGCCTGAAGAAGCCCTTCATCACGCTGCAGTGCGCGTCGCTCGCCGAGTCGATCCTCGAGAGCGAGCTGTTCGGGCACGAGCGAGGCGCCTTCACGGGCGCGGACCGCCAGCGCATCGGCCGCGTGGAGCAGGCGAACGGAGGGACGCTCTTTCTCGACGAGGTCGGCGAGATCCCGCCTTCGCTCCAGGTGAAGCTGCTGCGCTTGCTCCAGGAGCGAGAGCTCGAGCGCGTGGGCGGCAACCAGACGATCAAGATCGACGTGCGCGTCGTGGCCGCGACGAACCGGGATCTGTCGGCCGACGTGAAAGCGGGTCGCTTTCGCGAGGACCTCTACTATCGCCTTCGCGTGATCCAGATCGAGATGCCCGCGCTTCGTGAGCGCGGCGGCGACGTGATGGCGCTCGCGCACCACTTTCTCGCGCGGTTCGCCGAGGAGAACCACCGCCGCATCATCGGCTTCACCGACGCGGCACGGACGCGCCTGCTCTCGCATCGCTGGCCGGGCAACGTGCGCGAGCTCGAGAACGCGATCGAGCGCTCGGTGGTGCTCTCGAGCGGCGAGCGCATCGATCTGCCGGATCTTCCGCCCGACCTGCTCGACACGACGCCTGGCGTCGGGATCGCGATCCCGGGCTCCACGATGGCCGAGATCGAGCGTCACGCGATCCTGCGGACCCTCGAGGCCAAGGACTGGTCGACCACGCGCGCTGCAGAGGCGCTCGAGATCAGCGTCCGGACCATCCAGTACCGCCTCGCCGAGTACGGGGTGCGTCGCAAGGACGGTAAGCCGAGCGACTGACCGCGTCGTTCGCTAGGCGCGAGCGGCCTCGTCTCACCTCGGCGCCAGCAGTGGCGCCGAGGTCCTCACGATCGCCGGCTCCGCCCCGGTCTCGTCGAGCGTCGCAGTGACGAGGAGCGTGCCGCCCGTCGCCGAAGGCCCCCCACGAGGGAACTGGACCAGCACCATGATCGGCCGGCTCTCGAGCGCGGCGAGCTCGAGGGACTCTGGCAGCGTCAGCTCTGCATCGCTCGGGACCTCGCCCCTGAGCGTGAGCGTGATCGCGTGATCCTCCTTGTTCACGACGTGGAGCTGAAACGTGTTTCGGATCGTCTCGCCGTCGACGACGTAGGGCGCGCCTCGCATCCGCAACAGCGTGGCCTCGTAGGGCATACGCCCCGAGAGCGCGAAGAACGCGACGGTCGCGCCGATCGCGCCGAGCGCCGCGTAGGCGAGCACTCTCGGGCGGAGAAAGCGCGTCGCACCGCCGCGAAGGCCACGCAGAGAGTCGTAGCGCACGAGCCCGCGCGGACGGTCGAGCTTGACCATGATCTCGTCGCACGCGTCGATGCACTCGGTGCATCCGATGCAGTCGATCTGAAGCCCGTTCCGGATGTCGATGCCGGTCGGGCAGACGGCGACGCAGCGCCCGCACTCCACACAGTCGCCCGCGCCCTCGCGGTCCTTGCCCTTTCGGCGTGGCTCACCACGGCTCGTGTCGTACCCGACCACGAGGCTGTCGTCGTCCGTGAGCACCGACTGAAGCCGCCCATAAGGACAGATGACCAGGCAGAGCTGCTCGCGAAACCAGGCGAAGTTCGCGTAGAACGCGCCCGACATGATGATCACCCACGCGAACGCGGTCGGGTGCTCCGTCGGGCTTCGCTGGACCATCTCGAGCAGCGACGGGATCGAGACGAAGTAGGCGAGAAACGCGTGGCCGATGATCAGCGCGACGACGATGAAGAGCGTGTGCTTGAGCGCCTTGCGCCAGAAGAACGCGAAGTCTCGCGGTCCTTCGTTGCGCCGGATCCGCTCGTTGCGTGGGCCCTCGATGAGCCGCTCGATGGGCCGAAAGACGCCCTCGAGGAACACCGTTTGAGGGCAGGCCCAGCCGCACCAGACGCGCCCGAGCACCGTCGTGACGACGATCAGCGTGAAGAGGACCGCGCTCAGCAGGAAGAACACGAGCCAGAAGTCCTGCGCGTTGAACGAGTGCCCGAACGCGAAGAACAGACGCGCGGGGACGTCGAGGAAGAGCGCTGGGCGACCTTCGATTCGGATCCAGGGCACGGCGACGAGGACGACGCCCAGGATCGTGAACACGACGTGGCGGGCGCGCGTGAACCTGCCGTGCACGTCGGCCGGGTGCACGTGCTGGCGATGTCCGTCGGAGCGAAGAGAGCTTGCCGGGGAGAGTACGGGTAGGTGCTTCTTCCCGGAGGTCGTTGGATCCGTCATTGGCGGCTCATGGGGAGCTCGGTAGAGCCGCCGCCTCCGTGGTGGCGGCTGGCTCGGCCTCGGTGGGCTCGGCCTCGGTGGGCTCGGCCTCGGCGGGCTCGGCCTCGGTGCGCTCGGCGCCGGGCGGCGTGCCCATCGCAGGTAGCGTCGGCAGTGCGCCCGCCTCGGTCTCGGCCGCCGCGCTGGGATCGTAGACCTCACCCTCGGCCGGCCGCCCCGTGAGGTTCGTGTCGCGGATCGAGAGCACGTAGGCGATCACTCCCTGCAGGCTCCGATCGCCCAGCACCGGGCCCCACTGCGGCATCCCTCTGGCCGACACGCCGTCGCGCGCGGTGGCGTAGATCTCCGTCGGCGTGCCGCCGTGGATCCAGGAGCTGTCCGTCAGGTTCGGTCCGATGTTCCCTTGGCCCTGATCCCCGTGGCAGACCACGCAGTTGGCCTCGAACGTCGTGCGCCCGGCCACGACGATGCTGCTCTCCCCCGCGAGCGACGTGAGCACTTCGTCGGTCACCTCGCCGCCGGCCGTGAGCCGTTCGGCCATCTCGGCCGCGTAGAGCTCGCGGGTGTCTGGTCCGAGGTGCCACGCCTGGTAGTAGCTCCAGTAGAAGACACCGAAGGCCACCGCGCCGAAGAAGATGAAGAGCCACCAGAGCGGCAGATGGTTGTCCGCCTCCTCGATACCGTCGTATTCGTGAAGGATCACGCCCTGGATGGGATCGGTCTTGTGCGGGATCATGTCGTGGGCTCCTCGGTACGGACGGTCGCTCGGATCTCGCTCGGCGCGCTCACGGCCCCTCGGTGCTCACCCTCTTCGGACAGCGGGAGCGCCGCGTCACTGGCGAAGCTCGCCGCGCGCCTGCGCATCACGCGGACGGTGATGGAGACGAACACGATGAAGAAGAGGACGAGCGCGATGATCGGGCCCGCCATCGCCGGGCTCCGCGAGAAGAAGTCACCTGCGATGTCTCTCATGGCGTACCTCGCGTGGCATCGGCGGCCTCGCTCACTTCCAGGGGTGTCGTCACGTCTCGCGCGGGCACGAACGTGCTCCGCTGCTGTCCGAGCCTCTGCAGATAGGCGATGACGGCGACGAGCTGCGACTCGGGATCGACCGTCTCGTCCGCGGCGAGCGCCGTCGTGATGGCCGCCGCCTGCTCGCGCGCGTCCTCCTCGGCGTGTTCGACCTCGTCATCGCTGTACGGGACGCCGAGCGTCTGAAGCGCCATGAGCTTTCCGCGCGTTCCATCGAACGAGACGTGCGTGGCGCCGAGGTGTGCATACGAAGGCATGATGGAGCCCGGCGTCGTCGAACGCGGGTCCTCCATGTGGCGTGCGTGCCAGACGTCCGGATAGCGACTGCCTTCACGCGCCAGGTCCGGACCGGTCCGCTTGCTTCCCCACTGGAACGGATGATCCCAGATGGACTCGTCCGACTCCGACGCCGCGCCGTACCGCGCCGACTCCCAGCCGAAGGGCCGGATCATCTGCGAGTGACAGGTATAGCAACCCTCGCTCACGTAGACGTCGCGCCCCTCGAGCTCGAGCGCGGTGTACGGGCGCTGCTCGGTGATCGCGGCGGTCGCCTCGCTCACCATGACGATCGGGATGATCTCGGCCACGCCGCCGATCAGGACGGCGATGGCGGTCAGAGCCGTGAACGGGAGCGCGCGGCCCTCGAGGAGGCGGTGCCAGGTCGGTCCGCCCCCGCGTCGCGAGCTCTCGAGCGCGAGCGTCCCGAGCAGCGCGATCGCGAACGCGACGGCGAGGAGGGTGGTGCTCGCGACCGCGTTCGCGACGCCCGCGACGAACACGACCGTGCCGATGACGAAGACCAGGACCACCGGCGGAGCGAGGATGATCTCGCGGACCGGCACGGTGTCCGTGTCGGGCTCGATCGGAACCTCGACCGTCGTGGGGACCAGCTTGGCACCCCGCACGGTCATGAGGAGGTTCCAGCCCATCACGATGAAGCCGAGCAGGTAGACAGTCCCACCGATGAGGCGCATCCAGTAGAGCGGCTGGATCGCGACCACGGTCTCGACGAACGTCGGATAGAGCAGCCCACCGCCCTCGGCCTCCGCACGCCACATCAGGCCCTGCGTGATGCCCGACACGTACATGGAGACCACGTAGAGGAGGATTCCGAACGTCCCCGTCCAGAAGTGCCAGTTGGCCGCGGTCGTCGAGTGCAGACGACGATCGTAGAGCCGCGGGATCAGCCAATAGAACATTCCGGCGGCCATCATGCCGTTCCAGCCGAGAGTGCCGGCGTGCACGTGACCGATGATCCAGTCCGTGTAGTGAGCGAGCGAGCTCACCGATCGGATCGAGAGCAAGGGTCCTTCGAACGTGGCCATGCCGTAGAAGGTCACGCCAGCAGCGAAGAACTTGAGGACCGGATCGGTGCGGAGCCGATCCCAGGCGCCGCGCAGCGTCAGGAGGCCGTTGAGCATGCCGCCCCAGCTCGGCGCCCAGAGCATCAGACTGAACACCATCCCGAGGGTCTGCGCCCACTCGGGAAGCGCCGTGTTCAGGAGGTGGTGAGGGCCGGCCCAGATGTAGAGAAAGACCAGCGACCAGAAGTGGATGATCGAGAGTCGGTAGCTGAAGACCGGGCGCTGGGCCGCCTTCGGGATGTAGTAGTACATGATGCCGAGCACGGGAGTGGTCAGGAAGAACGCGACGGCGTTGTGCCCATACCACCACTGCACGAGCGCATCCTGCACGCCGCCGAAGACGCCGTAGCTCGCGTAGGCCGAGATCGGGAGCGCGAGGTTGTTCACGACGTAGAGGATCGCGACGGTCACGATCGTCGCGATGTAGAACCAGATCGCGACGTAGAGGTGCTTCTCGTTCCGGATCGCGAGCGTCCAGAAGAAGTTCACGGCGAAGATCACCCAGATGATCGTCACTGCGATGTCGATCGGCCAGATGAGCTCGGCGTACTCCTTCCCCTGACTGAGACCGAGGGGAAGGGTGATGGCCGCCGACACGATGATCGCTTGCCATCCCCAGAAGTGGATCCGGGAGAGGGTGTCCGACGCCATCCGCGTCTTCAGGAGACGCTGTGTGGAGTGATAGATGCCGGCGAAGATCATGTTGCCGACGAACGCGAAGATCACTGCGTTGGTATGCAGCGGTCGCAGGCGCCCGAAGGTCAGATAAGGGCCCACGTTGGCCTGATAGGCCGCGAGCTGGAGCGCGATGATCACACCCACGAGCATTCCCACGATGCCCCACACGACCGAGGCGAACACGAAGTCGCGCGGTGTGCGGTCGTCGTACGTGATGCGGCGGGTCTCGACGTTGGCAGAGGTCATGGACGGCGGAGCTTTCGTTCGAGGGACGGTTCGAGCGTTGAGTCGGTGGCCTCGGGCGCGTGGTCCTCTTCCAGCGGGAGGAGGGCGAGCCGGTCGGCGTGATCGAAGGTCCGCCCGCGCACCAGCCATGCGAAGAGCACGACCCCGGTGGCGGCGAGGAAGAGCGAGACGAACATCGTGAGGATCAGCGCGTCCACGGGCTCGATCCGAGGCGGGCTCGTGTGATGGCGACGACGACGATCGACGAGAGAGGCATCGAGACCGCGGCGAGCCACGGCTCCATCACGCCCGTCACGGCGAGGCCCACGGCGAACGTGTTGTAGAGGGCGGCGAACATCAGGTTTCCGCGGGCGACGCGCCGCAGGCGGCGGGCGGCGACGAGGAGCGCGCGGATCGGCGAGAGGCCGGGCGTGACGAAGTAGAAGTCGGCGCGAGAGGGAACGAAGGGGCGCTCGATCGAGGGAGTTCCGGAGACCCAAGCGGTCTCGAGCGCGTGTGCATCGTTCAGGCCATCTCCGACGAAGAGCGTGTCGTGGTGATCGAGGCTCGCGATGCGATGCGCCTTGTCGTCCGGGCTCGCACCGCCTTCGGCGTGGTCTTCGTCGATGCCGAGCGTGCGGGCGATCTGCTGGACCCGCGCCGGCGCGTCGCCAGACAGGATGAAGAGCTCGAGCCCGAGGCCGCGCAGCGCCTCCAGCTCCGACGCCGCGTCCTCACGCAGTGCTTCGGTGAGCTTCAGCACCGCGCGGGGCGCGCCGTCGATCGCGAAGACGAGCGCGTCGCCCGGGATCTCGGGGTGGCCGGGCGCCGCCCAGTCGCCGCGTCCGAGGCGCAGCGTCGAGCGCCCCTCGGCGAGCACGCGCTCGGCCTCGATGCCGGAGCCAGTCTCTTCGCGCAGGCCCGTGAGCGGCGCGCCGGTGACCTTGGCCAGCGCGTGCGCCACGGCCGCGCTCGCGGGATGTCCCGAGGCGCGCGCGAGGGAGACGAGCGCCGCGCGGTCGTCTGCAGTGAGCGCGTCGAGCGGTGCCGTGCTCGCGAGCTTCGGGTGTGCGGTGGTGAGCGTGCCGGTCTTGTCGAACACGACGCGGCGGACGTCGAGCGCGCGGTCGAGCGCCACGCTCCGCCGGAGAAAGAGCCCGCCCCGCGCCAGGCTGCTCTGGGTCAGCGTGTAGGCGAGAGGCGTCGCGATGCCGATGCCGCATGGGCAGGTGACGACGAGGAGCGCCGTGGCCACGTCGAGCCCGCGCGCGGCGTCGCCGGTCCCGAGCCACCAGCCGAGGAACGAGAGCGTCGCGGCGGTGATCACGAGCACGACGTAGACGCGCGCGACGCGGCCCCAGAAGCCTTCGCTCGCGTCAGTCCCTGCGCGCGCCGGCGAAGAGAGCAGCGCTCGCAGAGCCGACACGCCGAAGTCCTCGTCTGCGCGCAGAGACGCGAGGTCGGCGCCGACGTGGATCGCGCAGGCGGGCACGGTGGCGCCGGCCGCGAACAGGCGCGGCTCGGGCTCGCCCGAGATCCAGTCGAGCGCGAACGAGGACGGGCTCTCGAGCGTCGAGGCGACGGGGACGACCTCGCCCGGTCCGACGACGAGCGCGTCCCCGCTCGCGATCGCGCTGCAGCGCACGAGGCGCGGCTCACCGTCTTCGACGCGGCGCGAGAAGAGCCCATCGGCGCCCGGGTCCGAGAGAAGGCGCTCTCGGTCTCGGCGGATCGCGCGCTCGGCGAGCCATCGCCCGACGAGCATGAGCGCGACGAAGACCGCGAGCGTGTCCGCGTAGCTCGCGTCGCCCTCGCGCAGCGCGGAGAAGACGGTGCTCACGCCTGCGAGCACGATGCCGAGCGCGATCGGCACGTCGAGCGAGAACACGCCGCGCCGGATGCCGCTCCATGCGCTCGAGAGGAAGGGCGGTGCGCCGGCGAGCACGGCGAGGACGGCGAGCCCGAGCTCGAGCCGCCGCACGACGTCGGCCAGCGCTCCGTCGGCGAGCCCGAGGTAGAGCGCGAGCGCGAACGTCATCGCGTTCATCGCGAGCGCGACGGTCACTGCCGTCCGGACGAGGAGCGCGTCGGCGCCCGCATCTCCGCGCTTGAGCGGCGGACCGAAGAGATAGCCGAGCTGCTCGATCTCGAGCACGAACCTCGAGAGGTCGAAGCCTTCGCGCGCCCAGAGGTCGATGCGGCCCACCGCCGGATCGACGACGAGGCGGATGCCGCCATCCGAGCGCCGGAAGATCTCGTCCATGACCCAGACGCACGCCGCGCAGTGCACGCCCTGCACGTCGAGCGCGACGTGGTGGACGCCCGTGAGCTCGAACGCGTTCGCGTGCGGCTCCAGCCAGGAGAGATCGCGACGCGCCGGATCGACGAGGTTGACCGGCGCCTCGCTGCCGCTCCTCAGATCGTAGTAGCGCGCGAGCCCCGCTCCTCGAAGCAGCGCGCCCACTGCCGCGCAGCCGGCGCAGCAGTAGCTCGCGCCGAGCGCGTCCACGATCGCGGTCGACGCCCCCATCCGAGAGCCGCAGTGCGCGCAGAGAGCCACGGCGGCCGGCCCTGAGGCGAGACGCTCGGCGGCTGGGCTCGTGCGGGCGAACATTGCGGCGGCGCTTTGCATCCAGCGCGCCACTCGGCGCCCGCCAGTTGGACGCGTGATCTCGCCGGCACGACGCGCAGCGCCTGCGCACGACGCGGCGGCGAACGCAAAGCGTGCGCGTGAAGGCCGCGCGGAGCGTCCTGGCGAAGCGCCGCGAGAGGGCACCGCCCTTGCACCGTGGCCGCGCGTGCTCGACGGGCTTCTCATCGGCGTGATCCTCGGTCTCTCCAGCGCTCCTCATTGCCTCGCGATGTGTGGGCCTCTGACCGTGTTCGCCTCCGTGGACGAGCGTCGCGTCGCGTCGCCCGCCGCAGCCCTCCGCTATCAGGCAGGCCGCGCGGTCGGCTACGTCGTGGTCGGCGCGGTCGCGGGCGGGCTCGGTCGTGGTGTGGCCGCCATCGTTCCCTTCGAGGCCGAAGCGATCTTCTCGTTCGCGCTCGCATCGACGCTCGTGCTCGCGGCGCTTCGTGCGTGGCCACGCTCGGGCCTCGTCGCGCTCTCTCGCGCTCCTCGCCGCTCACCCGTCGGCGCTTGGCGATCGCGGGTCATTGACGTACAAGCCCGAGAATGGCCGACGACGCGTGGCCCGAGGTTCGGATTCCCGCAGAGATGCTCGACCTCTCGAGCGTCTGGCGCCGAAGTACGCTGCAGACACCTGGCTCGAGGTGAAGCTGACCGCGGTTGCGCGGAAGCTACTCGCCGACGGGCTCGACGCGAAGAGCGCAGCCACGCCGCAAGCGACGTATCGCACCGCGGATGACCAGCCAGCCGTCGGCGTCTACTTCAACGGCTTCCCAGATCCGGCCATGCCAAGCACTTGGGCACCTGGCCGCTTCTCGCGCGTGCCCGCCACGATGCCCATGCCGCCCGGGCTCAGCGGTGTACTGGCACTCTCGAATGCCAACATCGTTCCGATGGACGCCGATGGCGACGGCCGCTCGGACCTGCTGCACGTGCCACCCGGCACCGATACGTATGGCTACTTCACTCCCGTGCGCGCGCTCGAGGGTACCAGTCGCCCGGTCGCACCGAGCGAGCAGGGCTGGTCGTTCGCGTACATCACCCGCGCGCACGACGCGGCCTCGCCTATCGACGATCGCATCGACTTCACCCGCGAGGGCACGCGGATCCGCGCCTTCGACGTCAACAATGACCATCTCGTCGACGTCGTGCGCACGACTGGCACCGAGGTGCAGACCTGGCTGAATCTCGGCTGGGTCGACCCGCGCCCGCCCGGCACGACGAGCATCGCCCGTCGCGATGACGCTGACGGCCGCTTCGGCAGCGCGACGTATAGCGCCGCCGCGGGATGGACGCTGAGCGAGTCGCCGATTCGATCGTGCGTCCTTCACGAGGGACTCCCGATCATGTTCGACGACCCCGAGGTGCGTCTCGCCGACATGAACGGCGACGGCCTGCAGGACATCGTCAAGCTCACCGCGACTGGCACCATCTCGTACTGGCCAGGTCGCGGCCCAGGCGTCTGGGGCACCGGCCCATCGCGCTGCGACGGCGGCACGGTAGGCGCTGGCCGCAGCGTGCGAATGACCTTCACTCCGTCGCCGCTGTTCGACACCAACAACGTCTATCTCGAGGACGTAAACGCCGACGGCGCGACCGATCTCGTACGCGTCCGCTTCACCGACGTCGACGTGTGGCTCAATCGCTCCGGCCTCGGCTTCGCGCCCCGTGCGACGCTCAGCGGCACCCCTGCGGCGCCTGACTACCAACGCCGAATCCGCTTCGCGGACATCGACGGATCCGGCACACAAGACATCGTCTTCGGCACAGCGGGACGCTACGAATGGGTCGACGTGCTCGACGGCGTCAAACCCCGCCTCCTCGTCGGCGTGGAGAACGGCCTCGGCGCAAAGACGACAATTGGATACTCCTCCGCCAGCGTCGACTACATCGACGACCTGCGCGCCGCAGCCGAAGACGCCGCATTCCCCTTCCGCTGGAGCGACGCCGCCACCGAGTGCGACGCCAAGGTCGCCGCCGGCACCCTCGGTCGCGCCGGCAGCTGCGTCAGAGCATCCGGCAGCCCAGTGCTTTCCACCGTCGTGCGGTCGATATCGACGACCGACAACTGGGACGCCCTCGGGGGCATCGCGCAAGTCTCGCGCTCCGAGTTCGCGTACCACGACGCGTACTACGAAGGTGTCGAGCAAGAGTATCGCGGCTTTGCAGCGGCAGATTCGCGCGCCGTCGGCGACGAGTTCGGTCCGTCGATGTTCACGCGCACGCACTTTCATCAGGGGCGGCGGCCAGCAGCGATGGCGTCTTCGCGGCTCGCGGAGAATCCGAACGAGGCGCTCAAGGGGCGCGAGTATCTGACGGAGGTGTTTGACGGCGAGGCGGGTGCTCCGCATCGATTTCTCGCGTCGACGGGCGGCAGCTTTGTGCTGCGCAGGTTGCTCGATGGGCTCAATGGCGTGCCTATCACATACGGCTATGCAGCGCAGACGGACGAGCTGCGCTACGACGTCATCGGCTGGGCCGAAGGCGACGGTGCCTATCGCGTCCCGCTCGAGGTGCGGCGCGAGCACGTCGGTGCCACGCGCTACGATGGCTTCGATGGCGCCGGGACGCCGACCGCGTCGTTCCGTGCTCGGGGGGCTGGATTCGCGCACATTCGCTCGAGCGTCGACGATGTCGACAACGTCGGCCAGGTGCGCGCGCAGACCGCACACGGTCGTATTCGCGGCGAGTACGGCGCGAGCGAACCGCTCGACGCCGAGGCGATCACCACGCGCACGACCCCGCAGAACCTCGCAGGCACGGCGAACGGCTGGCTCTGGCGCACAGCGCGCAGCTCGCTCGAAGGGGCTGACGGCTTTCGCAGCCCGCCATCGACCAGTGAGTACAACGCGACAGGTGACCTGCGGCTCGCGCGTCAGCGCATCGAGCGCGTCGGCGTTCCTGCATACGCGTTCGGCCCAGGCACCGATGGTTCAGCATCCTACACGCTCACCGATCAAGAGGCCGTTGGCTCCTCGCGGTATGACGCTTGGGGGAACGCCACCTCCGCATGCACCGGAGGCGACATCGACGCTCCCGGCAGCAGCGACGGTCCCTGTTTTCGCGCGTCGTCGATGACGTATGACGACGAGTTCGCGCTTCATCCGGTGTCGGAGAGCGCGCGAGTCACGAGCACACGCTCGCTGACGACTCAGGCCGTCTGGGACGAGGGAATCGGCACGCCGCTCGTGGTCACGGATCCGAACGCGCAAAGCAGCACTGTCGTTTACGACGGGCTCGGGCGACTCACCTCGATGACCGCGCCGCCCTCCGCCTCGTGTGCGACGGCGGGCCCCGCGACGCGCATCGAGTACCGGTTGACCGCGGCCCCGCTCACCCAGCCGATCAGCTACGTGCGTGCGGTGACTCAGCTCGCCTGCCCTGGCGGCGTGAGCCTCGCGTCTGACAATGGCACCATCGAGTCTTACACGTATGTCGACGGACTCGGGCGCCCGCGGGCGGCGCTCGGTCCGTCGAGCGAAGGCGGCTGGATCCGCGGCGGGATCACGGTATTTGCCGCGCGCGGCCAAGCGGTGCAGTCCACGCAGCCCGTAGCGTACGCCGGCAGCCCGACGGACTTCGGTAGCATCGTCGCG
>JBBSAT010000098.1:0-23576 GCA_038252025.1 Polyangiales bacterium | reverse complement strand
CGCGGGGCGATCACCGAGAGGTGGTCGCCCCGTTTCCTTTGGGTGGACGGCGGACTCTCTCGTGAGCGTCCGCCACTTCGCCGAAGCTCATCTCATGACGAGCCCAGGCCAGCGGAGAGGGCCTTCATGCGGCCTACGCTCGCACGGAAGCTGAGCCAGTGACCCGGCGCGCGCCTCAGTGCTTCGAGCTCGAGCTGACCATCGCGTGTGATGCGTGCCGCGCGGCCGCACCGGTCGATGGGCTGGTCGCGCGCGTGCGCTGTCACCGGTGCGCCGCCGAGATCGAGCTCGCGGAGGTCTGGCGCAAAGCGCTCGAGGACGACCGGCTGAAGCAAGCGGAGCGCGCGCCCGGCGTGGATCAGCGCGTGCGCTTCCCGTTCGTCCAGGCGGCGGACTTCCGGTTCGCCGTGCGCCCGCCCCGTTGCCTCGCGTGCGCCGACGGGGAGCTCGACCCGAAGGTTCTCGTCGAGGCGGCCGAGAGCGGTGCACAGCGTTGCTTCTGCCCTGTGTGCGGCGTCGCGATCCGACTGCGAGCGGCGGACGACGTCGCCCGTTCCTTCCGCCCAAGGCGGATGCGATCCTGATCACGCGGCATGCCTCAGCTCCATCCGGTGCGTGGCGGCGTACGTTGGCCACGCGGCGTCCCACCGATCCGAGAGCACGAGACCGCGCGTGGTCATGATGCCATTCAGCCCGGGCGTCCGCCTCGTCGCATGATCGGGCCGCGCGACGGACTGCCACGATTGCCCGGGGCGCTTCACCCGTCCCTGCATCTGCCAGCAAGTCCCCTCGGTGGCACCGCTGCCGATTGGCAGGTTCGCGGCGTAATGCGAGGCGTATCGCATCTTGTTCTTGCGGCGGCGAATGTACGAGAGCGCCGCAGCGACGGCCGTGCGCGCGTCCGCTTGTTCGACAGGCAGGCTCTTGCCGAGGTCGCGCAGCTTCCTCCAGATCCGATCGATGGCGCCGTCGTCGCGCAAGAGCTCGCTCCGGTACCAGCCCTTCATGTCGTGCGGGTCGCCCTCGGGCTCGGTCGCGTCGACGACCTCGTCGAGGTAGTCGCGCGCGAGGTGCTCGATGTCGACGAGATCGACGAACGACTTGCCGAGCGGCATCACGCGAGCGAGCGCCTCCGGCATCGCGCGCAGCTCCGGCGCGGCGTCCTGGACGCAGTGCACCAACACGTCCGGTCGCGCAGCGATGATCGCGGCGACATCGGCCGCGACACGATCGGCGAGCGCGTTCTGGTCCGTCGTGGCCTCGGCGCCGTACATCGTCGTGCGCAGCGCTTTGCCTTCGCCGTTGTACGTCGTCATCGAGGCGCCCCACGCCTTGCGCCAGTGCGCCTCCTGCGCTGCCGGCGCTTCGCGGATGTACGGCTCGATGCGCTTGCGGCGCGGTGGACTCGCGGCGGTGGCCGGCTCGTTCACGCGCACCGACATGCGATCGAGGCCGCAGCTCACCGACGCGACCTCGGCCGGGATCGTCTCCACGGCACGCGCCGCTGCTTCGAGCCCGGCAACGTCACTCGCCATGTCCTGCGCAACCTTGCTACCGCGCTTCTCGAGGAACGCGCGACTCGGAGACACGATCCCTGTGCGCCACAGCGTGCGCTCCACCTCGCGGCTGCTCTTGTCCGCTTCCAGCGCGACGACGATGCATGCCATGTCCGGCGTCATGTGCTCGATGATCCCCGCGCGTCGCTCGATCGGCTTCATCGTCGGGCCGTTGCGCACGCCGACCTTGCGGTAGAGCGGCTCGTCGATCTCGTGCGGGCCCCAGCGACCGAAGTAGATCGCCGACGACGGCGGCTCGAGCCGTTGCCATCTACCGTCCTCTTCGTCGACCTCGTCCTCGTCCGTCGTCATTCGGTTCAGATCGGCGCCCTCACGCGTGAACAAGCTCTCTTTCGTGATCTGATCCGCCATGTTGTTTCGCTGCTCGAACGTCGACTTCGGTCCGAGCCGCCGCTGAACTTCGCGCTCGATCATCGCCGACAGCTTGTCCACCGACCGTGCCTTCGCCCGTGCGCTCTGGGTCGGCGGCGCCTTCTTGCTCTTCGACATGCGGACCTCCACCGCCAGGCTGATCCTCATGCCCTCCTCACTCAAGCCCGTGTTTCAGGCCGCGAAAGCGCAGCGCTCAGGATCGGATCCGCCTTGCCTTCCGCCCCGATGCGCGCGCGCTCGTCCAGGAGACGACCTCCCTCGGCGAGGGCACCGCGATCGAGACCGCTTTGGCCCCTGTCGCGTTCCCGTGCGCGAGCTGCGGCGCTGCGCTCGACACGGGCGGCGGCGCGCGCTCGATCGTGTGTGCGTACTGCAGCGCCGCGAGCTCTCTGCCCGACGCTCTCTGGCAGCAGCGGCGGCGCGTGCTTCGGCGCGGGCCAGCGTAACCCGACGAACCAGTGCGAGGTCTGCGCGCCCGGCGTCGATCCGAGCGGCTGCGTGATCGGCGGCGTTTGTTACGCGCCGAGCACCACCAACCCGGCCAACCAGTGTCTGACGTGCGCGATCGCGACCTCGACGACCGCGTGGTCGCCGAGGACCGGCGCGACCTGTGACGACGGCCTCTTCTGCAGCGTCGGCGAGACGTGCTCGGCGCTCGCGGTCTGTGGCACCGGCGCGGCGCGAGTCTGCGCGGACGCGGTCACCTGCAACGGCACGGAAACCTGCAACGAGTCGACGGATCGCTGCGACCCGGGCGCGTCGACCTGTGGCGCGGGCCAGGTCTGCAACACCGGCACGAACATGTGCCAGACGACGTGCAGCGGCTGCGTGATCGGCGGCGTCTGCTTCGCGCCGAGCACGACCAACCCGGCAAACCAGTGTGAGACGTGCGCGACGGCCACCTCGACGACCGCTTGGTCGCCGCGGACGGGCGTGGCGTGTGAAGACGGCCTCTACTGCACCAGCGGAGAGACCTGCTCCGCGGGTGGTGCGTGCGGCGGGAGTACGGCGCGTGTGTGCTCGGACGGCGTCACGTGCAACGGCACGGAGACGTGCAACGAGGGCACCGATCGCTGCGACACCGGCACGACGACATGTCTGGCCGGAACGGCATGCAACATCGTCACGAACATGTGCGCGGCCTCGTGCGGCGGCGGACAGACCGCGTGTAGCGGCGTCTGCACGAACACGTCGTTCGATCCGACGAACTGTGGTGTGTGCGGGATGGCCTGTGCCGCTCGCGAGGCGTGCGTCACGGGCACGTGCCGGATGCTGGTGCGACCGCCGCCGGGCGCGTACGTGATCCCGTTCGCCCCGCAGGCGACGACGGGCACGGCGGTCTCGCTGAGCGACGACGTGACGACCGGCCTGCTCCCGATCGGGTTCAGCTTCCGCTACTTCGGCTCGACGTATACGCAGTTCAACATCTCGTCGAACGGGTTCATCGGGTTCAGCGCCACGATGACGCAGGGCTGCTGCACGGGCAGCCCGATTCCGTTGGACGACGGGCCGGACTCCAACGGAATCATCTCGGCGGTGTGGGTCGATCTCTATCCGCCGAGCGGGGGCTCGATCCAGTACGAGACGCGCGGCTCGGCTCCGAACCGGCGCCTCGTCGTCTCCTTCACGGCCATTCCGTACTACTCGGACGGCGCTCGCACGGTCACGACGCAGATCGTCCTCTACGAGGGAACGGACCGCATCGAGATCTTCACGGCGAACATGGGTGGCGGTCTGCCCCCGGGCTACGTCGTGACGCAGGGCGCCGAGGACCAGGGCGGTACGACCGCGTACCTGATTCCGGGTCGCTCCGCGGCGGCCTTCGACCTCACGAACGACGGCGTAGAGATCTACACGAACTGAAGCGCGCCGGCTGACGCCGGACACTCCATCGCCCGCCGCGCGCTCGTCGCACGGCGGGCGATTCTATTTGGGGCGCGGACGAGGTGCGGCTGGTCGCTCCGCAGCGACCCACCTACGATCGGTGCGTGAGCCGCAAGCCGGACGCTCTACTCCCGGCAGTGGCTCAGCATGGCCCACACGGTCGAGTCGAAGTCGCGCACGCCGGTGTTCGACAGCTCGTTCGCTGCCGCGAACGCTGCGTCGTCGGCGTGGCCGTCGATCGCTTCGGCTTCGGCCTCGAGCCCATCGGCCCACGTGCGGAGCGTCGCGACGTGCGCCTCGCGTCGAGGCGAAGCGCAGGGTCCGTGAAGGGGATCGGCTGGTCGGCGACAGCACGCATGTCGTCAGCGCGCCAGTGCAACCATTGAGCTCTCTGGGCGGCGCACCAACCCGTCGGATCGGGGCCGGGCCCTTGCGACCAGACGATGACCTGGCTGCACTGCCACTCTCTTGCGGAGGGAGCACCGCTGGCGTGGAGGACCTAGCCCGCGAGGATGACGATGACGAAGCCTAGGACGATGGAGAGGCGCATGCGCGGGTCCTACGATGAGAGGGCGCCAGTGTTTCCCACGCGTCGGCCGCTTCGACCACTCGTGCTGCGCACTACGCCGTGACTTCGAATTCGTCCGCTAGATCGGTACGACGGCGCGAGGCGAAGAGCAGCTCGATCAGCTGGTCCAATCGCGTCTCTGAGCTCCCTCGCCTGCGCGATCTGTGTAGGATCGCGCGCATGAACCTCGGCAGCGCGCTCTCGCCGTCACGCTGGTTGTCGGGGTCGATGCCCGTCGATCGCGCGAGCTACGTCGCGACGGGCGTCGCCCTGATGGTCGTGAAGTACGCGCTCGAAGCAGCGATCGTCTTCCTCACCTGCCGAACGATCTGGACGCCCTGGGTCTTCTTCTCGCCGTTCGCCTCGATGCGCGCGGAGGCGCTGGGGCACGTCGACCACCAGTTCTCGGTGTACGTCCTCACCGCGCTGGGTGTGCTCAGTCTGCCCTTCCTCGCCATCGGTCTCAGCATGAGCGTGCGACGCGCCGCGGACGCCGGGCTCTCCCCCTGGCTCGGGCTCGCGTTCGCAGTGCCCGGGCTCAACTATCTGACGATGCTCGGGCTCGCGATCGCGCCCAGCCGGCCGCACGTCGCAGCGCCCCGCCCCTCGCAGTCGCCCGAGAGCACCGGCGCAGGCCGCGCGGCGTTGATGGGCGTGCTCGCGTCGACGGGCATCGGCGTCGGGGTCGCGTTCGTCGCGTCGGATCAGCTGCAGCTCTACGGGATGACCATCTTCTTCCTCCTGCCCGTCGGCATGGGCGCGCTCGCGGGCTATCTGGTGAACCGTGATCGCGATCGCGGGATCGGACTGACCCTCGGAACGGCGTTCGCAGGTACGTTGGTCACCGGGGGCGCGATGCTGCTCTTCGCGCTCGAGGGCGCGATCTGCGTCCTGATGGCCGCGCCGATCGCGCTCGCCGCTGCGCTCGTCGGAGCGGTCATCGGGCGCGTGATCGCCCAGACGATCCTGGCGACCTCGGGCGGCCCCGGTTCGTCCGGCGCAGGGCCGACGCTCGCGTGCATCGCCCTCCTCCCGCCGCTCGCCAGCTTCGAGAGCGCGGTGCAGCCCGTGACGGTCTACGAGGTGAGCTCGAGCGTCGTCGTCGACGCGAGCCCGGACGAGGTATGGAGACACGTCATCTCCTTCCCAGACCTGCCTGCGCCGGAGGAGTGGTACTTCCGCTCCGGCATCGCCGCTCCGTTGCGCGCGCGGATCGAGGGCGAGGGGGTCGGCGCCGTCCGGCACTGCGAGTTCTCCACGGGCGCGTTCGTCGAGCCCGTCACGGTGTGGGCGCCGGGGCATCGGCTCGGCTTCGACGTGGCCTCACAGCCTCCGCCGATGGAGGAGTGGTCTCCGTATCGAAACCTGCATCCACCGCACCTCGACGCGTCGATTCGGTCCGTGCGTGGTGAGTTCCGCCTCGTCCGACTCGACGACGAGCGCACGCGCCTCGAGGGCTCGACCTGGTACACGCTCACGCTCGGGCCCGAGCTGTACTTCCGCCTCTGGTCGGACGCGGTGATCCATCGAATCCACCTGCGGGTGCTCGAGCACGTGCGAACGCTGGCCGAGCAGGACGCCGACGCCGATCGCTGAGCGCGCGCCTACTCCGCGCCGCGGACGCAGGGCACGACGCGGATCTCCGACCAGCGCGAACGTTCACCAGGTTGGTCAGCACGGCGTCCGATTCGGTGTTGGGCCGAGGCGCAGCCGCGATATCGTCGTCCGATGACCACGCGGCTGCGCTTCCTGGTCCTCGCCCTCGGCACTCTCGTCCTGGCCTGCGGCTGCGGAGGCGAAACCAGTTGCACGACCACCCCGGACTGTCCGCTCGACTACGCGTGCGTCAGTGGGGTCTGCGAACGCAACGCCGTCCTTCCCGACGCCGGCGTCGACGCCGCCGAGATGGACGCCGCCGTGCCCGACCCGGACGTCGACGCGGGCGAGACGGATGCGGACGAGACGGATGCCGAGGGCGCACCCGACTCGGATGACGACGCTGCCTGACGCTTCTCATCGAGGCGCCCTCACGCCGCATCAGCGGATTCGACGATGCGACGCCTCTCTTCTCCGCGGGTCCGTCTCGTGCGACGCTCTCCGTCACACCTGGAGCGGTCCATGGCCTTTCTTCTTCCGTGCCCCACTTGCGCCCGCCACGTCCGGCGCACCGAGAGCGTGTGTCCCTTCTGCGCGGGCGCCCTCGCGCTCGGAGCCGCGCCGCTGCCGCGACTGCCGGACGTGCGCCTCGGACGCGCGGCCACGTTCGCGTTCGGTGCCGCCGTCGCAACGAGCGTCGCCGCGTGTAGCGGCGGCGTGACGCCTGCGTACGGCGCGCCCGCGGTCGACTCGAGCCTCCGCGATGCGGCGACCGTCGGCGATGCGAGTGTCGATGATGCTGCGAGCGGGAGCGATGCGGGCGAGAGCGTCGATGCTTCCACCGTGGACACGGGGAGCATGGCGGCCGCGTACGGCATCAGCCCCTTCGACGCGGGCATGGACACGGGCGGCAGCAGCTCCGACTACGGCGCGCCGCCCGCGCCATGAATCGACGCGCGGCCGTCTAGTCGGCGGCGGGCGCGGGCGTGCCCGGCTCGGTGTGATCCAGGTCCCAGCGGAGATCGACCGTCCCGAGCGCGCTCGCGAACCGCAGCACGACGAACGCCGCGTCGGCCGGGATCGTCGGGGTCCCGTCGTCGGCGACCGCCGGGAACGCGACGCGGAACGTGTGGCGCTGCCGGTTGATCGACGGGAAGTAGATGCGCTGATCGGTCGACGGACGATGGATCTGAAGGATCTCCGCAGGCGCCGTCTGGCGGCCTTCGGGATCGACCAGGACGACGCGAATGTCGGAGACGCCCCCGGTGATGTCGCCCTCTCGGAAGATCGGGACGCCGACCGTCACGAAGAACCGATGACGCACGCGCGCGTCGCCGAGCGATTGCTCCAGCGTGCGCGTGCGCTCCTCCGTCGTGAGGCTGTGGTCCTGCGCGTAGCGCACCACGTACGCCCAGCGGAACTCCCAGGACTCGAACGTCGCGGTGACGTGAAGGATCTCGGCGAGCCGGCCGAAGTCGAACTCGTCGCCGTTGCGGGTCCAGCGCTCGTAGATCCCGCCGTAGTCGCTCGCGGTGAAGCTGCGCGTGCCCTGGTGGATCGGCACGGAGCCCGCGCCACATCCCGCGAAAGCGAGCGCGAGCAGAGAGACCAGAGCGATCGCGGAGAGCGCACGCATCGTCACTCGAACGAGCTGCGGTCGAAGATCGAGCGAACGCGCAGGCCGGCGCTCTCGAGGTTCTCTCGCCCGCCCTCGAGCCGATCGACGAGCACGACGACGCCGACGACGGAGAGCTTCCGCGCCCTGAGCTTCTCGACCGCGGCGAGGGTCGATCCGCCCGTGGTGATCACGTCCTCGACGACGACGACGTTCGCACCGTCTGCGATCTTCGTGTCTCCCTCGAGCATGCGCTGGCTGCCGTGGTCCTTCGCGCTCTTGCGCACGTAGATGGCATCGAGGTCGCCTCGTCCGCGCTGGTGCGAGATGAGGGAGACCGCGGACGCGAGCGGGCAACCCCCGAGCTCGACGCCCGCGACGGCGACCGGACGCGGCTCGAACGAGAGCGCCGCGTCGAGCATCAGAGATCCGACCAGCGCGTGGCCCTCTGCCGTCAGAGCCGTCTGCTTCACGTCGATGAAGAAGTCGCTCTCGCGGCCGGACGCCAGCACGACGCGCTTCTTCGCGTAGCTGCGCACGCGGAGGATCTCGAGCAGCCGCTGCGCTTCGTTCATGCGTTGTCCTTGCGGTGCGCGCGGACGCGGCCGACGGTGGGCATCTGCGGAAGAGGGGGCGCGCGACGTGGCGCGGGAGGCGCCGGAATCGGGGCCGCCTGAATCGGGGCCGCCGGAATCGGGGCCGCCTGAATCGGGGCCGCCGCCTGTATCGGGGCCGCTGCCTGTATCGGGGCCGCCGCCTGCATCGGGGCCGCCGCCTGCATCGGGGCCGCCTGAATCGGTGTGGCAGCGGGGATCGCCGACGCTGACGCCGTGGCCGTCACGGTGGGAGTCGCCGCGGTCGGCATGACCCTCGGTATCGGCGTCGGCGTCGACGTCGGCGGGATCGCCCTCGCGGTCGGTGTCGGGGCCACGGCCACCGTGGGCGTCGGCGTCGCTGCGCTCGGTCGCGTCCGCGTCCGCTTGGCAGGCTCGTCGGTCACCTCGGCCGAGGCGACGCGCTCCTGCTTCGGCGCCGCGATCATGCCGGCGGCCGTCCGCGCCGCGGTGAGCGTGCCGGCCGACGACCATGGCGCACGCAACGTCCCGCCCTCCGTGCGATCGAGGCGCTCTGCGCCTGCCATTCGAACGCGGCCGCGGACCATGGCGCCGAGCGCCGCAGTCACTCGCTCCGCCACCACGTCGCCGACGACGCGCGCGCCCGCTTCGAGCCTCACCGTCTCGTCTGCGTGGAGGCTTCCCTGCACGGCTCCGCCCACGACGAGAGAGCGCGCACGGATCGGACCGCGCACCTGCCCCGTCGCTTCGACCACGACGAGCCCATCGACGTCGATGGTCCCCTCGACGAGCCCGGCGATCACGAGGTCGCCCTGCCCGCGGATCTGCCCTTCGACGATGACCCCGGCGGGGATGCGTGAAGTGCGGTTCATCGGTGCGTGCCCTCCGAGCCGAACGCCCCGGGGCCCAGGTCCGGCGCGCCGAGGTCGAAGTCCATCTCGAGGACGCCGTCGATCACGGCGCCGTCGTCGATCGAGAGCCGCGCGGCCCGCACGTCGCCTCGGACGCGTCCGCCAGCGCGCACCGTGAGGTCCCGGCTCGCCGAGACGTTCCCGTGGAGCTCGCCCTCGATCTCGACCGAGCGGCCCGAGACCGGCGCCACGACGGTCGCGGCCGCCCCGAGCGACACGTCTCCGTCGAGCGTGATCTCTCCCTCGACCACGCCCTCGACGCGAACGTCTCCCGTACCTCGGATCCGGCCCATGACGACCAGCCCCGCGCCGATCACTCCCGCTCGCTCTCGGCTCCCGCTCTCGCTCATCAACGCCTCTCTTACCCTGGGGAGCGCTCGTCGGCCCGACCTACCCGTCCGATGGAGGTGCGATCCGCTACCCAATCAGGCATGGTCCCGCCCACGCCGCCGGAGCCTACAAGGCCGGCCCTTCCCTCGTCCACGCTCTCCGCCGGTGATCCATGGCTACTCCGAGCTCCTCGCCGCCCGTCCGCACGATGGACGACCTGCTCGTGCCCTTTCACGAAGCGATGAAGCCCGCCGACCGCTTCCGCATCGGAACCGAGGCGGAGAAGTGCGGCGTCTACCTCGATGGGAGCTCCGTGCCCTTCGAGGGGGAGCGGGGCGTGGGCGCGGTGCTCGCCGATCTCGCAGCGAACCACGGCTGGGCGCCGCACCGCGAGACGCCGGACGGAGAGGTCATCGCGCTGACGCGCGGCGAGGCGTCGATCACGCTCGAGCCGGGGGCGCAGCTCGAGCTCTCGGGCGCGCCGCTCCGCACGATCCACGAGACGTGCGCCGAGTTCCACGACCACCTGCGCGAGCTCCGGGGAATCTCCGAGCAGCTCGGGATCGTCTGGCTCGGCCTCGGCTTCCATCCCTTCGCGACGCGTGAAGAGCTGCCCTGGGTCCCGAAGCTCCGCTACGGCGTGATGCGATCGTACCTGCCGACCCGCGGCTCCATGGCGCTCGACATGATGCTCCGCACCTGCACGGTGCAGGCGAACCTCGACTATTCGAGCGAGGAAGATGCGATCCGCAAGCTGCGTGTGTCCCTCCGCCTCTCCGGGATCGTCGGCGCGATGTTCGCGAACAGCCCCTTCGTCGAGAAGAAGATCACGGGCGAGAAGAGCCACCGAACGCGGGTCTGGCTCGACGTGGATCCGGATCGTTCCGGCCTGCTACCGTTCGCGTGGGGCGACGAGAAGCTGACGATTGCGCGCTACGTCGAGTGGGTCCTCGACTGCCCGATGTTCATGCTCAAGCGCGACGGCAAGATCGTGCGCAACACCGGCCAGACCTTCCGCGCGTTCATGAAGGACGGCTACTCGGGCATCACCGCGACCGCCGACGACTGGGTCACGCACGTCAACTCGATGTTCCCCGAGGTGCGGCTCAAGCGGACGCTCGAGATGCGATCGGTCGACAACCAGGCGACCGACCTGGTGTGCGCGATGCCGGCGATCTGGAAGGGCCTGCTCTACGACGAGGTCGCGATCGGCAAGGCCGAGCAGCTCGCGAGCCGGGTGACGTACGAGGGCGCGGAAGCGGCGCGCGCGGACGTGGCCGACCACGCACTGCACGCGAAGCTCGAGGGCCGGGAGATGGCGGAGTGGGCGCAGGAGGTGCTCGCCATCGCGAAGGACGGCCTCGCGCGCATCGGCGAGAAGAACAGCGCGGGCGAAGACGAAGGAGTGCACCTCGCGCGGCTCGAGAAGCTCACGCTGGCAGGACAGAGCCCGGCCGATGCCCTGCTCGAGCGGATCGACCCGAAGGCCGACCTGGTCGCGGAGATCCTGGCCAAGGCCAGGCTCTGACTTCTCCGAGGGATCGAGGCAGTCGTGGCCATCCTTCAGTCCTCGGTTGAAGCCGGGAGGGCGCACTGCTAGACGGGCCGCCGCGCGTCGGCTTCCGGCTCGCCGGGGAGGTTCGCGATGCAAGGTGGATACGGTCAGCCGCCGGGTGGTGGGTACGGTCAGCCGCCGGGCGGTGGGTACACGCCCGCGCCACAGGGGCCTCCGGGCGGAGGAGGCTACGGTCCGCCGCAGGGTGGTCCTCCTCAGGGACCGCCGGGTGGCGGCGAGCCGCCGAACAACATCGGCGTGATCATCGCCGGGGTCTGGCTCGCGATCGGTGCGCTCGGCTGTCTCGCGACGGGCGCCGCCGGCGCGATGAGCGAGCAGATGGGCGTGAACATCTCCTACATCGGCCTCCCGCTCTTCGTGGGCGGCGCATCGGCGATGATCGTCGCGCCGTTCCTTCGAACCAAGGGCGTGGGCGCGGCGATCGGCGCGCCGGTCGGCTGCGGCTGCCTCGGCTTCATCTTCGGCGCGGCCGCGCTCGGCATCTTCTTCACGGCGATCTGGCCGTCGCTCTGAAGGCTCCTATCCGGCGGATGGTCGGGTGCTCATCGGCTCGCGATCCAAGCGCGGACGACCTCCCCGAGGACGGGGAGCGTCACCGCGCCGGTTCCCAACACCAGCGCGTGGAACTCCCGACGATCGAAGCGATCGCCGAGCGCTGCCTCGGCCTCCGCGCGAAGGGCGAGGAGCTCGAGCTGCCCGACCTTGTACGCGAGCGCTTGGCCGGGCCAGTTCAGGTAGCGGTCCACCTCGTTGACGATGAGGTCGTCGGGCATCGAGGTGTGCGCACGCATGTAGTCCTCGGCCTGCGTGCGGGACCAGCCCATCGCATGCACGCCCGTGTCGACGACGAGCCGCGCCGAACGGAACGCCTCGAGATCGGTAGCGCCGAGCCGATCGAGATCGTCGTAGAGGCCCATCTCGTCCGCGAGGCGCTCCGCGTAGAGGCCCCAGCCCTCCGTGTACGCCGTGAAGCCGCCGTTGCGTCGGAACGCGGGCATGTCGGGGAGCGTCTGCGCGATCGAGATCTGGAAGTGATGCCCCGGCACCGCCTCGTGCGCGGCGAGCGAGGCGAGCATGTGGCGACGACGCGACGTCGGGTCCGCCGTGTTCACGAAGAACATGCCGCCGCGTGAGCCGTCCGGCGCGCCTGGAAAGTAGTAGGCGAACGGAGCCGACGCAGCCTCGGCCGCAGGGATCGCAACGACCTCGCACGCCTGCTCCGGGCGCTCGCTGAAGAACTCCGGCGCGCGGGCCTCGGCGGCGGCCACGCGCGCGCGAGCATCCTCGAGGATCGCGTCGCCCGTCGCGTAGCCGAGCGAGTCGTCCGCGCGAAGGTGCAGGATCACCTCGGCGAGGGTCGCGACACCGAAGAGGCGCTGGCCGAGCTCGACCATCCGCGCGTCGGTCGCGGCCACCTCTCGCTCGCCCAGCGCGTGGAGCTCTTCCGCGCTGCGCGGCGTGCTGGTGTGGTGACGGATGTTCGCCGCATAGCAGGCGGCCCCGTCCGGCAAGGACGAGATGCCCTCGTGCGCCGAGTCGCGCGCGTGCGGCAGGATGTCTGCCGTGAGCCCCGCGCCGAAGCGAACGATCGCCGGGCGAACGTCGCTCTCGATCGCGGCGAGCAGCTCGGTCCGCAAGGAGGCGCGCTCGTCTTCCGTGAGAGCTTCGGCAGAGGCGAGAGGCACCGTGACCACGGTCCACTCCGAAGACGGCGACGCGATGGTACGATCGACGAGCTCGATCAGGCGCTCGAGCGAGGTGCGCGGCGCCACCCGGCCCGAGGCCGCGCCGGCGCGCAGGTTGTCGAGGTCCTGGTCGAACATCCGCGCGAAGCCGCGGACCCGCGCGACGTACGTGCGCGCGTCGTCGGCGGTCCGGAAAGAGTGGAGCTGGGCGATCTGGTTGAGCGCGACGACGAGGTTCGAGACCGGCGAGTCGTTCCAGAGCTCGCTCTCGCAGACGTGGAGCGCGATCGCCGACTCGTGGATGTCCACGAAGAGGCGGTAGGTGACGAGGTCTTCGGGCGCGATCTCGCTCTCCATCGCCCGCGCGCGCGTGAGCTCGCTCAGCTCGACCTCGCGCCGGTGCGCGATGGCCTCGCGCGAGAGATCGGGGACGCGGTCGTCGAAGCGATGATCACCGAGGAGGGTCGCGAGGAAGGGATCTTCCTCGAGCTCGGCCTCCCAGCTCTCGCGAAGGAGCGCGGCGAGCGCCGGCGTGTGCACGCCCAGGGCCGCGTCGTCGGTGGTGGCCGCGTGGGGATGCTCCACGGCCGGCCGAGCGCCGCCGCACGCCGAGAGGAGCGAAACGAGAAGAGCGAGAGTGGCGATCCGCATGGCCGCGAAGCGTACACGCGAGCCGCGCGAGCGCGAGGACGAACGGCGACGGCGACGGCGACGGCGAACGGTGAGCCGTGAAGATGGAGCGACCAAAGCTGGTAGCTTCACGCGCATGTCCGCGCTTCCGCTCGATCGAGTCTCGCCCACGCACCGCCCCGACGGCGCGAACGCCGGCACGCAGAACTGGCGCGAGCTGCTCTTCGTTCATTGGGCGCTGCCGCTCGATGCAGTGCGCCCGCTCATCCCGAAGCAGATCGAGCTCGACCCGTGGGACGGCCGTGCCTGGGTGGGGCTCGTGCCGTTCCGTATGGAAGCGATCCGTCCCTCCTGGCTTCCGCGCGCGCTCGCGCTCGACTTCCTCGAGCTCAACCTCCGCACCTACGTCCACTTCCGCGGCAGGCCGGCCGTGTGGTTCTTCTCGCTCGACGCGAGCTCCTGGCTCGCGGTCCGGGCCGCGCGCACCGGCTGGTCGCTGCCGTACCACCTCGCGCGCATGACGACCTCGCGCGACGGCGATCGAGTGCGGTACGAGTCGACGCGACGCGCGGGCGGCGTGCGCTTCGAGGTCGCGTACGAGATCGGCGAGCAGCTCGGGCCATCGAAGCCCGGAACGCACGAGCACTTCTTGCTCGAGCGCTATCTGCTCTTGAGCGAGCGCAGGGGCGCGATCCTCGAGGGCCAGGTGCACCACACGCCGTACGTCGCGCACCGCGCGCGGATCGAGTCCATCGAGGACGACCTGATCGCGGCGGCGGGCATGCCCGGCCCGACCGGCGCGCCCGACACGGTCCACTTCAGCCCGGGGGTCGACGTCGAGGTCTTCGGTCCGGGCCCAGTCGGCTGACGCGTGCTCGGGTATCCTCGTGCGATGTCCAAGCACGGGCCGTCCATCCTCTTCGCTCTCTCGGTCCTCTTCACGCTCGCGTCTTCGTCACGCGGCAGCGCCGATGCCATCGGCCCGGAAGAGACGTTCGATCCGGGGCATCGCGTCCACGTGGTGGACCGAACGGCGATCGAAGGCCGCGCCCTCGTCGCGGTCGGCACGCAGGCCTACGTGCATGGCGATCACGAGGAGCTGTCGTCCTACGCGATCATCGACGACTTCCCCGTTTCCGACCCGCGCCGCCTCTGCGCCGTCCCGTCGGAGTGGGTGATCGACTCACCGGTCGGCGCGCTCGGGCCGCGGATGCTGCGTGGTGCGCGCGCCGCCTCGGGCGCTCGCACCGAAGGCCACGATGCCGTCCACGAGCTCGAAGCGCTCTTCGATCAGCCGGAGGTCGCGTGCGCCGCGATCGACCCCATCACGCGGGACGACACCATGCGCGCGCGAGGTGTGGAGGCCGTCGAGGACACCGTTCGGCCCATCTCGATCGACGGGCAGACGCTTCGCCTCGCGCTCGTCGACGTCACCTATCAGCTCGGCGATCACAGTACCGTCACCCTGCAAGCGGTAGGGGGCGTGCGTCCGTCGCTGCCTCCCGCTCCGGCGAGGTCTTGTGCTTGCGGCGTCGGCTCGGGCGGCTCTGGTGCGAGCGCGCTCGTGCCGATGCTGGGGATGCTGTTCGTCCTCGAGCGCCGTCGCCGGCGATCACGCTGAGCCGAGCGCGCGCGGGATCGTCAGCGTGAAGGTGCAGCCGTGGCCGAGCTCGCTCTCGACCGAGACGTCGATCCCGAGGCGGTCGGCGAGCGTGCGCACCACGGAGAGGCCGATCCCCGCGCCGCCGTGCTCCCGGACGGGCGAGCCGTCGACCTGCACGTAGGGCTCGAAGATCCGCGCGAGCTCGTGCTCGGGGATGCCGCGTCCGGTATCGCGCACGGCGATCCGCACGCCCTGATCCTCGAGGGCCGCTTCGACCGTCACGCTGCCCTCGTCGGGCGTGAACTTGATCGCGTTCGCCAGCAGGTTCACGAGGATCTGGACGAGCTTCTGCCGATCGGTCCGCACGATCGGCAGATCGCTCCCGATGAGCGCCGCCACGTCGAGCGTCCTTCGACCGACGAGCATCCGGCCGGTCGCGACGACCGACGCCACCACCTCACCGACGTCGACGTCGGCCTCCCTCACCTCGAGCCGGAGCGCCTCGGCGCGCGCGAGCACGAGCAGCGAGTCGATGAGCCCGAGCAGGCCGGTCGCGCTACCGCGCATCGTACGGATCGCATCGATCTGCTTCTCGCTCATGGGCCCGTAGACGCCGTCCTCGAGGAGCTCGCCGAGGCCGAGGATCCCGTGGAGCGGGGTGCGTAGCTCGTGCGTGATGTTCGCCGTGAACTCGCTCTTCGCGCGCCCTGCCTCGACCAGCTCGTCGGCGCGGGCCGCGAGCTTCTTCTCGCTCGCGCGCAGCTGCCCGACGATCAACGCGACGTAGATCCCCGGCGCGAGCGTCACGAGCGCCGCGACCCCGAGCAACGTCCCGAGCAACGGCGTCGTGATCTCGTCGGGTGACGCGACGACGGGGGGCACCGTGGGCAGCACGCCCGTGTGCGTGAGGATGGCCATCGTCGCGTACATCGCGAAGCAACCGAGCACCGTCGTGATCGTCAGCCCGACGTTCGTGAGGAGCGCCATCACGGCGACCTCGACGAAGTAGATCGCGACCAGCGGAGAGAGCACGCCGCCGGTGAAGTAGATCGCGCCAGTCATCACGAGCACATCGGCGGTGATGTTCAGCGCCGACACCGGGGTCACCCAGGTGCGCGTACGCCACGAGATCGCGGCGGACGTGTTCGTCACCACCTTGATCCCGACGAGCACGAACGGCCAGAGACCGCCGGGCAGCGCGTCGAACGCGCGCGCGGTCATCACGATGACGAGGAGGAGGACCGCGGTCGCGTAGCCCGTGAAGATTCCAGCGAGCAGCTTCGGCCGGAAAGCCTCCGTCGAGACCTCGTCGAGGCCGATCGCCTGCGCGAGGCGCGAGCTCTCGGACACGCGTCAGTCCGGCAGCAGCTGCTCGATGCGCGCGATCATCGCGCTCATCGGGAACGGCTTCACCAGATACGCGTCGGCGCGAACGCCTTCCTTCGCGTACTTCTGTTCGTCGCCGCCCTGAAGGATCGCGCTCATCAGCACGACGGGCGTGCGGGCGTGCGGGCCTCGCTTGAGCTCGAAGCAGACCTCGAAGCCGTTCTTCTTCGGCAAGAGCACGTCACAGAGCACGAGGTCGGGGTTCACCATGCGCGCGAGCTCGACGCCCTCGGCGCCGTTGCTCGCCCACACGACCTGATAGCCGCGTGCGACGAGACAGTCCTGAAGCATCGCGCGACCGACTGGATCGTCTTCGATGACGAGGATCCGCTTGGCTAGCGTTGGCATGCCGTTACCGCCCTTCCCCGACTGGTAGCGCCGACCGGAATCCCGAGCGGCAGGACGAGACTATCACGTGCTGAGCGGACCAACGCTGTCGGGAAAAGCCCGACAGCTCACGACCCGACGACGACTGCGGCCCACTTTCGACCCAGCTTCAGGACGTGCCGGCCCGGGGAGAGGACGAGCTTGTCGTCCGTGATCTTCTCACCCTCGTCGAGCTTCACCGCGCCCTCGCCGATCTTGCGGCGAGCCTCGCCGTTGCTCGCGGCGAGCCCCGACGCGACGAGCGCGCGAAGGATCGTGGCCGGCTCGCCGGGCGGAAGCGTCACCTCCGGGATCTCGTCCGGGCGCTCCTTGCGAGAGAACTGCTTCTCCCAGGCGTCGGTCGCCTTCTTCGCCTCTTCGGGCCCGTGAAACGCGCGCGCGACGGAGCCCGCGAAGAAGAGCTTCGAGTCGCGCGGAGAGGCTCCGGCATCTCGCATGGCGCGAACCTCGGCCGCACTACCGGTGATCGGCGCCAGCAGATCGACGTACCGCCACATCAGCGGGTCCGAGATGCTCATGAGCTTGCCGACCTGCTCCACCGCCGGCTCGCTCACGCCGACGTAGTTGTCGAGCGACTTGCTCATCTTGTCGCCGACGATGACGCCGTTCTCCTCGCGCGCGCTCAGGCCCTCGAGGATGGGCATCGTCATCACGATCTGCGGGCGCAGCCCGGACTCCTTCATGAGATCGCGACCGACCATCAGGTTGAAGAGCTGGTCGGTGCCGCCGAGCTCGACGTCGTTCTCGAGGTGCACCGAGTCCTGCGCCTGCGCGAGCGGGTAGAGGAGCTCGTGGATCGAGATGCTGGAGTTGTTCTGCCAGCGCTCCTTGAAGTCCTGTCGCTCCATCATGCGCGCCAGCGTGTACTTGCCGGCGAGCCGGATGACGGCGGCGAAGTCCATCTTGCCGAGCCAGGTGTCGTTGTACTCGAGGCGCGTCTCGTCCCTGTCGAGGATCTTGAACGCCTGCTCGGCGTACGTGCGCGCGCCGGCGTCGATCTCCTCGCGCGAGAGCGGCGGCCGCGTCTTGTTCTTGCCCGACGGATCGCCGATCGCCGCGGTGAAGTCGCCGACGACGAACACGACCTCGTGCCCGAGCTGCTGGAACTGCTGCATCTTCCCCATGAGCACGGCGTGCCCGAGGTGGAGATCCGGCCGCGTGGGATCGAAGCCCGCCTTGATGCGGAGCGGGCGGCCGCTCTTCGCCGACTCGGTGAGGCGCTTCAGCAAGTCCTCGCGCGACACCAGATCGACCGAGCCAGCCTCGAGCGCCTCGAGCTGCTGCTCGGGGCTCATTCGTTCTCGTCTTCGTCGTCGTCGTCGTCGTCGTCCGAGATCTCGCCGATGCCGCCGTTCACGATCTCGCGCAGCTCCTTGCCGACCTTGAAGAACGGGAGCCGCTTCTCGGGGACTGCGACCGGCTTGCCCGTGCGCGGGTTGCGGCCGTTGTACGAGCGGTACTCCCGCACGGTGAAGCTACCGAAGCCGCGGATCTCGATGCCCTCGCCGCGCTCGAGCGCGCTCGTCATCGACTCGAAGATCGAGTTCACGACGAGCTCTGCTCGGCTCTTGGTGATCTTCGTGCGACGCGCGACCTCGTCGATGAGCTCGGATTTGGTCATGCGTTCTCGGAGTCGAGGAGCAGAACGATACTCAGACGCCCCCCCACGGTCAACGACGTCGTCGGGTGGAATTTCGCGTAGTTATCTCGGGTGACTCCTGGTGCTCCCAATCGGAAGTCCGGCCCGGGGATCCGTCACTCGAGAGGGCGCGCAGCGAAGCGAAATGCGCTCGCCGGGATCGGCGCGCCGTGCGTGCGGAGCTGCTGCGCGCGCGTGATGGCGGCCGCGCCTTCGAGCAGGTTCCGGGCGATCTGCACGACGGTTCGCGCCTCGGGGGGCTCGAGGAAGCTCCCCTTCACCCAGTCGTTGAACGCGCCCATCGCGGGCCCACACCAGATCTGATAGTCGAGCTTTCGAAGCGGCTCGCCGACGATCGCCCACCGGCTCGAGAGCCCGAGGTACCAGCGGAAGCAGAGAGCCATCTTGTGCTTCGGCGAGCCGTGCGCCTTCTCGACCTCCCGCGAGTCGCGCTTCTGCCAGAAGCTCTCGGTCTCGGCCCAGACGCTCTCGACGCTCTGTCCGAGCACCTCTTTCTCGAGGCGCGCGCGGACGTCGCTCGGGAGGGTGTCGAGGCCGGCGTTCGAGACGTAGACGTCGTGCAGGCGCTGCGCGCGCGGCGCGAACATCGTGCCGCGCTTCAGGACCTGGACCTCGACGCCGAGCTCGAACATGTCGGCCGCTGGCGCCATGACGACGTCGGCCATGCCGGCTGTGGCGAGCATCCTCTTGCCCTCGGGGCTGAGGCCCGACTCGATCGCCGACTGGTTCACCGAGCCGGTGAGCACATAGCTCGCGCCGAGCGCGAACGCCGCGGCGACGGAGGATGGCGCGCCGAGCCCGCCGCTCGCGCCGACGCGGATCGGACGCGCGAAGCCGAACTGCGCGGTGAGCTCGTCGCGCAGGGACAGGATGATCGGCAGGACGGCCACGAGCGGGCGATTGTCGGTGTGGCCACCGGAGTCGGCTTCGACGGTCACGTCCTCGGCGATCGCGACGCGCGCAGCGAGGCGAGCCTCGTCGGTGGAGAGAAGACCGTCCCGAACGAGGGCCTCGAGCATCGCGACGGGCGCGGGCGACATGAAGTGCCGGGCGACCTCGGGCCGCGAGACCTTGGCGAAGACGTGTCGCTCGCGGTGCACTCGGCCGTCCGGCAGCTCGCGGAGGCCGGTCGCGGCGTAGCGCACGATCGCGGGCGTGAGCCCCATGAAGGCGGACGCCTCGACGCGCAGGACGCCGCGGCGGATGAGCATGTCGGCGACGGCGGCCTCGAGGGCGGGCTCGTTCGGCGAGTGGATGAGGTTCACGCCCCAGGCGTGCTCCTGGCCGAGCTCGCGCGAGAGCTCGTCGACGGCGGCCTCGACGCGCTCGCGGCCGAGCCCGGCGGCGCCGAAGAAGCCGAGCATCTCGGCTCGCGCCATCTCGATCACGAGGCGCGTGGTCGCGATCCCGTTGGCCATGGCGCCGGTGACGTAGGGAAAGCGCACGCCGTGGGTCTCGTTGAACGAGCGGTCGCCGAGCCACTCGGGATAGAGGGGCGGCAGCGTCGCGAGGAGCGCGTGGGCGCCGCCGGTCCCGATCGCTCCGCCCCACGCCACGCCGACCCCGCCCGTCCCGGCGTCGCGCACGATGTGCGTCGTCTCGCGGAAACGTTCGGCGGCCTGCCCGAGCCCCGAGGGAGCGAAGGTCACGTCGTCGCCGGAGAAGAAGAGGTCGGTCATCAGCGTCCCGCGAAAAAGAGGCGCGAGGCTGACACGCTTCTCTCTGTTGCGCTCGCCGCGCCTTCTCCTCTCCGCGCGCGCCGCGAGCGCCCCGAAGAAGAAGCCGCGCGGCGAGCGCAGGAAGAGACCTTTCCAAATGGGGACGCGTGCCGGTATTCTCGCGCGCGTCTGAGGAAATTGGGATCGGACGAAAGAATGCATCGATCATCGTTCCGCGCGGCTCGTCTGTTCGCGCTCGCGCTCGTGTTTGCCGCCCTCGTGCCCGCCGCGCCCGCATCGGCCCAGCGCGCCTTGCAGCAGGTCCTCGACCTCAACCGGCAGGCGATGGACGCTTACAACAACCTCGAGATCGAGCAGGCCCAGAGCCTGCTCCAGCAGGCGCTCGACGCCGCGACCCGCGGTCGCGTCACGGGATCGCCCCTCGCACGAACGTACGTGAACCTGGGCATCGTCGCGATCGCCGGCATGGGCGACAACGGCACCGGCCTGAACTACTTCGTCCAGGGCATCCAGGCCGACGGCAACGTCTCGCTCGATCCGCTGCTCTCTACGCCGGACATCCAGCTGATCTGGACCCAGGCGCGCGCCCGCGCCGGCTCGGGTGGCTCGACGACGACGACCGTCACGCCGCCGGACGTGACGCCCTCGGGCGCGATGGGTGACCTGGTCCACGTCCCGGTGCCCGAGCAGCTGCGGCAGACGCCCGTTCCCGTCTACCTCGAGGTGCCCGGCCGGCCCGCGCACGTGTACGTCTACTACCGCGGTCACGGCATGCGCGAGTTCCAGCGCGCCGAGATGGAGTCGATGGGCCGAGGCTACGGCTTCGAGATCCCCTGCGAGGACGTCTTCGAGCCGGAGGTCGCCTACTACATCGTCGCGTTCGACAGCTCGGGCAGCCCGAACGGGTTCGCAGGCTCGCAGAGCTCGCCGATCATCGTGCCGATCGTCCCGACGCGGACGACGAGCGCCCCCGCCCTCCCCGGCCGCGCGCCGCCGACGCAGTGCGCCGGTCTCGAAGAAGAGTGCCCGCCCGGGATGTCCGGCTGCCACGCAGCAGGAAGCGCGGGCCTCGGTGACTCGTGCCGCTCGGACGCGGACTGCTCGTCGGGCAACTGCGACGATGACCTCTGCGCGCTCGGAAGCGGCATTCGCGACGGGTCCGGGTCCGGCTCGTCCGACGCGAGCGGCGAGTCGCCGCGCTTCTTCGCTCGGCTCGGCGCGTATGCCGGCGTGAGCCACGTCGACAACGGCCTCCCCGTCGATCGCACGCCCTGCCCCGAGTCCTCCGCCGATGGTGTGGACACGCTCGGCGCCCCGGTCGACTGCGACTTCGTGTCGAACCCGCAGGTCATCCCCGACGCCGATTTCAGCCCGACGGGCCTTCGCAACTATGGCTACGTGTCCTCGCCGGATGGCACGGACACGGACCCCTGCGACACGCTCAACGGCGGGCAGTGCTCGTTCTACGTCGAGCAGCCCGGCGCCGTCGTCGGCTTCGCGCTGCGGCTCGACGTCGGCTACTACATCATCCCGCGCTGGTTCGCGGTCTCGCTCAACATCCGGATCCAGCCGGTCTCCGGAAACGGCGCGCTCTCCTTCATGCAGCTCGGGCTGCGCCTCGAGACGCAGCTGACGGACCCCTCGCCCGTCGGCTTCCACGCGCACATCCACGTTGGCTTCATCGCGTACGGCCAGATTCAGGTCTTCCTCGGCCGCTCCGGGGCGGACCGCACCTCCGCCGCGCCGTGGGGCCAGTCGGGACAGCAGGGCGTCGAGATCGACACGACGATCGGATACCGCTTCCTTCCGAACTTCGGCCTCTACCTCCAGCCGACGCTCATCTTCAACGTGCCGACGTTCCTGTTCACGGGTGATCTCGGCGGCGGCATCGAGGTCGGGTTCTAGGACCCACGCGCCGAGACGAGGTCACGGGGACATGAAGCCGGGGGATGCTGCGCGCGTTCGGCCGCTGCTCGTTCGCGAGGGTGCGCGCTTCAGCTGCGCGGGAGACGGCCTCTGCTGCACCGACGTGCACCTGCTCGGGCCCGTCGGCAAGAAAGAGCGGGCGGCGCTCGAGGCGATCGCGAAGACGGCCGTCGTGCGAGGCCTGCATCTCACCGTGCTCGCGCCGACCCTGAGAGGTGACTGCGTCTTCCTCACCGACGGGAGCGGGTGCGCGATCTACGACACGGGGCTCAAGCCGAAGAGCTGCCATCGCTTCCCGTTCCTGCTCGCCGCCACGCCCGAGGGCGGACGCATCGGGACCGATCACCGGTGTCCCTGTCGCACGATGGGCGAGCGCAAGGAGATCCGCGCGGAGGACACCGCCGAGCTGCTCACCGACGCGGCCGGCAGGCTCTGGGCAGACCGCCGCGTCGAGCCGCGCATCGCGCTCTCGCACCGACGCACGGTGTCGTTCGCGCGCTACCGACAGCTCGAGGACTCGCTGCTCGCATCGCTCCGCCGAGGCGAGCTCAGGGCGGTCGTCGGCGACGGAGCACTGCCGAGGCGATCGGATGGGCTCTGGGACGCGGTCGCGAGCACGCTCGACGTCGATGACCTCCATCCGACGCGGTGGAGCCTGATGCAGCGCGCCTTCGCGCGTGGTCTCCGCGCGGCGCTCCACGGCGGCGACGTGGAGCCGTTCGAGCGACCGTGGGCCGAGAGCTTCGAGCGCGCGGAGCGACGCGCGAAGGCGGCCGCGGCGTCGGAGGCGATGCTCGCCGACTGGATCGCCGACGTGATCTGGGCCCTCGAGTGGACCTTCTCGTCGACGCTCTCGCAGACGCAGGTCGAGCTCAGCGCGCGCGCGCGCATCGCCCGCCTCCTCGCGGGACACCTCGCTCGACGCTATGGAATGCGTGCCGACACGGCGATGGCGGAGGCGATCGCGATCGTCGAGGTCTCCGGCCTCGCCGAGGCCTGGATCGACGCCGTCGCCCAGCTGCGCGCGTGACCGCCGAGCGGCGTTGACCCCGAAGGGATCGGTGCTCTAGCCTCGGCCGAGATGCCGATCGACCGCCAGCGCTTCCTCTCGCTCGTCCTCGGGATGACCTCTCCGCTCGTCGGCTGCGGCGGCGGCACGCAGGCCCAGCCGGCGCGTGCGCCGACGACGTCGTACTCGGCGTCGGTGAGCGACGCGCCGGCGGCCGAGTGCATCGACTGGTCGCCGTCCGGAGCTTGCCTGGCCTATGGGCGCGTCGCTCCCACCGCCGAGGTCGCGCCGACCGCGGAGTACGCGCCCACAGCCGAGTGCTACGGCTGGGACTCGAACGGCACCTGCACCGAGTGGGAGTCGGACACGTCGGGGCCTGTCGTGGAGTGCGTGCAGTTCGACCCGACCGGCGAGTGCGTCGCCTGGTCCTGACGCCGTGCCCGAGCAGGGACCACGCACAGGCCCCGTGCCCGACCTGGATGCACGATTCTCACGCGCTCACGCCGCGCTGAAGACGATCGGCGTCACGGGCACGAACGGGAAGACCACGACCACCGCGATGATCGCGAGCATCGTCCGCGCGAACGGCGAGCCCGATGCGCGCGTG
>JBBSAT010000097.1:0-23595 GCA_038252025.1 Polyangiales bacterium | reverse complement strand
CCGTCGAAGTCGAAGTCGTGCTCTTCGCGGACGATCGAGGTCCCGTCCGGCCCGAAGAAGCGCGTGATGTCGACCATCCCGTCGAAGTTCATGTCGAACTGCGCACAGCGCTCGATGGACCCCTCGTACACGTGCCGGATGTCCGGGGATCCGTCGTTGTTCACGTCGACCGCGACGACCCGCCGTCCGCCGGCCTCACACTGCTCGCGGACCGTGTCGTCTCCGAGCGAGCCCTGGGGCGCCTCGCTGACATGCTCCGGCGTGCCGCCACAGCCCGGGACCAGGGCCAGGCCGAAGCCGAGCCCGGTCGCCGCCGCCGCGATGAGCACTGTGCGCGGCATCGCTCGCACACCAAAGGTACCTCGGAGCATTCGGATCCTCGAAGGTTCTGGGACGCCCTCCGTTGGGCGGGCCACGAACAGGCGCGGAGCATACGCGCCCGCCGAGGGGGCTCGCAACCACACGATATTTCCCGCACGCCGGCGATTGACAGTATATGCCGTGGCATATAACGTCACGGCTCGGATCCGACCTGCGCGGTTCCGGGAGCTGCGATGGCGCGGAAGAAGGTCTCGACCACCATCTACATCACGCCCGAGCAGAACGAGCAGCTCAAGCTCTTGCACGAGCGTACCAAGGTTCCGATCGCGGTCTACATCCGCGAAGGGATCGATCTCGTGCTCGCGCAATACGAGAGCCAGCTGCCCGGACAGCTCTCGCTCGACGAGACCCGGCCGAAGAAGTAGCACCGGATTCTGCGTTCCGAGTTGCGAGCCGCGCGTGCCCTGGCATATGCGCCCCGCAATGGCCTTCCCCACGGAGCGCATCCGTAACTTCTCGATCATCGCGCACATCGATCACGGCAAGAGCACGCTCGCCGATCGGATCCTCGAGTTCACCGGCGCGCTGACGAGTCGCGAGAAGCAGGATCAGTTTCTCGACAACATGGAGCTCGAGCGCGAGCGCGGGATCACGATCAAGGCGCAGTCGGTCCGGCTTCTCTATCCGGCCGACGACGGAATCACGTACCAGCTCAACCTGATCGACACACCCGGCCACGTGGACTTCACGTACGAGGTCAGTCGATCGCTCGCGGCCTGCGAAGGCGCGCTCCTCGTCGTCGACGCGTCTCAGGGCGTCGAGGCGCAGACGCTCGCGAACGTCTACCTCGCGATGGAGAACAACCTCGAGATCATCCCGGTCTTCAACAAGATCGATCTGCCCGGCGCAGACGTGGACCGCGTGCGTCGCGAGGTCGAGGAGGTCATCGGCCTCGACTGCACCGGCGCCGTCTCCGCGAGCGCGAAAGAGGGCATCGGCATCAAGGACATCCTCGAGGCCATCGTGAAGCGCGTGCCGCCGCCGAAGACCGCAGGCGCGGACGCTCCGCTGCGCGGCCTCCTCGTGGACAGCTGGTACGACAGCTATCGCGGCGCGATGGCGCTCGTGCGGGTGGTCGACGGCACGATGAAGCCCGGCCTCGAGATCAAGATGATGGCGACCCGCGCCGAGTACAGTCTCACCGAGACCGGCGCGTTCGCTCCGCGCGCGGTCGCCGTGGCTGACATCGGCCCCGGAGAGGTCGGCTTCTTCGCCGCGGCGATCAAGAGCGTCGCCGACTGCAAGGTCGGAGACACGATCACGGAGCGCCGCCGTCAGGCGACGGAACGACTTCCTGGCTTCAAGGAAGTGAAGCCGATGGTCTTCTGCGGGATCTTCCCGACGGACGCGAGCCAGTACCCGCAGCTCCGCGAGGCGCTCGACAAGCTGAACCTCAACGACAGCGCGCTCAGCTTCGAGCCCGAGTCGTCGGACGCGCTCGGCTTCGGCTTCCGCTGCGGCTTCCTCGGCCTCCTCCACATGGAGATCGTCCAGGAGCGGCTCGAGCGTGAGTACAACCTCGACCTCATCACGACGGCGCCGAGCGTCGTCTACATCGTCTACCAGACCGATGGCACGTCGATGCGCGTCGAGAACCCCTCGCGCCTTCCCGATCCGGTGAAGATCGATCACATCGACGAGCCCTTCTTCAAGGTCTCGATCCACGTGCCGAGCGACTACGTCGGCGCCGTGCTGAAGCTCTGCGAGGAGCGCCGCGGTGTCCAGAAGGCCATCCAGTACGCCTCGCAGAGCCGCGTGATCATCATCTACGAGCTACCGCTCGCCGAGGTGCTCTTCGACTTCTTCGACAAGCTGAAGAGCGCGACGAAGGGCTACGCGTCGATGGACTACGAGCTCGCGGGCTACAAGGAGAACCCGCTCGTGAAGGTCGACGTGATGATCAACGGCGACAAGGTCGATGCCCTCTCGATCATCGTCCACAAGGAGAAGGCCTACTCGATCGGACGGAGCCTCACCGAGAAGCTTCGCGGGATCGTGCCGCGCCAGCAGTACGAGGTCGCGATCCAGGCGGCGATCGGCGGCAAGATCATCGCGAGAGAGAGCATCAAGGCGCTCCGCAAGGACGTGACCAGCAAGTGCTACGGCGGCGACATCAGCCGCAAGCGCAAGCTCCTCGAGAAGCAGAAGGAAGGAAAGAAGCGGATGAAGTCGGTGGGCTCCATCGACATCCCGCAGGCCGCCTTCCACGCGATCCTCAAGGTGGACTGAGCGCGGACGGCGGGCTGTGCGGTGAGCCTCCACCGCTCCGCTCGGCCGCGTGGACGAGCTCCACGATCCGCGCGTTCACGGGTGTCGGAACACCGAGCTCCGCGCCGTGGCGCACGATCGCGCCGTTCAGCGCATCGATCTCGGTGAGCCGCCCCTTCGTGAGATCGTCCGCCATCGAGGATCTCGCCTCGGGATCGATCCGGACCATCGCGCCGGCGAGCGTCCGAAAGATCCGGTCTGGCAGCGGGAGGACGCGCGCGGAGAGACCCGCGTGGAGGCGACCGATTCGAACGGGCCGCACCCCCATCGCTCGCATCACGGCGAGCCCCTCTCGCATCGCGCGCGCGAGCACCCGCCGGTACTCGCGATCGGAGATCTCGGCGGCGAGAGGCTGGCCCGACAGGGCGTTGATCGCGTTGTTCAGGTTGAAGAGCAGCTTCGTCCACAGCACCGGCGCGATCGCGCGCGTTCCGTGTGTTCCGAGGCCGGACGCCGCCAGCGCGTCGATGAGGCGAGCGACCGCGTTGCGCGTGCGCTCCTCGTCGCGCGGCGCGAGCCGCTCGATCACGATGTCGCCCGTCGTCGTACGTCGCAGCGTCGTGTCGGTTCGGAAGATCACGTTGCTCGCGATCATCCCGCCGTGGCCCCGGCCCGGTCCGAGCACGTCGCGCAGGGTCCTCGGCCCGTCCACGCCGTTCTGCAGGCTCACCACGGGGACGTGCGCCGGTGTGACCTCGGCGATCTGCTTCGCCGCGTCCTGCGTCGCCGCGGTCTTGGTCGTGAGCAACACGACGTCCGTGTCCGCAAGCGCCGCGGCGTCGCGCTCGCATCGCAGGACGCCGCGCGCGACCTTCCGCGCGCTGCCGTCCAGATCCTCGAGAGTGAGCCCTTCCGCTGCGATCGGGTCGAGCACGCGGGGCCTCCCGACGAGCGTCACGTGATGCCCCGCCGCTGCGAGTCGCCCCCCGACGAAGATCCCGACCGCCCCGGCGCCCATGACGCCGACGCGAAGCGGCTCTTTCACGGACCGCACTCGTCGATGATCGCCTCGATGCGGTGGCCAGGCGCCCGCACTGCGTCACACGCCGCGCCATGGAGCTCGAGCTCCCCCGTCACGCGATTGGCCCACGTCCAGCCGTCGACCGGATCCTCCACGACCACGGAGCCGTCGATCTCGATCGAGAACGTCGCATCCGTCGGCGGCAGGGCCGGCGTCAGGAAGCCGCACGCCGAGATGCTCCCCGTGATCTCCTCGAGGGCCATCCGCAGCTGGTCCGGAGAGCGAACCGAGTAGAAGCTGCGCTCCCCGGGGATCATGCGCGGCCGGCCGCCCGCGACGGCCATCTGATCGAGCACGTCGCGGAAGTCCGGACCATCGATCCCGATGACGTAGGTCGGGATGTCTTCGGTCGCCCTGAGGCCGGTGATCACGTCGAGCGTGCGGCGGTCGTCGAGGCACGCGAACGCGCCAGGACGATCCGCCAGACACGCATCGCGGGGGCTCGTGCAGACGCAACGGTCCTGTGGAACGCCGGTGTCAGGGTTGCAGTTCGGAGCGCCGTCGGTCGCGAGCACGAGGAAGCGACGCTCGGCCGTCGTCGAGAACCCGCGCGCTGCCGAGGCGAGCGCGACCGCCGTGGGCGTTCCACCGAGGGGCTCGGGGCTGTCGAAGATCCCGAGGATCGCTGGCGCCGTGCCCATCGCCGGGAACACGTCGATCGTGTCCGACGAGCGGCACGCGGTCTCTGCGTCGGGCGCAGGCATGAAGATCGGATCCGGATAGAACTTGGCGCCCACCAAGACGCGCGAGTCGAGCCCCGCGAGCGAGGCTGACAGCGCGTCGCGAAGGATCGCCCAGCGCCACTGGGACGGCGGCAGGTCCGCCTCGCCCGCGATGTTGAGGCGCATCGACGCCGAGCGATCGATGACGAGCATCACCTCCGCGACGTCGGGCCGGAGCGGGAAGCGCCCGGGCATGCACATGGGCGAGTCGGGGAACGTCGGTGAGTCGACGCTGGTGTCGCGCGCGTCGCGCCCGGCATCGAGCCGATACTCCGGGATCTCCAGACCGGTCTTCGCGCCGCAGCCGGCGACGAAGACACAAGCGATCGCCAACGTTCGCCACATGGGAGCCGAATGTATCAGCCGGCGCCGAAAGACGCTCAGCGGACGCTCGCGATCGACTCGGCGTGCTCGCGTCCGTAGCGGACGTAGAGCCGCGACGCTTCGAGGATGTTCTCGATCTCGTCGGGCCGCAGATCGCGCGCGACCTTCGCGGGACGTCCGTGCGCGAGGACACCGGGCGGGATCTTCGTTCGCGCAGTGACGAGCGACCCGGCGCCGATCATCGAGCCGTCACCGATCTCGGCATCGTCGAGCACGATCGAGCCCATCCCGACGAGCACCCGATGGCCGACGCGGCATCCGTGGAGCACGACGGAGTGGCCGACGGTCACCTCGTCACCGACCTCCACCGCGGCCCACCCGCCAGTGGCGTGCACGACGCTGTTGTCCTGGATCGACGTGCGAGCACCGATCCGGATCGCCATCACGTCTCCTCGGAGCACCGCGCCGTACCAGATCGACGACTCGGCGCCGACCGACACGTCGCCGATCACCGAGGCGGTCGGCGCCACGAACACGCCGGCCGCCAACGTCGGCGTGATCCCGAGGTAGGGCAGGACGTTCTTCATACGCGTACCCCTGCCTCCGCTCGCCGGCCCAGCGCCCTCGCGACGACCGCGCCGGTGGCGAAACGGATGCTCGAGCCTCCGAGCGCCCCGATCCCGTCTGCGAAGAGATCCGCGAGATCGGCGCTACGCCCAGGCACGAAAGCCTGGTGAACCTCGTCGAGGAAGCCCCACATGATGGTCACGAAGCACGCCACGAGCGCGATCCGGATCCGGGCCCGCCCTTCGAAGCTGCGGAGACAGGCGTGCGCGACGAGGAACGCGAGCCCTGCATAGAGAACGGCGTGCACGCCCTTGTCGCGAAACGGAAAGGCGCGAACGGGAAAGTCGGGCGTGGACATGGACGAGACCGACCAGATCAGCGCCATGTAGAGGAGCGCCGGGATCCACGCGACGAGCAGGCGTCGAGCGTCGGCCGTCACGAGCGCGGCTCGTCTTCGAGCGCCCCAGCGCCGAGCATCGGGAGCTTGCGGAGGGACCGCATCTTCGGAGGTGATGGCGGGCGTTCGACGCGCATCGGCAGCGCGGTGAGATCGCCCAGGGGCCGGCCGAGGAGGGAGTGCGCGTTCACCTGCTCGATGCGCACGTTCAAGAGGAGCCCGGTCGGATCACGATCCGGCGGCACGTCGACGTGGACGATCTCGTGACGCTCGCTGCGCCCGCGGAAGCGGCCGACCGGTCCCTTTCCGGGCCCTTCGACCAGTACTTCGACGTGCGCCCCCGCGAGGGACTGCAGGTGCGCGCTCTGCCCCTCGGCGACGACCTCGAAGAGCCGCGCGAGCCGCGCGTCCTTCTCGTCCTCGGAGACGTCGTCCTCGAGCTTGAGGGCCGGCGTGTGCGGCCGAGGCGAGTACTTGAACGCGAACGCCGCCGAGAATCCGACCTCGCGGACGAGCGACAGCGTCTCCTCGAGCTCGGCCACGGTCTCGCCCGGAAAGCCCACGATGAAGTCCGTCGAAAGCGTCAGGCCCGGGCGTGAGGCCTTCAGCGCCGCCGCGCGGGCCACGTAGTGCTCGCGCGTGTATCGCCTGAGCATCCGCTTGAGCACTCGGTTCGATCCCGACTGCACCGGCAAGTGCACGTGCGCCGGCAACATGGCGAGCTCGGCGTGGGCGCGCACCAGCGCGTCGGTCACGTGCCGAGGGTGCGGGGACGTGTAGCGGAGCCGCGCGAGATCGGGCACCTCGTCGGCGATGCGCCGCAGTAGCGATGCGAACGCCGACTCGGACTCACCCGCCTCGCCCGGCTCGTGCCAGGAGTTCACCGTCTGCCCGAGCAGCGTGACCTCGCGAACGCCGCCGAGCACCATCGCCCGGATCTCCGAGACGATCTCGTCGCTGGCGCGATAGCGCTCCGGGCCGCGCGTGTACGGCACGACGCAGAACGTGCAGCGCTCGTCGCAGCCCTTCATGACCGTGACGAACGAAGTCACCTCTCGCTGGCCTTCGCGCGGCGCCGCCACGAGGAAGCGCGGATCGTCGAGGTCGAACACCGTCCGAGCGATCGGCGGCGCTCCCCCGCGCGCGCGCTCGATCAGCGCCGGCAGCTCCACGATGTTGTCCGGACCGAGCACCACGTCGATCAACGACGCCCGCGAGAGGAGACGCTCGCCCTCTTGCTGCGCCACGCACCCCGCGACGACGACGCAGAGGTCCGGACGCTCCTCCTTCAGAGGCCGTACCGTGCCGAGGATCGAGAGCAGCTTGTGCTCCGCCTTCTCGCGCACGCTGCACGTGTTGAAGATGATCGCGTCCGCGAGCGCCGCATCGTCCGTCGACGCATAGCCCGCGGCGCCGAGGACCTCCTCGATCCGCCGCGAGTCGTGCACGTTCATCTGGCAGCCGAACGTCTGGACGATGTAGCGCTTCACCCGCGCCTCCTCTCATCCGGCCGGCCGTCGGCGAGACCGGCCGACGCGATCAGACCGCGTCCCAGCTCGTCTTGATCGCGACGAACGAGTCGATGGCGCTCTCGGTGAGATCGAGCGCGCCTGCCTCGACGAGCTTCTCGTGCACGGCCTTCGGCGCGCGATCCCAACCCGTGGGGACCTCGAAGCGAAGGTTCAGCGGAACGCCCTCGAGGATCCCGGCCTCTTCCAGCTTCCAGAGGACCTCGGCAGCGAGGAACTGCCCGGCGACCTTCCGGGTGGGCGCATCGAGGTGCGCGGCGAGCGGAAAGAGATCGTAGACCGCCGCCGTCTCGTGCGAGCGACGGGCGTGCTCTCGAAGCGCGATGAACGCCTTCGGCGGCACGGGGAGCTCGACGATGTCGAGGCCCGCAACGTCCTGCCCTGCGAGGGCCTTCTCGGCGCGCTCCCATGCATCGGCGTGGCTCAGCGTCACCGCGGCGGCGCGCGCATTGGTGTCGTGAATCGCCGTGAGGACGATGAACGGACGAGGATCGCGAGGCTCGGTCATAGGGGGCGGGGACTCTAGAGGAGCCTCGGGGAACGTGCCACCGGCAAACCGAATCTCGACGCCCGCCCGCAGCCGTGAGAGCCTGTCCCGGGCATGACGGGGGGGAGAGAGCACGTCAGCGACATGAGCCGTCCCCGGGTAGCGTTCGTCGGATCGGGCGGTGCGACGAAAGGCATCGCACACGTCGGCGTCCTCAAGGCCATGGAAGAGCTGGGGCTCGCGGCGGACGTCTTCGTCGGCGCCTCGGCAGGCGCCATCGCGGGCGCCTTCTTCTCGCAGGGCTTCGACGCCGACCGGATGATCGACTGGTTCCGTCCCTTCTGGCAGCGGAACGACCGCGTGAGCGCGCTGAAAGGCCGCTACTTCCTCGGGATGCCGACCGGAGCCCAGTGGCGTCGGCCGGGCTGGCTTACGAGCGGGCTCTTCTCGATCGACCGGTTCGAGCGATTCCTCGCCAGCGCTCTACCCACGAACGACTTCCGCAACCTCTCGCGGCCGCTCCTCGTCACCGCCACCGACGTCGATGGCCGCGGCCGCGTCGTCTTCGGCAAGGGCCACATCGAGGACGTTCCCATCTCGCAGGCCGTCGCGGCCTCGAGCTGTGTCCCGCTGCTGTTCCGACCGTTCAAGATCGGCGACCGCTACTACGTCGACGGCGAGCTGGTGCGCACGCTCAGCATCGATCTCGCGGTGGAAGCCGGCGCGGACGTCGTGATCATCTCGAACGTCTACCGCCCGCACATCACGCGCCCGGAGGAGGAGTCGCTCGTCCACGGCTCGGCCCCCGCGATGCTCCGCCAGACGGCGAACATCATCCTCTCCGAGAAGGAGCGGCGCGGCATCGAGCTCATCCACCGCCTCTACCCGCACATCACGATCCTCAACGTCTCGGCCGACCTCGGACGCTTCTCGTTCGTCGATCGCGGCAACGCACGCCAGCTGCTCACGCGCGGCTACCGCGAGGCGCTCAAGGTGCTCGCCGCGGCCAAGCAGCGCGGCACGTTCGACGTGCGCACGAACGCCGTCCCGCTCGGCAAGGCGTGAGCGAAGGCGATCGCAACGGGCTCCTCGTGGCTCTCTGCACGATTCCGACCGATCGCGCGCGGGCGTTCGCGGCGAGCCTCGTCGAGGAGCGCCTCGCCGCGTGCGTCAACGTCCTGCCTCCGATGCGGTCGATCTACCGATGGCAGGGCGCGGTGGTGGACGAAGAGGAGTCCCAGCTCGTCATCAAGACGACGGAAGCCCAGTGGGATGCGCTCGCGCGCTTCGTGCAGGATCGACACGGATACGAGGTGCCCGAGCTCATCGCGCTGGACGTCAGCCGGGCGCTGCCAGGGTACGCCGGCTGGCTGCGCGAGCAGACGCGCTAGCCAGGGCGCGTAGCTCTCAGTTGAGCGAGCGCGGCATCTCGAGCGTGAACGACGCGATCTCCGCGTCGAACCCCGAGCCATCGTCGCGCTCCATCTGGTACTCGCCGCGCATCGTCCCGCGAGACGTCTGGAGCATGCAGCCGCTCGTGTACTGAAACGTCTCGCCGGGCGCGAGCCGAGGTGTCTCGCCCACGACGCCGGGCCCACGCACCTCCTCGACCTTGCCGCCGGCATCGGTGATCACCCAGTGACGGCTCACGAGCTTCGCGGTGCGGGTGCCCTCGTTCGCCAGCCGGACGGTGTACCCCCAGACGTACCGGTTGAGCCGCGGTACCGACTGCTCGGGGATGTAGCGGCTCGTCACGGTGACGCGGATGCCATCGGTCAGGGCCACGGACGTGTTGCTCGGCGCGAGGTTCATCAAGCTCTCCTTGGGCGAAGCCCGCCACGCTGGCTGACCCAGGGCGAGCCGGCGACGGCGAGACGATACAACGCCTTCCGATCTCTCGCAGTCGCGTAGTCGATCCCGACGCGCGGTCCCGCGAGGACACGGTCGACGCGGGGTCCTTCGATCAGCGAGAGGCCCCCGGGCTCGAACAGGGGATGGCCACTCCAGCTGGTGTCGAGCCCGAGCGCTGCGCCCACCTTACCGGGGCCGGTCAACGAGGCCGGGCCGACGATCCCGCGACGCCGCGCGGTGATCTCATCGATCCCCTCGACCGGCTCCGCGGCGCGGATCAGCACGGCGGACGCCTCGCCCTCGGGATCGGTCACGATGTTCAACATCGCGTGGATGCCGTAGCAAACGTAGACATACGCGTGCCCCGGTGGCCCGAACATCGGCGCGGTGCGTGGGGTACGCCCGGCGCGTGCGTGGCTCGCGCTGTCGCCTCCAGGGAGCGAGCCCGCACGCCGGTACGCTTCGACCTCCGTGATACGGAGGACGACGCCGTCGCGTTGGAGGAACTGACCGAGCAGGTCGTGGGCGACGATCAGCGCGTCGCGCGCGAAGAAGCTCTGCGGATGGATGACCCCACGGGGACTTGAACCCCGGTTACCGGCGTGAGAGGCCGATGTCCTAACCACTAGACGATGGGGCCAGAGGGCGGAGAAAGAGAGGGCGGAGAAAGAGAGGGCGGAAAGAGAGCGCTGAGAAGGAGACGCGGAGAAAGCACGGGAAACACGTTGCCGAGAGCGAAGCCGTAGAAGCAGCAGGCTGAGTTCGGGGACTAGGATTCGAACCTAGATAAACGGAGCCAGAATCCGTTGTCCTGCCATTGGACGATCCCCGAGCGAACGGGCCGGCTTTCTAACTGGGGCGATCCCGATCGTCAAGCGCGCGGAGCGCTTGCAGGGCCTTCTGGATGCCGCTAACGTGTACCCCACTATTCCGGTCGGAATAGTCAGGAGTCGATGTCAGAGAAGCCTCAGACGGCGTTCGTCATCACCGCGAACCGGCTCTCGGACGGGACCGTCGTTTACCTCGACGACCAGTCGCGATGGATCGAGCAGCTCGACGGCGCGCCGTCCACGACCCACGCGGCCGAGCGAGATCGTCTCCTGGCCTTCGCGCGCAGCTGCGAGCGAGACGTGTGCGGGCCCTACGTGATCGACTTCACGCTGCGGCCCGACGGGACGCGCAGCCTGTCCGTTCGCGAGCGGCTCCGTGCGCTCGGCGCCGAAGACGCTCGCCGCCGGCTCGGCTACTGACGAAAGAAGCGATCGATGTATCAGTACGACGAGTACGATCGACGGACCGTCGAACAGCGTGCCCGGCAGCTTCGCGATCAGGTCGAGCGCCGCGTCCGCGGCGAGCTGAGCGAGGAGGAGTTCCGCCCGCTTCGGCTCCAGAACGGGCTCTACCTCCAGCTGCACGCGTACATGCTGCGGATCGCCATCCCGTACGGCCTGCTCAGCTCCGTACAGCTGCGCAAGCTCGCGTTCGTGACGCGCCGCTTCGACCGCGGCTACGCGCACTTCACGACGCGCCAGAACCTGCAGCTGAACTGGCCGCGGCTCGAGGACGTGCCGAGCATCCTCGACGAGCTCGCCGCCGTCGAGATGCACGCGATCCAGACGAGCGGGAACTGCATCCGCAACATCACCGCGGATCCGTTCGCAGGCGTCGCGAAGGACGAGGACGTAGACCCCCGTCCGTACTGCGAGATCCTGCGTCAGTGGTCGACGTTCCACCCGGAGTTCGCCCACCTCCCTCGCAAGTTCAAGCTCGCGCTCACGGGCGCCACGAACGACCGCGCAGCGATCGCCGTGCACGACATCGGCATCCGAGCGCTCAGGAACGACGCGGGTGAGATCGGCTTCGAGTACTTCGTCGGCGGTGGCCAAGGGCGCACTCCGCAGCTCGCAGAGCGCATCTCTCCGTTCGTGAGGGAGCGCGATCTGCTGAGCTACACGGAGGCCGTTCTTCGCGTCTACAACCTCGATGGCCGGCGCGACAACAAGTACAAGGCGCGCATCAAGATCCTCGTGAAGGAGCTCGGCGCCCCAGAGTTCACGCGGCGAGTCGAGGAGGAGCACGCGAAGATCAAGGACGACGAAGGGCTCGTGCTCGACGCCCGAGAAGTCGCGCGCATGACGGCCTACTTCGAACCGCCGCGGTACGAGGCGTTCACGAACGGCCACACGTCGCTCGATGGGCTCCGGCTCGGCAAGGACCGCCCGCTCGCTCGCTGGGTGACCGGCAACGTGATCGCGCACCGAGCGCCCGGATACGCGATCGTGCAGCTCTCGCTCAAGTCGAAGGACCTTCCTCCAGGAGACGTCACGGCAGACCAGATGGACGCCGTCGCCGAGCTCGCGGACCGCTACTCGTTCGGCCGGCTCGTGGTCACGCACCGACAGAACCTCGTGCTCACGGACGTGCCGATCCGAGACCTTCCCGCGGTCCACGCGGCGCTTCAGGCTCAGGGCTTCGCGACGCCGAACGTCGGAACGGTGACCGACATGATCGCGTGCCCCGGCCTCGACTACTGCGATCTCGCCAACGCGCGATCGATCCCCATCGCCGATCAGATCACGAAGCGCTTCGACGACCTCGACTTCGTCTTCGACGTGGGCCCCCTGACGCTGAACATCTCGGGATGCATCAACGCCTGCGGGCACCATCACGTCGGGAACATCGGCATCCTCGGCATCGACAAGATGGGCGAGGAATTCTACCAGGTGATGCTCGGCGGCTCCGCTGGTGCGGGCGTCGGCGGCGGTGACGCGTCGCTCGCGAAGATCCTAGGTCGCGCCTTCTCGGCCGACGAGATCGTGGATGCGGTCGAGAAGGTCGTCAGGACCTACGTCGACGTGAGAAACGAAGCCGACGAGACGTTCATCGAGACGTACCGTCGGCTCGGCCCCGACCCCTTCAAGGAGGCTCTCTATGGCGCTCATCCAGCGGCGTCCCAGCGCACCGCGCTCTGAGACAGGGGCGAGCGCGTTCGAGGTCGCCCCCTGCGATGCGTTCATCGCGGTGGCCGACGACGAGCCCGTCCCGACCGGAGCGGACGTGCTGGTGTCGCTCGCGCGGTTCGAGCGGGATCAGACGACCCTCGGCGCGACGGCGGGGCGTCTCGGCGTGCGGCTGCCGAGCGATCGTGGGCTCGATCCGATCCTGGCGGCTCTGGCGCGGCTGTCTCTGGTCGCGATCGAGTTCCCGAAGTTCCAGGACGGACGCGGCTACTCGCTCGCACGCCTCCTCCGAGGCCGTCACGACTTCCGTGGCGAGCTCCGCGCCGTCGGCAACGTTCTCCGGGATCAGCTCGGCTTCATGCAGCGAGTCGGATTCGACGCGTTCGAGCTCGACCCGAAGTTTGGACCGGACGGCCGTGATCCGGCTGCCGCGCTCTCGGCGTTCGACGACTTCGACGTCGTCTACCAGGCCGCGGCGGACGAGCCGTTGCCGCTCTGGAAGCGCGCCCGAAGTCAGTGACCCGACGCTAGGGTGATCGGCCGCTGGCCTCGCCGTCGGTCCCGCGGCGCTCAGCCGACCGGCGGCTCCGCGATCGAGCCCGTCGGCTCCTTGCGCCGCCGGATCCCGACCAAGAACGTCTCGTAGCTCTCGGCGCGGCTCGCCGGAGGCTTGATGATCTTCGTCTCCTCGAAGAGGCGGCGGACCTCGTTCTTCGCCACGTCGAAGTCGCCACCGACGAAGATCTTGCCCACGAAGTGCCCGCCCGGCACGAGGACCGCGCCCGCGACCGTGAGCGCGCGAGAGAACAGTTCGAAGCTGCGCGCCTGATCGAGGAACTTGTGACCGCTCGTCGAGGGCGCCATGTCCGAGAGCACCACGTCGAACGACGCGGGCCCGAGCTCGGTGACGAGGTCGAGCGTGAGCGCATCACCGGTCCGTATCTCGGCCCAGGCCGGCAGCGTTCCGCGGAACTCCGTCTGGTCTATCCCGAGCACCCTTCCCCGCTCGCCCACGCGCAGCGCCGCATAGCTCGTCCACGAGCCGGGGTACGCGCCGAGGTCGAGCACGCGCTTGCCGGGCGATAGCAGCTTCACGCGCCGATCGATGTCCTCGAGCTTGAAGACCGAGCGCGCAGCGAAGCCTTCGCGACGCGCCCGGCGCCCGAAGTGATCCTGCGGCCGCTTGCTCATTCACCCTCCTCAACGGACGACGCCCCGGGAGCCAGAGGCTGCCGGGGCGCACGTCGGAAACGAACGATCGAAGTGAGCTCAGCTCCGGGGCGCGCCCTTCACGCCGCCGCGCTTCTTCACCGCGCCGCGCACCGTGACGATGCCGTTGTTGTGCCCGGGGATCGCGCCTTCGATGAGCAGAAGGAACTTGTCGTCCATCACGCGGGCGATCTTCAGGTTCTGGATCGTGACGCGCTCCGAGCCGTACTGGCCGGGCATCTTCAGGTTCGGGAGCGTGCGGCCGGGCGTCATGTTCGTGCCGATGGCGCCGCCGTGACGCTGATACTCGTGCGTGCCGTGCGTCGCCGTCGCCGAGCCACGGAAGTTCCAGCGGACCATGACGCCGGTGAAGCCGCGACCGATGGTCTGGCCGCACACGTCGACGTGCTGGCCTTCGACGAACACGTCCGACGGCTTCAGGACTGCGCCGACCTCGTGCTTGCTGACGTCGACGGCCGGGAGCCGGAGCTCGCGCACGACGCGCGCCGCCTTCTGGCCGACCTTCTTGAAGAAGCCCGCCTCGGGCTTGTTCAGCCCCTTCTCCTTGCGGTCACCGAAGCCGAGGACCAGGGCCGAGTAGCCGTCCTTCTCCTCGGTGCGCTTGGCGAGAACGGTGCAGGGCCCGACCTCGACCACGCTGACGCGCGTGACGTTGCCGTTTTCCTCGAAGATCTGAGTATTTCCGAGCTTCTTGCCGATGAGGCCAGGGTGCTGATTCATGTGCTTCTCGCAGGGGACGGGCGGAAAAGAGGCGGAAGGATATTCGCGGGGAGTGGCGCGTCAAGCGGTGTTTCCAGGCGGGGACGCGTTTGAGGCTGCGGCGGCCTGCGCGAGCCGTCCCAGAGTGACGTGCATCAGGGTCAGCCCGTGCGGCGGGGCGGTGACTCCCGCGTCCTCTCGGCGCGCCCCCGGAGCGAGGAGCCGGTCGATGGTCTCCGGCGACATGCGACCGCGGCCGACGTCGACGAGCGTCCCCGCGAGGATGCGGACCATGTTCTTCATGAAGGCGCTACCGCGGACCTCGAGCGCCACGAGGCTGGGCTCGGAGCCGAAGTTCGGGATCACCTCGAACGAAAAGATGCGTCGCGTCGTCACGAGGCGATCGTCGTCGGCCGCCCGGAACGCATGGAAGTCGTGCACCCCCACGAAGCGAGAGGCGGCATCGCGCATCGCCTCGACGTCGAGCCGCTCGCTCGCGTCGTCGTCGCGCGTGAACTCGCGGCGAAGCTGTCGTGACTTTCCGAGCGACCACACTCTCGTGCGCAGCAGCGGGTCGCGATCGCGCGCGGCCTGGAGGACGTAGCGATAGGTCTTGTCGAGCGCATCGAAGCGCGGGTTGTAGCCAACCGCGCAGACCTCGGCCTGGCGCACGACGACGTCGTGGCCGAGCTTGCGGTTCAGCCCTCGCCGCCAGCCGAGCGGCGGGATGTCTCGCTGGGCGTCGAAGGCCACGACCTGGCCCGCGGCATGGACGCCCGAGTCCGTACGCCCGGCCCCGCGCACGAGGACCGGCGCACCGTTCATCAGCGCGATGGCGCGCTCCAGCTCGCCTTGCACCGTGCGCTGATCGCGCTGGCTGACGAACCCCGCGAACTCCGCGCCGTCGTAGGCGACGACGAGCCGGATCCCGTACGCCACGTCAGCTCAGAACGTGAAGCCGAGCCCGGCGGCCCAGGTGATGGGCGTGCCGACCGGCAGCATGCGATCGGAGAAGCTGCCCATCGTCGATCCGTAGAGCTCGAAGAACAGCACCGAGTGGTTGATCCCCCACGCGTTGTCGAGCCGCCGAGCCGCGCGTGGGTCGAGGAAGTCCAGCTCGAGCGCGATCTGCGCGGCCCAGTGGACGCCGACCGACCAGCCGTCGGCCTGTGTCCCGCTGGAGGTGCCCGTCTGCCAGTAGCCGAGGTCGAGACCGAGCTTCGGCGTGATGATGAACGGCACGTTCAGCTGGCGGGCGAGCACGTCGATGCGAAGCACGAGCATCCCGGTGATGGGGACCAAGCTGAGCCCAGTCGCGCCGACGTTGACGCTCGATCCGACGGCGCTCGCCGGTCCGGTCCACTCGCCCCACGCGAACGCGACGCCGAACGCGAGCGGGCCGATGTACGGGATGCGCACCGCGTGGATGTCGAGCCCGAGCCCGAGCATCGGCCCGAGGTCGCCCTGGAACGCGGAGCTCGCTGCCCCGAGGTCGGGCTGGTACGTGCCGAGTCGGAGCTCGAACGTGAAGTTCTCGCTGCTCGGCGTGTACTCCGGCATCGAAGACCACTCGGTCCCGTACGCGGGGTTGGTGAACCGCGTGCTGTGCTGCGCGCTGGCGCGCGAAGGCTGGACGAGCGCTGAGACCGTGATCGCGAGCGCCAGGCCGGCGAGACCTGCTGCCTTCACCGCGCCCTCCGCCGGACGAAGAGCACGCCCATGATGGCGGCAAGCGCGGCGATCATCGTCAGGTCCGTTCGGCGAGAGGGAAGGCCCACCGAGCAGCCGCGATAGCGCGCGGTGCAGTCGGCGAGTGAAAGCCCGTGATCCGCGCAGTACTGGTTCCAGAAGCCCGTCACGCTGACGTGGTCCGCGCAGACGACGTTCGACAGCAAGCTGGGGTTGAAGGCGTTGTCGAGCACCGTGACGGCGATGGCCCCGCGCTGGCCGTAGGTCGCCGCAGGCCAACCGAGGCTCGCGGCCGGCACTGACGCCGACGTGATCGACTGGCTGTGCTGCTGATAGACGAGGAGCGAGGCCGGAGGAACCGTGCCCGCGACCAGCGCGCCGCCCACGCCGCCGTCCGTCGCGCCACCGCAGCCGCCAGGGTCGAAGTAGACTGCGACGCCACCCTGCGTTCCGATGTCCGACGGGTTCGTCCAGGTCACGGACACCGTGGTGTCGCCCGCGACGTCGCCCGCGATCGTGGGCGGGCTCGGCGCCTGCGAGTCGATGCTGATCGTGAAGGTCGCGTACGTGGTGAACGTGGTGGAGGTGTCGGGCGCGCTGACCGTGTCGAACACGAAGAACGTCTTGGTGGTCGTCAGGCCCGTGCACGCGTCGGCGCCGAAGAGCTGGACGCCCGTCACGTTCAGATCGTGCTGAATCGCGTTCGTGAACGCGTTGCCCGTGAGAGGCACAGACGCACACGCAATGCTCGTCGACGAGGATCGCGTCATGCCCGTCTGGCACCCCGCGGTCGCGCTCGTAGCCGACCACATGTCGAGGTAGCGCGTCGTCAGCGACGTCGTCAGCATCGTGAAGCGGATCGGAATCTCGATGTCGCACTCGGCGAGCCCGAGCGGCTGCGTCGTGAACGCGATGGTCCCCATGCGGTCGCCGAACGGCTGGAAAGTCGCGGTCGGCTGAGCGCTCACCACGCTCGGCGCCAAGAGCGCCCAGCCGCAGAAGAGCGCGCCGAAAGAGCAGAGCGACGCGAGAGAGCGAGTCATGCGCGAAGCCGTCAGCAAAGGGTGTTCCATGGGCAAGCGACGCCATCCGGTGCTGCAGCCCGCAATCGACGCGTCCGGCATCCAGACATTCTGGCACGAGGACGCATCCCATCGTCCACGATCGTGACGAATCGTCATGCGAAAAGCTCCGGGACCGTCGGCATCGGCGCGTTGTTACCACGCGACTCGCGGAACGTCAGGACGGAGGCGCGCACGTTCGTCCGTTGCTCGCGCATGAACGAGTTGCGCATCGCCGATGCGGTGCGAAAACCCGCGCGCCTCACGCCCTGAGGCGTTCTTCACCATGACCAACCGCAATGGCTAGAAGCCGGACCCGTCTCTTCGGCCGCGCTGCAGATCGTCGAGACCTCCTCGCCGTGCTCTGCGTCGGTGGCGTCCTCGCGTTCAGGGCCCCAGCACGCGCGCAGACGGACGCTCCAACGGGCCCGGCGAGCCTGCTCGATCTGCTTCACGGCGAGACCGGCGGCCTGACGGCGGAAGACGTCGCGCGAAGAGCGCTCGACACCTCACCCTCGCTCGATGGCAGCCGCTCGGCGCTGGAGCAGGCACGCGCCGGCGCAGCGCAAGCCTACCTCGGCTTTTTTCCGCGCGTCGAAGCCACTGCGCGGTACACGCGGCTCTCCGAGATCACCCAGGGCACCCTCTCGGGCGGCGCCGGTCTCTCGCAGACCGACATCGATGGCCTGAACGCGCTGATCGCGTCGGTCGACGATCCATCGTCGCGCGCGCTCTTCGACGTGAACCTTCAGAGCCAGATCGCGCTCGCGAACCTCCGCTTTCCGGTGCTGCTCAACCAGTTCGCGATCGGTGCGACGTTCTCGTATGCGCTGAGCGACGTCTTCCTCACCGTCCTCCCGGCGTACGAAGGCGCCGAGCGCGTCGTCGACGCATCGCGCGCCCAGGTCCGCGCGCGTGCTTCCGAGGTAGCGCAGCAAGCCCGCGAGGCCTTCTACAATTACGCCCGCGCGCGCGCCGCCGTCGAGGTCGCGCGCGCGGCGGTCCTCACGATCCGTGCGCAAGAGGCCGTCGTCCGAGCGAACGTCGAGGCGCAGACCGTCGCGCGGGTCGACCTCCTGTCGCTCGAGGCCCAGCGCGCCCGCGCCGACGTCGCAGTGCTTCGGAGCGAGGGCGGCCTTGCGATAGCGGGCGAAGCAGTGCGCACGCTCGTCCATGATCCGCAGCTGCGGCCGATCGTCATCGGCGAGGACATGCTCGCGCCGCTGCCAGATCGCGATGGCGACCTCGAAGAGCTCGTCGCGCAGGCGATGAGCCAGCGTGCCGAGGCCGACGCCCTGAGAGCGCTTCTCGCCGCGCGTGCCCGCTCGGTGCAAGTCGCGGAGGCGGCGCGCTTGCCGCACCTCATCCTCCAGGGAGCGCTGTCGTTCGACAACCCCAGCCAGCGCATCTTCCCCCAGCAAGAGCGCTTCGTGGAAACGTGGTCCTTGTCTGCGATCCTGACCTGGTCGCCGAACGACTTCTTCACGGGGGAGCAGCAGGCCCGGGCGGCGACGGCGCAGCAGTCGCAGACGGCGGCCGAGCTGGTCGTGTTCGAGGACGCGCTCCGCATGCAAGTGACGACGGCGCTCACCAGCTACCGCACCGCGCGAGCCGCTCTCCTCGCGGCCCAGGCGGGGATCGATGCCGCAGAAGAGACGGTTCGCGTGCGCACCGAGCAGGCGCGGCTCGGAACTGGCTTGATCACGGATCTCATGCTCGCGACGACGAACCTCGCACAGGCGCAGCTCGACCTGGCCAGCGCTGCGATCGACGGGCGCATCGCGGCGACCCAGCTCGAGCGCGCGCTCGGGACCGACGGTCCGTACGACCAGGCGCGATGATGAGCGCCCCGACCGACACGGTCCTCGTCGCGGCGGCCGTCGTGGAGCACGAGGGGCGCATCCTGCTCACGCGACGGATGGAAGGGAGCCACCTCGCGGGCATGTGGGAGTTCCCGGGGGGCAAGATCGAGCCTGGAGAAGATCCGGAGGCGACCGTTCGCAGGGAGTGCGCGGAGGAGTGCGCGATCGACGTCGTGGTCGACGACATCCTCGACGTGACGTTCCACGCCTACGCGGAAAAGAGCGTTCTCTTGCTCTTCTATCGATGCCGCCTCGGCGCGCGTCGATCCGTGCAGCACGTGGGCGTCGCCGACCACCGCTGGGTCCTACCCGTCGAGCTACGCGATCACGCGATGCCGCCGCCGGACCAGCTTGTGATCCGGAAGCTCGGCGGCTGAGCGCTCACGCGTCCGCGTAGCGCTCCCACCCGCTCAGCGTGCGCCGCAGCAGCGTCGGGGAGATGACGTGGTCGCCGTTCTCGATGACCTCGTCGGCGATCTCACCCATCCGCAGCAGCGCGCCGTCATCCGCCGTGTCGGCGAAGAGCACCACGTCACGCGCCGGCGCGCATGCCACGATCTCGCCGCGCGCGTTCAGCTTGATGCGCGCCCACAGGTCGTCGAGCAGCAGCAGGCTCGCCTCGAGATCGCCCCCGGTCACGAGCATCGCGACCGACGCAGGCTGTCCACTCGGATCCGTCTTCTCCAGGCTCCGCTGCTCGATCTCGCTCAGTCGCTCGTCGAGGTTCGCCCGCGCCAGCACCAGCGCCTCGTCGCGCGTGATCGCGAGGCGACCGAGCGCCTCACGGGTCGCGAGGTGCTGCGTATGTGACCCGTCGAACGCGAGCACGAGGAAGAGGTCCGCGACGAAAGGAAACACCACGACGCCCGTCTCGGCGTCGAGATCGCCGAGCTGCTCCACGTAGGTCTTGTCCCGCACGAGAGGGACGAGGTCCTCGCGCCGAAGCGCGTCCTCGACGCCGCTCTTCTCGAGGGCCTCGGCGATCGCGCGGGCGAAGTACTCCACCATCCCGACCCTCGCGTCTGGACCCTCGGCCTGCGCGAGCGAGGCCCTCAGGTTGTCGAGCCGGACGCGGAGCTCACCGCCTGCGTCGGTCGTCATCGCGAGCTCGCCCTCGCTCAGCACCTCGACCTCGCCGACCTCCAGCTCCTCGAGCGCCTCGCCGACGAGCGGCGCGAGCAACGCGCCTGCGTGGCGTCCCGATCGCAGCTCCTCGCGCCAGTCCGTGCTCATTTGCACCATCCTACTCCGAGAGCTGCGTCGCGCTCGGACCGGCCCCGCAGAACGGATGGGGGCATCTCCCCCCGCGAAGGGGGACGCGCCCCCCAAGACGTGCCTCGCGGTGAGCGGTTTCTGACGTGAAATCGCTTGGTGAGCGCTTTGCTACACGACGTCGCGTGACGTCCGGACCCCTCGTACGGGTGCGAGCCTCCCTCCCGCCTCCCATCTCGGAACCGGCCCCCGTAGCGGTGGAGCTCGCGCACCGTTTCGTGAGCGCCCTCGTCGAGCGGGACCTGACCACCGCGGAGGCGCACCTCGATGCGAACGTGTGCGGCTGGTGGACGCGTCGCGGCCGTCTCTCGCTGCTCGAGGGCGCATCCGAGCTGTCCCGTGCGCTCAGCGCGCTCATGGAGCGTGACCCGCCGACGCGCTTCGACATCCGCTCGACGGGCGATGCGACGTCCGTGACGAGCTCCCTCGTCGACGGACAGCTCTGTTGGTCCCTCGAGCTCAACGTCGCGGACGGCCTGATCGTCGGCGCATTCGTGCGCGGCGCGCACCTCGAAGGGCCCCTTGGGTTCCTTTCGCCGAGGGTTCGAGGGTAGACTCGGCTCGCCAGAGCGGCGTCCGCGAGACGCCGTCTCAGGAGCGCGATGAGCGGCCCCGTCCTCGGAATCGATCTCGGTACCACGAACTCCGCCGTCGCCGTCGCTGACGGTCGGGAGTCACGTGTGCTCGCCGACTCGGAGGGGCGGCGGCTGATCCCTTCGGTCGTTTCGTTCCACCCGGACGGGTCCATCCTCGTCGGTCACGAGGCGCGCGAGCGCCGGCTCGTGGACGCGGCGAACACCGTCTATTCGATCAAGCGACTCATCGGCCGGTCGTACGACAGCAGCGAGGTGCGTCAGGCGAAGGAGCGTCTCGCGTTCGCGCTGGAGCCGACGGCCGCCGGTGGCGTCCAGGTTCACGTGCGCCGCGGCACCTTCGCGCTCCCCGAGATCAGCGCGATGGTGCTGCGACACCTCCGAACCATGGCGGAAGCGGCGCTCGGCGAGCCTTGCAGACGCGCAGTGATCACGGTGCCGGCGAACTTCAACGAGCTGCAACGCTCTGCCACCCAGGCCGCGGGCAAGGTGGCCGGGCTCGACGTGATGCGCATCCTCAACGAGCCGACCGCGGCGACGCTCGCGTACGGATACTCGCGCGACAAGGCAGAGACGGTCGCCGTCTACGACCTCGGCGGGGGGACGTTCGACATCACGCTGCTGGACCTCGACCAGGACGTCTTCGAGGTGGTCGCGACGGCCGGCGACACGTTCCTCGGCGGCGACGACGTCGACGTGCTCCTCGCCGATCAGATGGCCGCTCAGTGCCTTCGAGAGCACCGCTTCGATCCGAAGCAGGACCCGCAGACCTTCGAGCGCCTCCGCGCCGCCGCCGAGTGGACCAAGTGTCAGCTGAGCGGGGTCGAGGACGTCGACGTCACGATCGAAGAGCTTCTCCACGACGTGAACGGCCGCGTGGTGAATTTTCGGTTCAAGATGACGAGGCTCGAGCTCGAAGAGCTCGTGTCGCCGCTCATCGCGCGCTCGTTCGACGTCGTCAGTGATGCGCTGCGCTCGGCAGGTCGCCGGCCCAAGGAGGTCTCGAGCGTCGTGCTCGTCGGCGGCTCCACGCGGATGCCGTTGGTCCGGCGCATGGTGAAGGATTTCTTCCAGCGCGAGCCCAACGTCGAGATCGATCCCGATCTCGTCGTCGCGCAGGGGGCGGCCATCCACGGGTTCACGCTGGGCGGAGCGAAGCGACCTGCCCTTCCGGCCCCGGGCAGAGCCCTCGCACGGGTCGCGCCGAAACGAACGGCCGGACCAGAGGTCGTCGTACCACCGCCGCCCCGCAAGCAGCCCGCCTTTGCGCCCGACGAGCCTCGGGAGCTCGCGCGGCGCATCGCAGAAGCCACGCGCGTCGCCCAGGTGTCGCTGAGGAAGACGGCAGACGATCGACCCGCGCGTATCGTCGGCTCGGACTCGGGCTCGGACCCGCGCGACGATGCGAACGACCCCCAGCCGATCGAGGTTCGATCGATCGGCAAGACGACTGGGGTGCGCTCCCCGGCGCAACCCACCGGCGAGGACGTCGATCTCGACTTCGCGCCCTCGCCCACCGTGATCGGCGCGTATCCGAACGATGCCGGCCACGATCTCTCCCAACCCTTCGCCGAGCCGCCCAGCTCGGTCGCCATCGTCCAGACGCGAGCCGTCGGGGTGGGCGCGCCGGCCGTGCCCGAGCGGGTTCGCCCGCGCGAGGATGCGAGCTTCCTCGCGCTCGACGAGCCCGCGGCGCCACCGCCGCGGCGACCCGCGAGCACGCGCGAGCCCACCATGCAGATCGGGACGGGGAACCAGGCCCGCCCTCTCGCCCCCGCGCCCGATCCGATCGTGCCGGATGTCCTCGCCGCGTTGCCGCCGCCGCGGGAAGCCAGGCCAGGCCCGATGACGCTCGACCTCGGGCCCGATGATGTCGCATCGGCGACGCCTCCTGTTCCTCCTGCGCCTCCTCCTGCGCCTCCCCCCGCCGCGCGGCCGGGCCCGCCGCCCGTGCCACCTCAGCGGACCCCGGATCGCCAGAAGATCCAGGCGGCCCTGTTCGGCGGGAAGCCCAATCCCTTCGCCGAGGCCATGCCGCTATCCGAGGCCCGCGCGGCGGCCCCCACGTTCGAGCCAGCGTGGGACGACGCACCCGTCGACTCTGGCTTCGGTGACCGGGCGTTCGCGCCGGAGATCTCGCCGACCGCGCTCGCGCCTCGCCAGCCGAGCGTCACGATGCCCGACCGCGCTCCTCCCCTCTTGATGGACGTGACCCCCCTCGCGCTCGGTCTCGAGACCGCTGGTGGCTACGTGCAGCACGTCGTCAACCGCAACGCGCCGATTCCGACCGAGAAGACCCGCGTGTTCTCGACCGCGCGCGACGATCAGACGGAGGTCGAGGTTCGGATCTGCCAGGGCGACTCGAACGTCTACCGCGACAACCAGGAGCTCGGCGCCATCGCGCTCACGGGGCTCCGACGAGCGCCCCGAGGCGAGCTGCGGATCGAAGTGACCTTCATGATCGACGCGAGCGGCATCCTCGACGTCAAGGCCACCGATCTCGACACGCGCCGTGAGCAGGCGCTGCGCATCGCGCTTCGAGGGGGCGTCGACCAGGACGAGGTCGACCAGATGCGTGAGCGCCAGGAGCGCGATCTCTTTCCCGCCCGGAGCTGAGGAGGCCGATCGATGAGCGAACAGACGGACCTCGACGCGCTCGACTATCACACGCTGCTCGGCGTG
>JBBSAT010000096.1:0-23681 GCA_038252025.1 Polyangiales bacterium | reverse complement strand
TCCGGCTCGCGAGGAGCGTCGCGCGCGCTTCGGCGCGCTGAGGCGCGTCGCGGTCGTGCGCGGGTCGCACGTCTCCCTCGAGCGCGAGGTCGTCTCGCTCTCTTCACGGTCCGAAGTCGAGGTCGGTCTGCGGCGGCGGCCGCGCGGGTCGCGTCGCGATGATGCGAGCCGAGAGGCCGTGGTGGGCGAGCACGCGCGCGAGGCTCTTCCTCTCGAAGATCACGGCCACCAGCTTCATCCGGTGGCCGCATGGGCACGCGAGCACGTCGATGCCGAGGCCGTGCTTCAGTAGGTGCACGATGCCTGCGCTTCGGAGTCGAGGACGCAGCTCACGGGGGCGCTCCCGAAGCGCTCGGTGCACACGCTCTCGCAGGTGATGATCTGCTCGCCGCCCGACGAGATCTCCGCGACGCGAACCTCGGAGGAGTCCTCCCGCACGTCGTGGCACGTCCCGCACCCGAGGAGCGTGGGCACCAGAACCAGCCCAGCGCCGGGCACGGCCAGGGGCAATCCGAGGGCGATCGAGCGCAGCAACCTTCTCAGCGAGTCGTCCATTCGTGACCTCCGACCCGGAAACGGGGCCGTGGTCTCGACCTTACACTCGGCCGATCGATCGCTCGGGCCTCAAGCGGCGCGAAGCACGCGCCGGCGAGCGTCGTGGCGCGCGGCCTCGACGACGAGCCGAGCGAACGCGCGATGCGGAGCGAGACGCTCCTCCTTCGCGCGCGCGATCACGCGCCGCGCGATCGAGTCCGCGAGACGGACCGCGGGATCGCTCAAGCGCAGCTCACGGCGCACGGCGGCGAGCACCTTCGCTTCGCCTTCGTCGATCACGTCGTCGGCCAGAGCCACCCAGACCGCCGCGGCGTACGCGATCGAGCGCTCGCGGTCCGTCGCGCGGCAGAGCTCTCGCCAGGCGCCGCTCGTGGCTCCGCTGAGCGGTCCGGGCTCGCCCGAGTCGACGAGGCCGAGAGCGATCTGAACTCCGCGCACGGCGTCGATGTGCAGCTCGCTCATCATCGGATCGGCACAGGCCGTCGAGAGGACGATGTCGAAGAGGGAGCGACGAAGGGAAGGATCGAACGAGAGGAGTGCGGACATGGGCGTTTCTCCTACTGGCCTTCGACGTGCGAGAGACCCATTCGGCTTGGCGGTGTCGGAACGGAGCAGGTCCTTTCGCTATTTCAGACGATGGGCTTCTTCACGAGATCGAGACGACGAGGAAGATCCCGGCAGGAGTGCTCGTAGTCGCGACGAAGACGCGACGCGCCCATGTCTTGTCGCTCGTGGTGGTTCGTTGCGCGCGGGACGGTTCCATTCGAGTAGGCGCTACGACGCCGACGCGCGAAGAAGGTTCCCCAGGCGAGCAGCGGCGCGCCGAAGAGCACGAAGAGGCCGATCCACGCGAGCGCCGGGATGTCGCGGCTCGGTACGATCGCGGTGCCCGCGCGCGGCTGTACGCTCAGGAAGTACATGATCGCAGCCTCGCCGAGGTACGGCGCGTCCGCGGCGTGCGAGACGGCGCGCGGAAGCGCGAGCGTGCCGCCAGGGAGCGTCCAGGCCGCGGCCGAGAGCTCGGTCGAGAGCGCGTAGGCGTGGTCGAAGCGGCCGTTCCGGCGCGCGGCGGCGATCGCAAAGGCGCTCGCCGCGGTTCCGAAGCCGTCGATCACGGGGCCCGCGTCGATCTCGAAGCCCCAGTCCGGGGTCGCGCTCGAGCGCGGGTACTCGCGAAAGCCCTCGACCCACGCGTGTCGCTCGTAGAAGTTGTCCGCGTAGAGCGTGTAGAGCGTGTCGGCGCGCGCTTGCCCCCAGAGGTCCGGCGCGAAGAGGAGCACCCAGGAGTTGCCGATGCCACGCGAGGGCTGGACCTGCTCGCCGCTCGGAAGGTCCATGCGAAACGGCACGAGGCCGAGCCGATCGGCCATCGGCCCCTCGAACGCCCGGCGCGATCGGGCGATGAAGGCCGAGTGGTCGGTGCGGAGCACCGCATCTGCGCGCTGGATGAAGTCGACCGCGGCGAGGACGTCGATGGGATAGCACTCGCCCGGATAGTCCTCGAGGACGCCGAGCGGCGATGCATCGAGCGCGGCGGCGAGGGTCTCGACCTGATCGCGCAGCATCGGCATCGAAGTTCCGTCGTGCGTGATCCGCTCGTAGCTCGTCAGCCCGGCGATGATGAGGCTGCGGAAGAACACGTCCTCTCGGTGCATGTAGTCGTCACCCCAGTGCGTCCGCACCCACGCGTGGTGCGACGGATCGAGGATCAGATCCCTGGACGCGCTGACGGCACCACGCGACTCGTCGAGAGGCGAGGGGCCGACCCGACCTCCGGCCTCCCAGTCGTCCACCATCGCCTCGGTGCCCATGAGATAGAAGACCGCCGTGAACATCGGCCACTCGGTCGTCGGTACGTCGTGGAGCGACGCATGCGCCGCGCGACCGGAGGCGACGCGATCACGCGCCCAGCGCTCGATGCTCGGCGTGAGGTGAGCGTGGAGCTCGCGGGCCCGCTCGGGGATCCCTGGCCCGCCCATCGCGGGATCGGCGAGATCGCGGACCAGGAGCACGCCCGGCCAGAGAAACATCGGGAGCGTGAAGAGCGCGACCCAGAGGGCGCGGTCGACGGCGCGGAGGATGGAGAGCACGCGGCGGAAGGCGGTGAGCATCGAGTCGTCTCCTGGGTGAAGTCCCAGGCCGACTCTTCGGTCCGCGAGCGCGTCTGTCGGCGCCACACCCCGTGAGCGGTCGCGGCGCGCGCTCGAACGGTCGCGATCGGCAACGAGCCGCGGCGCGAGAGGCTCCGCGTGCTGTCTAGATCCCGAGGCGCTGCCGCAAGCGCCTCGCCTCTTGGCGAGAGACCGGGACCTCGTGGCCGCCGCGGGTGATGGCGACGTAGCCGCCCGTCGCGAGCGGCCGGAGGCGATCCACGTGCGCCAGGTTCACGAGCGCGCGCCGATGCACGCGCACGAAGTCGCTCGCCTCCAGTCTTCGCTCGAGCTCCTGGAGCGAAAGCTCGGTCCAGAGATCCTCGGCGAGCACCCGGAGGCGCACGAGCTCTCCTTCGAGCGTAGCGAACGCGATGTCCGACGGGAGGACGAGCCGCACCTCGCCGCGCACGGTGATCGCCAGCCGTTCGGCCGGCCGCGGAGGCGAGGCCGGGACGTGAGGCTCGGGGCGAGCGACTCGCTCACGCGCGCGATCGATGGCAAGCGCGAGCCGCGCGGGATCGACCGGCTTCATCACGTAGTCGACCACGCCTTGCGCGAACGCCGCGACGGCATGCTCGCCGTGCGCGCTCGCAAAGATCACCTCGACACCTAGATCCGCAGCGGCGTTCGCGACGTCGAGGCCGGAGAGCCCGGGCATCTGGATGTCGAGCACGGCCACGTCGACGTCGAGCGTCTCGAGCGCGGTCAGCGCGTCCTCACCCGACGCGCACTCGACCACGACGGACACGTCCGCGATCGACGCGAGCAGGCGCGCGAGGCGCTTTCGCGCCATCGACTCGTCGTCCGCGATCAGCACGCGCAGCTGTGTCACGATCGACGAGCTCCCTCGTCGCGAGGATCGATCGGAAGCCGCAGCAGCGCCACCGTCTCGACGCCGTCGGCCTCGATCGTGAGCCCGCTGCGATCTCCGTAGGCGAGCGCGAGCCGCCGCTCGAGCATCGGCAGCCCCTGCCCGCCGTCGCGCCGTCCAGCGAAGGGGCCTGGGTTCCGGATCTCGACGGTCGCGCGCGTAGGCTCGCGCTTCACGACGAGCGAGACGGCGCCCGCGTGGCCCGCCGCAGGACCGTGCTTGATGGCGTTCTCGAAGAGCGGAAGGAGGATGAGAGGAGGCGCCGGGAGGTCTCTGGCAGCGTCGTCGACATCGATGCGAAACAGGTAGCGGCCCGCGTCGCGCGCGGCGTAGAGGTCCGCGAGCTGTTCGATCAGCGCGATCTCGCGCCCGAGCGACCAGTCCGGCCTCTGCAGGGCCTCGAAGATCGTGCGGAGGATGCTCGCGAGCTTCAGCGTGGCGGCCTCGGCCACGATCGGATCCTCGCGGCACCACTCCGCGATCGCGTTGAGCGTGTTGAACAGAAAGTGGGGATCGAGCTGCGCGCGCAGCGCGAGGATCTGCGCGTGCTCGGCCTCGATCGCGAGCCGCTCGGCGCGCGCACGCTCCCGCAGCGCGCCCTGCTCGAGCTCGATGTCGCGCCCGAGCCCCCAGCCGCCGACGACGAAGAGCGCGACGAGCACGCCGAGCGAGTGAGGCTCGCTGATGTACGTCCACCGCATGCCGAAGAGGGGCGGCGCGAGCAGCGCGACGACGCCCACCGCGACCGCAGCCGCGACGACGTTCAGGACCCAGCCCGCGAGCTGTCTCGCCCACGACGCGTCCGCTTCGGTCGAGAACAGCCGGAACAGCCCGGGGGAGATCAGGACGAACACGAGGACGAGCGTCAGATCGAGCGTGACCGCAGCGAAGGAGCCCGTCGCGAGCCACTCCGCCGAGAGGAGCGCGGCGGCCACGAGCGCGATCGGCACGAGCCGGCGCGGCTCGAGCAGGGCTCGCAGCGTCGCGAGGAAGACCACGAGCGCGAGCGTACAGCCCCGGCGGGTGGCGACGGAGAGTGCAAACGACCACGCGTGCTGGATCTTCGGGGAGAAGAGCCGACGGGGATGGGCTCCGCGCCCGGCGATCCGGACGTCTACAACGCCTCCGAACGACGAAGGCCACGACGCGTCGCGTGGGCGCGTCGTGGCGTGGTCCGAGTGGGCGTCGGTCAGTGTGGCGGCGCGTGAGCCTCCGGGCTCGGCGCCGCGAGCTCCATCCTCGTCTTCAGGTTCCGGAGGAACGCATCGGTCTCGCGCTCGTTGATGCGATGGACGACGGGCTCGGCGAGCTTGCCCAGCACCGGTCCCGGAACGGTGTATGCGACGTTCATCGTCAGACGTGTCTTCCCGCCGACGCTCTCGTACAGATACTCGAACGTGCTCGGGATGCCGCTCGCGTTCCTCGAGAACACGCGCTTGTTCTTCTCGACCTCGCTCGCGTCGGCGTGGCCGTGAAAGCGGACGCCCACCATCTTGTAGACCCAGTCGAAGGCGTAGGTGCCGTCCGCGTGCTTCTGAACGTTGGATACCTCGATCATGCTCGGCCAGATCTCGGGGAGGTTGCTCGGATTCGTCAGGAAACCGAACACTCGCTCCACTGGCACGTTGATCTCGATCGTCTTCGAAATGGTCGGCATCTCTCGCCTCCTGTCACCCACGATCGGGCATGGAGGAAAGTGCATCGGCCGGGCCACGAGCGAGGCGCCCCCGCTCATGGCCCGGCCCGCGAGCACTCCTGCCGCTCGGCTCGATCAGAGCGCCGGAGGCTCGGTCGTCCACTCGCGCATGATCTGCGGACGCGGACGATCCAGGTAGATCTGGTCGTCGACGCGCGCGACCCAGCTGATGGGGATGTAGTGATGGACTCCGTTCTCGTCGCGCTCGAGCTTGATCGACGACGGGCCGTGCACTTGATCCACGATCGCGAAGCGAGTGTCTCCCGAGCAGAGGACGCGCATCCCAGGCCGGATCCGCCGCGCGTCGATGGCGGATGCCCGCCCCTGACCCGCCCTGTCTCCCGTCGTCTTCTTGTCGTTCGGATTCATCATGTGAGCCGTTTCTCCCTTTCGAGCGCGCCGTCATCGACGCGCGGCCCGACAGAGCAGGCGACGTGCCTGCGCCCGGGGTCGCCACGCCCGCGAAAGGCCCGAAAATCCACGATGTGCGCTCTGCCCCCGGCGCGCGATGCGTCACGGAGCGAGCCCACCTGAGGCGCGCCGCGGCACGCGCTGTCTCCGCCTCACTTCGGTGCGGACGCAGGGAGCTTGGCGCGGAGCGACGTCAGTGGCTTGCCGTCCATCACGCTCTCGTGAACGGCCAGCCAGTCCTCCCACTCGGTCCCGAACACGCGATCCATGGCGGCGATGACGAAGCCGTAGTGACCGTCGAAGCGCGCGTGATGGAGCGAGTGATAGGAGATCGGATTGCTCATCAAGAGCGAGGACAACCACGTCGAGCGCACGGGCGAGAGCTCGGCGTTCGAGTGTCCGACGATGTTGCCGACCCAGTGCACGGCGAGAAAGAACAGCCACCCCTTGGCGCCGAGAAGCCCGAAGTACGAGAGCGCGAGCGCGGGAACCAGCATCCCGATCGTCCAGCCGATGGCCTCGATGGGCGACATGGAGAGGCCCGAGAGAGGCGTCGTGACGAGCGACGCGTGGTGCCATCGATGCATCCAGAACAGGCGCTTCTGGTGCATCGCGCGATGCAGGAAATAGTAGAAGAACGTGAACCCATACCAGGCGACGGTGAAGCCGAGGACCTGGGCGAGCCAGCCGTCCGAGAATCGGATCGCCCCCGTGTGCAGCGCGAGAACGAACGGCGGGATGAAGACGAGGTGAAAGAGCACCGTCCCGATCGCCTCGTGCCGAAGCTGACCGCGCTTGAGAGGCACGTCGAAGACGCGACGACCACGGGCCCAGGCCGCGCGCTCGACCGCGAAGCCGAGGCCGAGCGAGACGAGCGTCGTGAGGACGAGGATGCCGGTCACCCAGAGGGTGAGCTCGAGCAGGCCCAGCTCTTCGAGTCCCATACCCTGCGAGCATGAACCTATCGCGCGATAGGTCAACCGTCGCTGGGCGGCCGACGTTCATCCGTGGGGAGGACCACGCGGTCGCGCGGCTCGTGCTCTGCGTCGTGGACGTCGAGCAGCTCCACCCGCGTGCGGAGCAGCGGCCGCCCGAGCCCGGTGCACTGAATGCCTTCGCCTTCGGGGCCTTCCATGCACGAGATGCCGGTCGTCGCACCGCCGCCGGGCGTCATGGCGCCGACGAACGGCACGACCTCCCCCGCCCAGAACGCCCAGTCGCTCGTGATCGCCGTCCTCGTCCCGAGGACTTCTTCGGGCGGGTGCTCGGTCGCCGCTTCCCGCACCGCCTCGAGCGCGGCGCGATCGAGCAGGCGCGAGTCCGAGCTGTGTGTCACCGTCGCGCGGGTCACGACGCCCTCGCGATCCTGCTCGACGTGCACGTCGACGCGCTGCCAGCGCGTGTGCGCGTTGAGCAGCGAGAAGGTGTCGAACTGGTTGAGCTGCTGGACGTCCTCGGCAGTACGGCCGCGCATCTCGGGCGTCGGCGTGCCGCGGACGTCGCGCGGCGCCTCGGGCGGGCCGTAACGCATCAGCTCGTCGGCGACGATCTGGAGCGGCGTCATCGAGGCGCGGCGCTCAGTCGTGATCGCGACGAGATCGGGATGGAACCCGTGACGCAGCGATCGCTCGAGCGCTCGATAGTACGGCGCGACCGCGCCGTGAGCGATGGCGTCCCGCCGCTGCCCATCGGTGAGCCAGTCCTCCGCCTGATGGACGGCGCGCTGTCGGTCGTCGACCGGACCGGAGTCATCGACCAACGCGCCCGGCAACGTGGAGAGCACGCGGTCCGGCGTCAGATCGGGCGTGGGACGCCGCTCCGTCCGCGGTGGCGCGGGAGGCGCCACGGGCGGTGCGCTCGGTGCAGGCGCGCTCGGTGCGGGCACGCTCGGTGCGGGCACGACGTCGTCCTGCGCCCAGGCGGTGCCTGTCGCGAGCGAGAGCACACCGATCGTGATCGCGATCGCCTGGAGGCCTCTCGGGTGCCGGGGGATCGTGCGCACGCGTCCTCCGAGGATGCGCCGATCTCGACGCGCCTGCATCCAGAGCCCTACGGCCGGGGTCCCGCTTTTCTTTCGGCGCCACGCGGCGCGCCGGATTCACGCCGAGGTCGTGCGCGGCTTTCCATCGGACCGGCTCGCCGCGGCCCCAGCGGACCGCCCTCTCGCCACAGGGTGCGAGAGCTCCATCGTGCCGTCCTCGATCTTGCCGAAGCGGAGCGAGACGATGTCGAGCGCATAGTTCTGGTAGAGCTTCCACGGCCGCTTCGAGCCCTGCCGTGGGAGCGTCGCGAGCGCGCGCTGCACGTAGCCCGACGAGAAGTCGAGGAACGGCTCTTCGGTGACCGTCGGATCCGTCCGGCGCGGCGTACACTGCCGCATGCCGAGCTCGTCCATGCGGTTCAGCAAGCGACAGACGTACTCACCCGTGAGGTCGGCCTTGAGCGTCCAGGACGCGTTCGTGTACCCGAACGTCGAAGCGAGGTTCGGCACGTCGCTGAACATCATTCCCTTGTAGTTGAGCGTCTTGGCCGCATCGACCGCGCGGCCATCCACCGTGATCTGCATGTCGCCGAAGAGCTGGAGCTTGAGCCCGGTCGCCGTGACGATGAGATCGGCCTCGAGCTCTTCGCCCGACGCGAGCCGGATGCCCTTCTCCGTGAACGTCTCGATCCGGTCCGTCACGACCGACGACCTTCCGGAACGGATGGAGTCGAACAGGTCGCTGTCCGGAACGAGGCAGAGCCGTTGATCCCAGGGCTTGTAGCTCGGGGTGAAGTGCTTCTCGACGTCGTAGCCCTTGCCGAGCTCAGTGCGAACCATGTCGATGATGCGCCCCTTGGTCGCCTCGGGCCGGCGTCGCGCGAGCTCGAAGAACGCCATGCTCACCAGCACGTTCTTCCAGCGCGAGATGCCGTACGCGACCTTCGACGGAAGGCGCGCGCGGAGCCAGTTGGCGATCGCGTCTTCGGCGGGCCGCGAGACGACGTAGGTCGGCGAGCGCTGGAGCATCGTGACGTGCGCCGCCTTCTTCGCGAGCTCGGGCACGAGGGTGACGGCCGTGGCGCCGCTGCCGATGACGACGACGCGCTTGCCCGCGTAGTCGATGTCCTCGGTCCACTTCTGCGGGTGGACGATGGAGCCCTGGAAGCGCTCCTTGCCGGGCAGCTCCGGCGTGTAGCCCTCGGCGTAGTCGTAGTAGCCGCTGCACATGTAGAGGAAGCTGCACGTGAGCCGGACGAGCTCCTTGGCCGGCCCGCGCTCGGCCTCCACCGTCCACATCGCGTCCTCGCTCGACCAGGAGGCGCGCAGCACGCGGTGCCCGAAGCGAATCTTCGAGTCGATGCCGTGCTCCCGCGCGGTCTCGCGCACGTAGGAGAGGATGGACGCACCGTCGGCGATGGCCTTCTCCTCCTTCCAAGGCTTGAAGGCGTAGCCGAGCGTGTACATGTCCGAGTCGGACCGGATGCCGGGATAGCGGAACAGATCCCACGTGCCTCCGATGCAGTCGCGTCCCTCGAGGATCGCGAAGCTCTTGTTGGGGCACTTGTCCTGGAGATGGAACGCCGCTCCGATGCCGGAGAGCCCTGCGCCCACGATGATCACGTCGACATGGTCAGCCACGTCGCGACGGTACCAGCAGGCGCGCGCGGAGGACAGGACCGGCCCGGCGTCCCCGCCTGGTTCTGGTCTATCCTCGCGCCACGTGACCCACGATCGCGATCGCTTCTCGTTGATCGGGCATGCCGCGCTGCCCTTCATGAGCCCTCTCACCGAGGACGAGCTCACGCGCTTGCTCGAGCCTGCGGCGCTCGCCCCTGGAGACCGTGCGCTCGACATCGGAGGAGGCCGTGGCGATCTCTCGGCCCTCCTCGCGGGGCGCTTCGGATGTCGTGCGCTCAGCATCGATCGCTCGCCCGCTGCGTGCGACCAGGCCCGCGTCCGGACTCTCGGCCTCGGCGTCACGATCGAGTGCGTCGAGGGGCTCGCGCACGTACGCGCAGCGCGCTCCGGGGAGCTCGCGCTCGCGTGCGCCGTGGGAGCGATCCACGCGTTCGGCGCGGGCGCCGCGAGCTGGGCGCAGGCGGAGCTCGAGCTCGGACGTATCGCTCCTCGCGTCCTCCTCGCCGATCTGGTCGCGCTCGGCCCGCACGCCGCGGAGGCCTTCGAGGTCGCGCCGCTCGAAGCGCTCGATCTCGCACCGCGCTCGCTCGCGCACGTCGTGCTCTCCCCGGCCCGCGTTCGAGAGTACGAGCGCACATGGGCGGACGGGCTCGCGGCTCACCTCATGGCGCACCCGTCCGATCCGCGCGCCGAGTGGGCACGCTCCCGCATCGCGTGGACCGACGAGCCGAGCCTGCGCGTCGCGCGGAGTGAGCTCGCGTTCGCCGCGTTCCTGATCTGATCGCGACGCCACCGGAACGCATCGAGGACGAGGCAGATGTCGATCGAAGAGACCGCCGCGAGCACGTCGTACCGCTTCACGCGGAACCACTTCATCGCCGCCGCAGGCCTCATCGTCACGACGCTGGCGATCCTCGCGTCCTACGGGCGGCGCTGGTGGTGCGCGTGCGGGAGCCCGGTGCCCTGGTCCTTCGACATCAACGGACCGCACAACTCACAGCACTTCGTCGATCCCTACTCGGTCAGCCACTTCGAGCACGGCCTGCTCTTCTTCGTGTTCCTTCTGCTCTTCCGGGCCCGCCTCTCGCTCGCTTGGCGTCTGGTCGCTGCCGCCGGTATCGAGTGCTGCTGGGAGCTGCTCGAGAACTCGAGCTTCATCATCGAGCGCTACCGCGCCGCGACCGTCTCCGCCGACTACTTCGGCGACAGCATGATCAACTCGCTGTCCGACGTGATCTTCGCGTCGCTCGGCTTCGTCGCCGCGTCCTTCATCCCGAAGCGGCGATTCTGGGTCTGGTGGATCGCCCTCGTGCTCGCCTGTGAGCTCGGGCTCATCTTCACCGTGCGCGACAGCCTGGCGATCAACTGCATCATGCTGGTGCATCCCCTCGATGCGATCCGAGCGTGGCAGTCCGCGGGATGACCTCTCGGAGAGGAAGGTTCATCTCTCGCTTCCGGCGATCTCTCCGTACATCCAGCGGCCTCCCACGAGGGTCGCGCGAACCTTCGCCGGAGAGCGGAGCTATCTCGACGTGCTCCCGCGCTGGCTCTGAAACGGACCGACCCCTCGGAGATCGTCGAGGTCGTCCGGAAGGTGCATCTCTTCGGTGATGGCCGCCTGCTCGATCGTCGGCACTTCGTCTTCAGCCGAGACGTCGTCCCTCAGTCCGAGGCGAGCGCCCAGGTCGTCGATGAATCGATCCGGCTTGCGATGAGTGGGCGGGCCGACGTGCATGGCGCCCAAGAAGATACCTGAAACACTGCCGCTGAATTGCCTGGACGTCCATGAGTGAGAGGTGTCTCACGCCGGACGTCGGAAGGCGCGGCGCTTGGTCTCGACTCCGCGTCGAGAAAGTGGACCACGGGACAGGACTGTCGCGCGCGTGACGGGTCGCCACGCGCCCGCTTCCGATCAGGCCGATCGGCGCGGCCATGGCGCGGGCACGCCGCGTGAAGCCTTTGGCTCGAGAAAGGGCGATGTCCATGCCTCTCGACACTCTCGACACACCCCCCAATGGCTCGGGTCGCCGGGCGATCGCGGTGATGGTGCTCTCGTTCACGATGCCGGCGTTGGTGAGCGCATGGGCCGCCAGCGCATCCGCGCAGGACTTCAACACCGCTCTTCGCCCGGTCGAGATGGACCCGGCCGAGACGGACCCGGTCGAGATGGATCTGCACGCGCCACGGCTCCGCTTCGGAGTGAGCGGCGTCGGCGGAGGCTTCGCCGGCGTGGTCGACGGCGGCGCCGTGGGTCTGGCGCCTCGCATCGGCGTGCAGCTCGACGACGTCGTCGGCATCTACGTGCAGACTCACGCCCTCATCGGCAATTTCTATCCGACCTCCACTGCCAACCGCGTGGCGGGCTTCCTCTACAACGCGCTCATGTTCGACTTCACGGCGCTCGACGGGCTCCAGTTCGGGCTGGGCCCGTCGCTCGATTTCTCGTGGAACTGCCGCTTGGACGCGAACCACAGAGACCCTTGCGGAAACGGGGCCGCGCGCCTCGGAGGGAACTTTCGCATCGCCATCGTGCTGGGCACCGAGGCTCACCGGGCGAGCTCGAGAGAGGGAGTCGTCCTCTCCCTCGAGGTCCACCCCACGTGGCAAGACCCCGACTTCACCACGATGATGCTGCTCGGCCTCGGCGGCGAGATGTACTGAGGACGTCGCTGAGCGTCAGTGTGCGACGAGGCTGTTCGACGCCAGCCAGCGCTCGGCCTCGATGGCAGCCATGCAGCCCGTGCCCGCAGCGGTGACGGCCTGTCGATAGACGTGATCCTGCACGTCGCCGGAGGCGAACACGCCCGCGATGTTCGTGCCCGTCGTGCCGGGCACCGTCTTCAGATAGCCGTCCTCGCCCATGTCGAGGACGCCCTTGAAGAGGCTCGTGTTCGGCTCGTGGCCGATGGCCACGAAGAGGCCCTGTGTCGGGTGAACGATCTCCTCGCCCGTGACGAGGTTCTTGATGCGCAGCGCGTTCACCGTGTTGGCGCCCACGTCCATCACCTCGGTGACCGCACAGTCGAGCATGAAGCTGATCTTCGGATGCTTCTGCGCGCGCTCGAGCATGATCTTCGAAGCGCGGAATTCCTTTCGACGATGGATGAGCGTCACGCTCTTCGCGAGGCCCGCGAGATAGAGCGCCTCTTCCATCGCCGTGTCGCCCCCGCCGACGACGCAGATGTCCTGGTTGCGGAAGAAGTAGCCGTCGCACGTCGCGCAGGCGCTCACGCCCTTGTTCTCGAGGGCGTGCTCTCCCGGAACGCCGATCCACTTCGCCTTGGCGCCGGTGGAGAGGATGACGGCGTTCGCGTGGAACGTCTGGCCGTCGTCGCAGTGGACCATGAACGGCCGCTTGCCGAAGTCGACCTTGTCCACGTCCGTGCTCGACACGATCTCGGTGCCGAAGCGCTCGGCCTGCGCCTTCCACTTCGCCATCAGGTCCGGCCCGGTGATCCCCTCGGGAAAGCCGGGGTAGTTCTCCACCGTGGTCGTGATCATCAGCTGGCCGCCCGCGATGCCGCCGATGACGGCGCCCTCGATGCAGAGCGGCTTCAGACCGGCACGCGCCGCGTAGATCGCAGCCGTCAGGCCGGCGGGGCCGGAGCCGATGATGATGACGTTCCTGACGTGGCTCATGAGAAAGGTCTCCGGGACGGGAAAGGGAGCGCTTTCGTGCCCTCTTCCGCCCCGGATCGCAAGGACGTTCCCCGCGCTTTCTGGACGCCGACACCGAGCGCCTCGATGCTCCGCCCGTGCGCCTCGCCCTCGCCCCCTGGCTCTGTCTGCTCGCCTGCCTCGCGGGGCTCGGCACGGCCGGGTGCGAGGAGATCTCGACGGCGTCGCTGCTCGACCTGGACTCGGTCGGCCCCGAGCGAATCGATCCAGGCCACCGCCTGATCGTCGAGGGTTCCGGCTTCGCCGTGGGCCACGACGTGCGCATCGCGCTCCGAGGAACGCTCTCCCGACCGTTCGAGATCGACGAGCCGATCGACGAGACCTTCGTCGCCCAGGCCGTGAACGAGGACCGCATCGAGATGCGGGTCACCGAGACCCTCCTCCGCGAGCGCTTCGGGCGCGCGACGTTCCACGGCCGAGTGGAGGTCCTCTTCGACGTCCTCTGGGGCGATCGCGCAGGGACGATCTCGGGCGCGCTCGAAGACCAGCGCATCGACTTCGTGCCGGCACACACCGCGAGCACGGACGGCGTCGCGCTGGACGAAGCGCTCGGCGTCGTGTTCGAGGATGCGGCGGACGAAGGCCTCGAGATCGCGCGCGTCGCGCCGGGCGGACGCGGCGCGCAGCTCGGCCTCTCGATCGGCGACAGCCTCGTGGAGATCGGGCGCGCGCACCTGGTCCCCGGAGACCTCCCGAGCGTCCCCCGCACCTCCGGGGCGACGAGCCTGACCATCGTCCGAGCGGGGCACGCGTCCACGCTGGCGCTCGACCTCGCCGCCTACGACGGGCAAGAGCGGATCTCGGAGGAGCTCGTGCGGCTCGTCCAGCTCGCGCTGCTGATCGTCTGGGTCGCGCTCCTCGGTGCGTGGCCGCTCTCGAGCACCTTCGTCGCGCCCGCCATGCCGCCGCGCGCCCTCTCCAGGCCGACGCTCGCGATCGTCGCGCGGGCGCTCGCGGGCCTCATGCTGGCGCATCTCGCGCTCCTGAGCCTCGGCCATCTACCACCGATCGGAGTCGTCGTCGCCGCGATCGTCGGCGTGCGCGCCGCGATCACCATGGCCGGCTCTCCGCGGCCCCTCGCCCAGCTGCCCGTGACCGTGATCTCGTCGCTCGCGCTCGCTGTGGCGCTCTCGGGGCTCCCCGCGGCGCTCGACGTCAGCGACATCTCGCTCCTCGCGCAGAACGGCTCGCCGATCCCGCTCGAGTGGCCGTTCTTTCGCGAGCCGGCCGGTGTGCTCGCGCTCTTGCTCCTGGCGCTCGCGGTCGGGATCGCGAGGCCGGCTCGGCCTCTGGCCCGCGCGGCCGATGACGTGCTGCTGCTCGCCGTGGCCGTGCTGGCCGTGCTCGCCGGCACCGGGCTCGCTCCCGTCGATCGCACCGGTACGCTCGCGCTCGACGTCGCCGTCGTCCTCGTCGCCTGGCTGCTCGGGCGCGCGCGTGCACACGGACGCGCGACGCCGATGACCCTCGGCCTCGCGGTCACGATCTCGGCAACGCTCGTCGTGGTGGCGAGCGCCTGGGTGGTCGCAGATCCCACGGCGCAGGTGCGTCGCGCGCTCGCCGAGGTCTCGCTCTCCGGAACGGTGCTCGCCGCGATCTTCGCGCTCCGCGCGGCCATCCGCGACCGGCCGGCGCCGCGTCCGCAGCACGTGCTGCTGTAGAGCCCCGGTCAGCCGAAGGGTCTCAGACCGCGAGCTCGATCGCGCGGCGCGTCATCCAGACGCCGTGCTGCGTGCAATGCGCGCGCGCAACCAGGGTCGCGTTCGTCCGGAGGACGATCGGCACGCGCAGGATCGGAAACGGAACGTCGACCGAGATGTCCGCGGTCATCACCCGCCGCTCGTCGAGAGCCATCTCGATCCAGTCGATCCGATGCGCGTCGGTGCACTCGTGCGGGGGCGCGCCGATCTGCACGACGAGGTCGAACGGCCGCCCGCTCCGCACCCGATGCGGCAACGTCAGCCGGGGCGCGTGCGAGCGCTCCTCGTCGGTCAGCGCGCTCGGATCCGTCGGCTCACGACCGGTCAGCGGGCCCGTCGGAGCCCAGTCGGCGCGCAGCGGTGGATCGCGACGCTGTGCGAGCGCCGGGGCTGCCTGGATCAGCGGCGTGCTCACGAGCGCGATGAGCGAGCCCCGAACGAATGCGCGACGTTCCATCGGGTGAGCATAGCCCCCGGGACGCCACGGCACGCCCACTGCAGTAGGCGCGGGCGAACCCTGCAGTGGGCCGCCTTGTGTCACGCAACGGAGATCGAAATGCGAAGTGTCTCTATCGTCGGCTGTCTGGTGTGGATCTCGGTCGCGGGCTGTAGCGAGAGCCATGGCCTCATCGACGTGCTCGACGATGGAGGGCCCGCCCGAGACGCGGGGGCGATGGCGGACGGGGGCGGCTGCACGGGCGGACCCCTCAGCTGCGTGTTCGAGAGCGGGCACGTATGCGGGGACGCGTTCGCGACGGCGACCTGCGAGGGCGGTGCCTGGGTCTGCCCGGCCGGATCGAGCGCTTCCGCGGTGTGCTGGTGCTGGGGCAACGAGATCCACGGAGCCGACTGCACCTGCGGGCCCGCGGGCTGGGACTGCCCTCCTTCCGAATGCCCCGCCGATCCGACGGCCGCCGAGGGCACGCCCTGCGCGACGGAAGGTCAGAGCTGCGGCGCGTGCGGCGACCCGTGCGGTTGGTGCAACGTCCTCACCTGCACCGGCCACCGATGGGCGCGGCTCGAGGCACCTCCGCCGCCGCCAGGCACCTGCGAGAGCTTCTCGTGCGGGCCGGACCTGCTCTGCGTTCGCGGCGACCAGTACTGCGCGCACACGCTCTCGGACGTGGGCGGCGTGCCCGACGACTATCGCTGCGCCGCGTTCCCGACGGGCTGCGCCACGGCCGACTGCGCGTGCTTCGCCTCGGCCGGGCCGAGCTGCGCGGACGACGGCGCGGGCGCGATCGTGCTCACGGGCGGCGGCGCCTGAGCAGGCGGCTCTCCACGATCTTGCCGCGGCGAAGATCCGGAGCGCGCGAGTAAGGCGTCATCGCGCTGTCGTTCGACGCGCCTCGAGCGAGCATGAGCGCGCCCGCGTGCGCGATCATCGCCGCGTTGTCGGTGCACGAAGCGAGCGGCGGGACGAAGAGCGCGATCCCGTGCTTCTTCGCGAGCTCGGCCGTCCGCGCGCGAAGACCACGGTTCGCCGCCACGCCGCCCGCCAGCACCAGGCGCGGCACGCCGCGGAGCCGGCACGCGAGCACCGCGCGGGTCGCGAGCGACTCGACGACGCTCCGCTGAAACGAGGCGCAGACGTCCGCGAGGCCCTGCTCGGTCTCCGGCACTCCGTTCACCTCCAGGTGGCGCGCGAGAGCCGTCTTCAGCCCCGAGAAGCTGAGCTCGAGGCTGTCCTTCCGATGCGCCATCGGCATCGGGAGCGGCACCCGCCCGGGATCCCCCTTCGCCGCGAGCCGATCGACGATGGGCCCGCCCGGATACCCCAGGCCGAGGAGCTTCCCCGCCTTGTCGAACGCCTCGCCCGCCGCATCGTCGCGCGTCTGTCCGAGCAGCTCGACGCGATCGACGGCGTGCACCTCGTAGATCGCGCTGTGCCCGCCGCTTGCCAGCAGCCCGATGAAGGGCCGCTCGGGTACGCGCGCCGCCTCGTCGCCGCGCGACAGATCGACCGCGAAGAGGTGCGCGACGAGATGATCGACGCCGACCAGCGGAAGTCCGCGGGCCCACGCGATCGCTTTCCCGGCGCTCATCCCCACGAGGAGCGCGCCGACGAGCCCGGGCCCGCGCGTGACGGCGACCGCATCGATCGTGGAGAGCCCGCCGGCCTCGAGGAGCGCCTGCTCGATGACCGGAACGACGTTCGCGAGGTGCGCGCGCGCGGCCAGCTCGGGTACGACGCCGCCGTACGGCGCATGGAGCGCGATCTGACTCGAGACGACGTCGCTCACGACACGCCCGTTCTCCACCACGGCGGCGGCCGTCTCGTCGCATGAAGACTCGATCCCGAGGACGCGCATCTCGGCTCAGCGATCGGTGCGAGAGACCCGGAAGAGGCCGAAGACGTCGCCGTTCGACTCGTCGCCCGAGCCGACGATCACGCGCACTTCGATGGTGCCGTTGTCGAGGAGCGAGAGGAAGACCATGGCATCGCGCCCGGTGAGAGGACCGTCCGTCGGGCTCGCGGCGAGGATGTAGTTGCGCGTTCGGCCCGAGCCCGGGAAGTCGTACTGGGAGAGCAGATCGTGCTGGAGCGACTCGATCGCCATGAGCTCGGTGTGATCGAAGTAGGTCGTTCCGTCGGGGGACACCGTCGTGATCACGCCGGCCATCGGCCCCGCCGCGGCATCCGGGTCGAACTCGAGCTCGAGCGTCGTCTCGGGCGCAAAGCCGCGCCTGATGAACGAGTCGTCCGCGGTCCCGACCACGTCACCACGGAAGACGTGTGACCCATCGCTGCGGAAGCGAGAGAAGTCCTCACACCCGACCAGGAGCCAGATCGCCAGCAGGATCGGGATGAAAGAATCGCCGCGCACGGCCGAAACATAGTGCCGCCGCGCCCCCGAGCGCCAGCGCGCAGGCGAGCGCCGGGCGAAGCGGCGCATCTCGCGCCGTGAAGTATCCTCCGCCGCATGTCGGCAGAGGAGCGCCCGATCGAGGGCTCGCCCGAGAGAGCGAGACCGCGCGCGTACCGTAGCGATCTCGTGCTCGTCGCGACGCTGACGCTCGCCTCCGCGGTGCTCCTCGATGCGGGCGTGGTCTGCTCGAACGACGGCGCGAACTACGCGCTCGTGCGCGCGCTCGCGGACGGGACGACGCAGATCGACGCGTATCGCGAGTACACGCTGATGCTCGACTACTCGATGCGAGACGAGCACTACTACTCGCCGCGCGCGCCGGGCACGGCGTTCCTCCTCCTGCCGTTCTTCTTCGCGGGGAGGCTCTTCTCGGGCGAGAACGACTTCCTCGAGGTCGCCGCCGGCCTCGGCTCGGCCGCCTTCGCCGTCGCGCTGGCGTGCTTGCTCTACCTCGCGAGCCTGCGGCTCGGCTTCTCACGCGCGGCGAGCGTGCTCGCCTCGCTCGCGCTCTCGCTCGGCACCCCGCTCCGTAGCTACGCGTCCGGGATGTGGTCCCACGTGATCGTCGCGTTCTTCGCGCTCGCCCTCGTGATGCTCGCGCACCGGGCGCTGAGCGAGAAGAGAGAGAGCCTCGGGCCCCCCCTCGGGCTCGGCGCGCTCTCGGCGTGCGTCGTCTCGGCCGACTACTCGGGCGTCCTCTACTGCGTCGTCGTGCTCGTCATCGTCGGGATCGAGCGGGCGCGCATGACCGGCGTGCAGCAGTCCTTCGTCCGCTGGATCGTGCCCATCGTCGTCGGCGGCCTGGTCACGATGGCGCCCACGCTCATCTATCACCAGATCGCTTTCGGCTCGCCGTTCCGGACCGGCTACGACTTCGTCGTCGGCGAGTACGCCATCGTTCACCACATGTCCGGGATGTACGGCGGCAACTTCTTCGTCGGCCTCGGCGGGCTGCTGTTCCACCCGAACGCGGGCCTCTTTCTGTACAGCCCGGTGCTCGCCATCGGCCTCTTCTACGGACGCGACTACCTCGGCCGCCTCCCGACGCGCGGGCTCGCCCTCCTCTACACGCTCCCTGCCGTCGCGATGATCGTCCTCACGTCGTTCTACACCTGGTGGGACGGCGGCGGCGTGCACGACGTCCGCTTCATCACGCAGAGCCTCCCGCTCATCGGGCTCCCCGTCGCCGCGGCGGCCGACCGGACCCTCACCAACGGCGGTCCGCGCCGCCCGGCCGCAGCCATGCTCTTCTCGGTCCTCTTCGCCGCGTCGCTCCTCGCGCAGGTGATCAAGCACCACGCGTACTGGGTGCGCGACGGATCCGTCTGGCTCACGCGCTTCGGCGCAGCCGGCGATCACATCGGCGCTGTCCTCGTGAGCTTCGCGGGCTGGTGCTGGCCGCACCCGGTCGCGGCCCTCGCGATCCTCGTCCTCGGCCTCGGCCTGGCCGCCGCGCTGCAAAGGACCGAGCGCGACGAGCCGAACGCGGCGCCCGCCCGCCCTTGACGCTCTGGGCCCGGTCAGACACGACGTCGCGCACTTTGTCCCCCAACGGAACGCTGGGCATGAAACGCGCACTGATCACCGGCATCACCGGGCAAGACGGCTCCTACCTCGCGGAGCTCCTCATCGAGAAGGGCTACGAGGTCCACGGCGTCGTCCGGAGGAGCAGCTCCCTCAACCGCCAGCGGATCGATCACCTCTTCAACACGAAGACGCCGACCACGCACCGGCTGCACTACGGCGACCTCACGGACGCATCGAGCATCAACCGCCTGATCCGCGAGGTCCGTCCGGACGAGATCTACAACCTCGGCGCGCAGAGCCACGTGAAGGTGAGCTTCGAGATCCCGGAGTACACCGCCGAGACGGCGGGCGTCGGAACGCTGCGGCTCCTCGAGGCCATCCGCGAGTCCGGCCTCAGCCCTCGCTTCTACCAGGCCGGCAGCTCCGAGATGTTCGGCCTCGTCGAGGAGATCCCCCAGAACGAGGAGACGCGCTTCTATCCGCGCTCTCCGTACGCCGCCGCCAAGGTCTACGCGCACTGGATCGGCGTGAACTACCGCGAGGCCTACGGGATGTTCGTGTGCAACGGCATCCTCTTCAACCACGAGTCGCCGCGGCGCGGCGAGGCGTTCGTCACGCGCAAGATCACGCGCGGCGTGGCGGCCATCAAGCTCGGCAAGGCCAAGCAGCTCGCTCTCGGCAACCTCGATGCGAAGCGCGACTGGGGCTACGCGAAAGACTACGTCGAAGCGATGTGGCTGATGCTCCAGCAGGAAAAGCCGGACGACTACGTCGTGGCCACGGGCGAGACGCACACCGTGCGCGAGTTCTGCGAGCACGCGTTCGCGCACGTCGGGCTCGACTGGCAAGAGCACGTGGTCGTGGATCCGAAGTACCTGCGCCCGACGGAGGTCGACGTTCTCCTCGGCGATCCCAGCAAGGCCAAGCGCCTGCTCGGATGGGAGGCCAAGACCCGCTTCGCCGATCTGGTGAAGCTCATGGTCGACGCCGATCTCGACGTCCTGGCCCGAGAGGTTCGCTGAGATGACTGGCTCGAAGCTCGACTCCTCCGGAGGCTATCAGGCGATCTCCGCGTGCCGGATCTGCGGCAACACGCAGCTCGAGAAGGTGCTCGATCTCGGCGTGCAGGCGCTCACCGGAGTCTTCCCGCGAGACAAGGACACCGAGCTCCTGAGCGGGCCGATCCAGCTGCTCAAGTGCCACGGCAAAGAGGGGTGCTGCGAGCTCGTCCAGCTCGCGCACGACTACGACCTCGGCGAGATGTACGGCGACAACTACGGCTATCGAAGCGCGCTCAACCGCTCGATGGTCAAGCACCTCGCCCAGAAGGTCGCTTGGCTCACGAAGCGGCGTCCGCTCGAGGCAGGCGACGTCGTGCTCGACATCGGCGCCAACGACGGCACCACGCTCTCGCAGTATCCCGAAGACCTCTCGCTGCTCGGCATCGACCCGACCATCAAGAAGTTCGGGCACTACTACCCGGCGCACATCCAGAAGGTCGCCGAGTTCTTCACGGCCCAGAGCTACCGCGCCGTGATGGGGGATCGGAAGGCGCGCATCGTCACGAGCATCTCGATGTTCTACGACCTGCCGTCGCCGATGCAGTTCGTGAAGGACGTCGCGTCCGTGCTCGCTGACGACGGCATCTGGCACCTCGAGCAGAGCTACCTGCCCTCGATGCTGCGCACGATGGGCTACGACACGGCCTGCCACGAGCACGTCGAGTACTACGCGCTGACGCAGCTCCGCTGGATGACCTCGCGCGCAGGCCTCCGCATCACCGACGTCGAGCTCAACGACGTGAACGGCGGCAGCTTCGCCGTGACGATCGAGAAGGGCACGGGCGATGCACCGATCGTCGAGGCCCTGCTCGCCGAGGAGAAGCCGCTCGGGTCGCTCGCGACCTGGTCCACGTTCGCCGAGGCCGTCGCGCGCCACCGCGTCGAGCTCCCCGCGATGCTCGCGCAGCTCAAGGAGGACGGTGCGCGCGTCCTCGGCCTCGGCGCGTCGACGAAGGGCAACGTCGTGCTCCAGTACTGCGGCATCACGGAGGATCTCTTGCCCGCGATCGCCGAGGTGAACCCCGACAAGTTCGGCTGCTTCACGCCCGGCTCGAAGATCCCGATCATCTCCGAGGAGGCGGCGCGCGCGCAGCGCCCGGACGTGTTCTTCGTCCTCCCGTGGCACTTCCGTGCGGGCTTCATCGAGCGCGAGAAGCTCTTCTTCGCGCACGGCGGCAAGCTCCTGTTCCCGCTCCCGAAGATCGAGCTTCATCCCGCATGAAGCGCGCGCTCGTCGTCGGCAGCGCCGGGCAGGACGGACGCATCCTCACGCAGCAGCTCGCCCGGCGCGGGCTCGCCGTGGCCGGGATCGATCGCGGCGTCGTCACGCTCGAGGGCGGAGCGCTCCCCGCGCTGCCCGAGACCGATCTGCTACGTCGCGAGCAGGTCGACGCGCTCATCTCCGGCTTCGAGCCCGACGCGATCTTCTATCTCGCGGCCTTCCACCATAGCTCCGAGGACGACGTCGAGCAGAACCTCGCCGACCTCTTCGCACAGAGCTTGGCGGTCCACGTGGACGGCTGGCTGAACGTGCTCGAGGCGACGCGCCGCCACGCGCCATCCGCGCATCTCTTCTACGCGGCGAGCTCGCACGTGTTCGGCACTCCGCCGACGCCCGTCCAGAACGAGGAGACGCCCTTTCAGCCCGACAACGCGTACGGCATCACGAAGAGCGCCGGCGTCCAGATCGGCCGCTTCTTCCGGGCGCGTGGTCTCCACGTGTCGTCGGGCATCCTCTACAACCACGAGTCCGAGCTTCGCCCGGCGCGCTTCGTGTCCCAGCGGATCGCCCGCGGCGCCGTTCGAGCCGCGGAGGCCCAGCGCGCTGGCGAGCCTTTCTCCCTGGAGCTCGGGAGCCTCTCCGCGGTGGTTGACTGGGGTTATGCCCCTGACTACACCGCCGCGATGCAGCGCATCGTCGAGACGCGAGAGCCCGGCGACTACGTGGTCGCCACCGGCATCCCGCACACCGTCGACGACTTCTGCGCCGCCGCGTTCCAGGCCGTCGGCCTCGATCATCGCCCCTTCGTGGTCGAGCGTCCGGGCCGGATCACGAAGCAGCTCGCCCCGCTCGTGGGAAACGCCACCCGGCTTCGGCAGGCGACCGGCTGGGCGCCGAGCGTCACGTTCGAAGAGATGGTGCGGCGGCTCGTCGCCGCGGCGCGCGCGGGAGGAGTCTCATGAGCGCCGACACGCTGGTCTTCATCCCGACCTTCAACGAGCGCGAGAACGTCGGCCCGATGGTCGAGCAGCTCCTCCGCCTGCCGCTCGACGCTGACATCGTCTTCATGGACGACAACTCCCCCGACGGCACCGGAGAGGTGCTCGACGGGCTCGCAAAGCTCCATCCGAGGCTCTCCGTCATCCACCGCACGGGCAAGCTCGGCATCGGCTCGGCGCACCTCGACGGGATCGCGTACGCGTACGACCGGAAGTACCGCGTCCTCATCACGATGGACTGCGACTTCACCCACTCTCCTTCGGACATCCCGCGCCTGCTCCGCGCCGCCGAGAACGCGGACTTCGTCGCGGGCTCGCGCTTCCAGGCGCCGGACTCCTTGCCCGGGTGGAGCCTTCCGCGCCGCGGCCTGACGCACCTCGGTCACCTCGTGACCCAGAAGATGCTCGGCGTGACGAGCGACGCGACCGGCGCCTTCCGCGTCTACCGTCTCGATCGGATCCCGCGCCGCATCTTCAACATCGTGACCGAGCGCGGCTACGCGTTCTTCTTCCAGAGCATGTTCATCATGCAGGAGAACGAGCTCTCGATCGTCGAGGTCCCGATCGTCCTGCCGGCGCGCACGTACGGGCACTCGAAGATGTCCTTCCTCGAGATCCGGCGCAGCATCGAGCAGCTCGGCAAGCTCTACCTCGCGCGCACGGCGAACCCGGCGCAGTTCAGGCTCGGCAAGGCGATGGACGACATGGTCGATCCACAGCTCCACGATCCGCAGAACTGGGACGAGTACTGGGAGAAGAAGAGCAAGCCCGGCGCCCTCGCCTACGACCTCATCGCGGCCGCGTACCGCAACGCCTTCATCAAGAGCAACCTGACAAGGACGATCCGCCGCGAGTTCGCGCCAGGCGCGCAGCTCCTTCACGCGGGCTGCGGCTCGGGTCAGGTGGACGGCAACCTCCACGACTACGTCGACATCATGGCGGTCGACATCTCGCCCGAAGCGCTCTCTCGCTACACGCGCGAGAACCCGAAGGCGAAGGCCGTCAGGCACGCCGACATCCTCGACCTGCCCTTCCCCGACAACAGCTTCGACGGCGCCTACAACCTCGGCGTGGTCGAGCACTTCGAGGGCGCGGAGCTCAAGAAGCTCTTCCACGAGCTCGGCCGCGTCACGAAGCCGGGCAGCAAAGTCGTCGTGTTCTGGCCCCACAAGCTCGCGACGAGCGCGATGGTGCTCGACTCGATCCAGTTGGTTCTTAACTACGTGATGATCAAGGACGTGCGGCTGCACCCGCCGGAGCGTTCGCGCATCGGCACGCGTGATGAGGCGCGCGCCGCCTTCGCCGAGGCCGGCCTCG
>JBBSAT010000095.1:0-23730 GCA_038252025.1 Polyangiales bacterium | reverse complement strand
CGATGTCGCCCTTGGTGAGGCCCTTGAGCGCGGTGCCTTCGGTCGAGAGGACGTTCTCCATCAACGAGCGCTTCTTGTCGCTCAGCTGGAGGATCTTCTCCTCGACGGTCCCCTTGGCGATCAGGCGGTACACGCTGACGACCTTCGACTGGCCGATGCGGTGCGCGCGGTCGGTCGCCTGGTCCTCGACCGCCGGGTTCCACCACGGATCGAAGTGCACGACGGTGTCGGCCCCGGTGAGGTTCAAGCCGGTGCCGCCGGCCTTCAGCGAGATGAGGAAGGCGTTGACCGACTCGTCATCGTTGAAGTGGTCGACGCGCTGCTGTCGGTCCTTCGTCGAGCCGTCGAGGTACTCGTAGACGATCTTGTCCTCGTCCATCGCGTCCTTGATGAGCTTGAGCATCTCGACGAACTGCGAGAACACCAGCACGCGGTGGCCGCCCTGCACGGCCTCGGAGACGAGCTCGCGGAGCGCGGCGAGCTTGCCGCTCGTCTCGTCCGACCACTCGCCGTTGAGCTTCGTGAGACGCGGGTCGCACGCAGCCTGACGGAGCCGGGTGAGCGCTGCGAGGATCTGGATCTGCGACTTGGCGACGCCGACCTTGTCGACCTCGCTCAAGAGGCTGGCCCGGATGCGCGCCAGCATCTGCTTGTAGAGCTTGCTCTGCTCTTCCGCGAGCGGGACGATCATCTCCTGCTCGATCTTCGCAGGCAGCTCGGGCGCGACCTCCGCCTTCGTGCGACGCAGGACGAGCGGCTTCACGATCGCGCGAAGCTTCCGGATGGTCTCCTCGTCGCCTCGCTCCACGGGGCGCGCGTACTTCTCCTCGAAGGCCTTGAGCGATCCCAGGACGCCGGGAGAGACGAAGTCGAGGATCGACCAGATCTCGCTGAGACGGTTCTCGATCGGCGTCCCTGTCAGCGCGAGCCGACGGTCGCTCTTCAGCTTCTTGGCCGCTCGCGCGGTCGCCGAGAGCGGGTTCTTGATGTGCTGGGCTTCGTCGAGGATGACGTAGCGGAAGTCGAGCTCGAGGAGCAGCTCCTCGTCGCGACGGAGCAGCGCGTAGCTCGTGATGAGGACGTCGACCTCCTCGATCTGCGCGCGGTTCTGATGGCGATCCGTTCCTTGCCAGACGAGCGTCGAGAGCGAAGGCGCGAACTTCTCGATCTCACGGGCCCAGTTCGGCACGACGGAGGTCGGCGCGACGACGAGCGTCGGCTTGTGACCGTCCTTGTGCTTGCTCTTCACCCAGCAGAAGAGAGCGATCGTCTGGAGCGTCTTTCCGAGCCCCATGTCGTCGGCGAGGATGCCGCCCGTCGCGAGGTTGTGGAGGAAGACGAGCCAGCTGAAGCCGCGCTTCTGGTAGTCGCGGAACTTGTCGACCTTGAGCGTGCGCGGCTTGGCGATCTGCTCGATGTCTGCCGAGTCCTCGAGCTTGCCGAAGAGCGACTTCGCCGTCGGCGACACGCTCTTGTTGCCGACGAGGCGGAGCAGCTCCTGCACGCGGCCGGCCTGGTTGAGCGGGATCTTTCCGGGGCCGGACTGAGCGACGAGCTCCGCGAGGCGCTCCATCACTTCCTTGACCTCTTCGGCCTTGAGCGGCGCGTAGGTGCCGTCCGGGAGCTTCACGAGGCGTCGCCCCTTCTCGAGGGCGCTCCTGAGCTCGTCCTCGTCGACCGCGACTCCGTCCGCGAGGAACGAGACGTCGAGCGAGAGCCAGTCGACGCCGCTCCCGACGCGGACCTGCGGCGTGACCGATGCGTCGCGGATCCTCACCGCGCGCAGATCGGCCGGGACGAGCTTCTCCCACTCGACTGGGAGCTGCGTGATCCCCTCCGTCCAGAACGCGATGGCGGCATCGCCGTGCGCCATCAGTCCCTCTCTGGACTCGTCGACCACCAGCCCGAGGCTGAGGAGCTGCTGAAGGGCGACGAGCTCGAGGCCTACGTCGCGCCGAACGACGCGGGCTCGCGCGCTCGACTCCTTCGGTGGCAGGACGGCGAGCGGCGCAGGCAGCCCGACGGGGGGAACGGCGAAGAGGTGCTCCGAGCCCGGCTCGTGGCTTGGTCCGTCGACGTAGCGGACCTGGAGCTTCACGCGAGCTTCGAGGATGTCGCCGTCGGTCTGCAGTCGGAAGCGCGGCGCCGCGTCGACGATGTCGGCGACCTGCGCGAGATCCGGAAGCTCCGCGTTGAGGAGCGCAGCGAGCTTCGGGAGGAGCTCGCCGAGGAGCCGCGGCAGCTCCGTGATCGGCGAGATGAGCGCGGGCGAACGGTACAGCCGTGTGAGCCAGGCCGGCGTGACGTGCTCCGAGACGGTTCGCGCGATGCCCTCGGTGGTGTCCACGTGCCAGCCGGGCGTCCCTTCGAACCAGGCGCCGCTCGAGAGCGGGAACCGACGCAGACCGTTCTTCGTCTCGAACACGACGCGCACGCGGCAGGTCTTGCCGTTGGCTTGATCCAGCTCGATGCGCGGCCGAAGCGGCTCCTCGGAGAAGCGGAGCTCCATCGAGGCCGGCTCGAGCAACACGCGCTTGTCGCGCAGCATCGAGAGGACCTCGGCGGCGTCCTCGCCCCGGATCTCCGCCGTGGCCGCGCCGCTCCGGGTCGCGTGCCGGGCGAGCGTTCGCATCACGGGGCGCATCGTCGCAGCGACGCCGTTCCAGGCGCTCAGCGCGTCGGCGATCGGCACGGGCGTGCGCGTGCCCGCGACGACCGGTGTGATCGCGATCGACGCCGAGCGGACCTGCATCCGGAACTCGAGATCGAGAGGCTTGCGCTCTTCGTCGGGGCTCGGGAGCCAAGCGTCGAAGATCGACCGTGCGTCGGGGCCTTCCGATCGCGAGAGACCCTCTCGCACGCCCACGCCCAGCCCCTCGCGGACCGATTCGCGGCCTTCGCGCAGCGTGAGGCCGACTTCTCGAAGGGACTCCCTCGGCGAGAGAAGATCGCGGCCCTCGCTGCGCAGCGTGGTGACCGACGGAGCGCCGAACATCTCGAGGTGCGTGGCGCCTTCACCGCGCCTGCGCCTCCGTGACCGGCGGCGCTTTCCCCCGACCGACACAGTGTGAGCCATCGAGGGCGCGAGCTCGGCCGAGCTCGAAGAGGCTCCCTCACGGGTCTTCACCTCGAGCGTCGGGACGTCGCCCGGCTTCGGGCGCGGTGGCCGCTCGCGATCGCGGAGCGCGACCAGCAATGCAGCCACGTGCTTGCAGTGCGCCGACGGGCCGCGAAAGCCTGGACACGTGCACGAGGAGGCCCAGCTGAGATCGTCGTTGAGCGTGACGCGAGGCTCGTAGGTGTCCTGCTTGACGTGGATGTGGGCCATCGCGGCGGAGCCGTCGGTCCCCAGATCGAGCACGTCGCCGCGCCGCGCGTACTGACGCCCGCGGAGGAACGCGTTGCCGCCGACGACGCGCTGGATCGCACGGTCGGAGAACTTCGCGAGGTGGGTCGCGACGCGGCTCGGATCGAGGACGCGCTCGACGCTCGGCTCCGGACTGCGGCGGCGCGCACGTCCGATCTCCGGGCCGCGCTGCGGTTCCCCTTCGCCGTCGCCTTCGTCGCTCTCGTCGTCGTCCTCGTCTTCGTCGTCGTCGTCCGGAGCATCGGCGTCGTCGAACGGCAGCAGCGCGCCATCGTTCTCGAAGTCCTCCGTGGGGTTGTCAGCCATGCGTCCTCAGGATCCTCTCGGCCCCGCGTATGCCTGCGTTCGACGGCGATCTCGCCATCTCTCGCGGGCCCGATCGGCGCCTCTGTCACACGGTCTCTGCTGCAGCCGGGTCGGTGCCGGTCGGCAAGTGCCTCGAGATCCAGCGCTCCTGCGATCCTCGGGGCCCTTGATGGCCCAACCCTGGGACGGCGTCGGCCGGGGTCTCGAGGATCCACCGAGGCAGCGCCTCCCCACCACGGGAGACGCGCGGAGCGGAACGGATCGATGGGCTTATGGCACGCACCCCGCACCAGCGCAAGAGCGCTCCCCTTTCCGCCCACTGGGGTTCTCTCGGCGAGCGATCTTTCGCACCACTCGCTTCCGGCGCCAGCAGGTTACTCTCGCGCGCTCATGCCGGTCACCTTCCAGGACATCCTGCGCGCCTGGCCCGTCGTCCATCGATGGCTCCCGCGCACGCCTCTCTATCGCTACTCGCTTCTCTCGGCCCGCTGGGGGTTCGACTGCTTCGTGAAGCACGAGAACCACCTTCCGATCGGCGCGTTCAAGGTGCGCGGCGGTGTGAACCTGTTCGCGAACCTCTCGGATCACCAGCGCGCGCGCGGCGTGATCACCGCGACGCGCGGCAACCACGGGCTCTCGATCGCGTGGGCGGCGAAGGCCTTCGGCTCACGCGCGATCATCTACGTCCCGAAGGGGAACAATCCCGAGAAGGTCGCGATCATGCAGACGCTCGGCGCCGAGATCGTCGAGCACGGGCGTGACTTCGACGAGGCGCGGAGCGAAGCCGAAGCGCGCGCGAAGAACGAGACGCTCCGCTACGTGCACCCGGCCAACGAGCCGCTCCTCATCGCCGGGGTGGGCACGTACGCGATGGAGATCGCCGAAGAGCTCCCCGATGCAGACGCGATCTTCGTCCCGATCGGCGGCGGAAGCCTGATCTCCGGGACCGTGACCGCCCTGCGCACGTTGCGGCCGGAGATGAAGATCTACGGGGTCCAGGCCGAGCGCGCCGATGCGCTCGCGCGCTCGCTCGAGCAGGGGAAGCTCGTCACCGTGGAGCGTGCGGACACGTTCGCGGACGGTCTCGCGACGCGCTACGCGTTCGAGATCCCGTTCCGGATCCTCTCCGAGCACAAGCTGGACGGCATCGTCCGCGTGTCGGAGAGCGAGATGCAGGACGCCGTGAAGATGGCGCTGGAGGGCACGCACAACGCCGCCGAGGGCGCCGCGGCGGCCTCGTACGCGGCGGCCTACAAGATGCAAAAGGAGCTGCGCGGGAAGAAGGTCGTGATCGTCCACAGCGGTCACAACATCGATCGCGACACGCTGCGCTGGGCGCTCGGGCTCTTCGATGCCTGAAGGCGGACCCAGGTGCTGATCGACACCCGCTGCGGCCGCCTCTTCGTCGACGTACGCGGCGAAGGGCCCGCGATCTGCCTCTGGCACTCGCTGTTGTGTGACGGCGGCATGTGGGACCAGGTCGTCCTGGCGCTCGAGGGCCGCTACCGCGTCGTGAACATCGACGCACCGGGGCACGGGCGGAGCGCGCCGACCAAGCACGCGTACACGATGGACGACTCCGTCGATGCGGCGCTCGAGGTGCTCGGTCAGCTCGGCATCGAGCGCTGCGTCTGGATCGGCCTCTCGTGGGGCGGGATGGTCGGGATGCGCATCGCGCTCCGCGCGCCCTCGCTCCTCGCCGGCCTCGTGCTCTTCGACACCAGCACGCACGCCGAGTCGCGGCGGAAGCTCCCTTCGTATCTCATCCTGTCGGCGATCGCGCGCCGCATCGGCACGGTGCCGATCCTGCTCGACCGCATGGAGCCGATCTTCTTCTCGCGCGCGACCCGCGCGAGCCGGCCCGAGCTCGTGCTCACGTTTCGCGAGAGGCTCTCGGCCATGGATCCTCGCTCGGTCGGCCACGCGGTCGACGCGGTCATCTTCGGGCGAAAGGATCTGCGCCCGCGACTGCCGGAGATCCGCGTGCCGACGCTCGTGGTGTGCGGCGCCGACGACGTGGCGACCCCCGTCGATCGGTCGCGGACGATCGCCGATGCCATCCCGGGCGCGACGCTCGAGCTCATCGGAGGCGCGGGGCACCTCTCGGCGTGGGAGCGCCCGAGCGAGGCGAACCACCTGATCGCCGCGTTCCTGAAGCGCATCGCGTACTGAGGCAGGCGCGCCTTCCGCCCCCAAGGTGGCCGTGATACGCCCGCCGCTCGTATGAAGCCGCTCGCCATCACCGGGCTCGGGACCGTCACGCCGTTCGCGCTCGATTTTCCGGCGTTCGCTGCAGCGTTCGACGACACGGACGCTGCGCGCGCGAAGGCCTTCGGCGGCCCCATCACGGCGCTTCCGATCGACAAGCTCCCGCACGCACGCGTGGCGGAGGTGCGCGGGTTCGATGCGAACGCGCTCCTCGGCGAGAAGGGTCACCGCAACTTCGATCGGCTGACGAAGTTCCTGATCGTGGCGGCGAAGCGCGCGCTCGAGGACGCCGGGCTGAAGAAGGACGGCAAGTTCGTGGGCCCGCTCCGCCCCGACCAGATCGGCATCTGCTCCTCGACAGCGTACGGATCGCTCGACTCCATCACCGAGCTGAACCTCGTCGCCGAGCTCGAGGACCCTCGCTACATCAACCCGGCGCGCTTTCCGAACACCGTCATCAACGCGGCCGCCGGCTACGTGAGCATCTGGGAAGACCTCCGCGCGCCGAACGCGACGGTCGTGGATGGGAACTGCGGCGCGCTCGACGCCGTCCTGACGTGCGAGACGCACCTCGCGCATCGGCGCGCCGACGCGTTCCTCGTCGGTGGGGGGGACGTGCTCTCCGAGGGGCTCTACGTCGCGTTTCAGAAGCTCGACGCGCTCGCCGAAGGCAACGCGTGCAGCGAGCCTGCGAGCGCGGACTCGACGGGGATCCACCTGGGCGAGGGCTGTATGTACGCGGTGGTCGAGCGGCGCGACGAGGCCGAGGCGCGCGGCGCCAACGTGCGCGCCGTGATCGCGGGCTACGGGACGGCGTTCGAGGCGCCGACGAACGAGGCGCTGCTCCTGAACGCCAGCCCGGTCTCCGTCGCGCGCGCCATCCGTCTGGCTCTCGACGACGCGGGCCTCGCGCGGACGGCGGTCGACGCCGTCTGCTCGAGCTGCTCCGGCCTCTCGCGCTACGACGTCGCCGAGCTGCACGCGATCGAGCGGGTCCTCGGCCCGGGCGTCGCCGTCGCGGCCCCGAAGGCGATGTGGGGAGAGGCCTTCGCCGGCGCTCCTGCGATGGGGATGGCCGCCGCGGTGGCCTGGCTCGGTGGCGCGCCCGTCGGCCCCATCGTGCAGGGCCGGGTGAAGGCGGAGACGCGCGTCGTGGTGGTCACCGCCGTCGGGTACTACGGAAACGTCAGCGCCGTCGTGCTGCGCCGGGCGTGAAGCGTGAGGCGAGGCCAGGCGTGAAGCCGCGGTAGCGCCTTTCCCCGGACTGCGAAGGGCCGTTCGCGTTGAAGCTCGCGCCGGCAAACGCTAGGAACGGCGCGCCATGAGCTGGATCAAAGACAAGGCGCACGCCGAGCTGGCCCGCATCCGCGAGGCGCGCGAGAAGCAGGTCTATCCGTTCTTCAAGCCGTTCGAGTCGGGTGGGCTGCACACGACGATCGCTGGCGAGCCGCTCGTGAACTTCAGCTCGAACGACTACCTCGGACTGACGAACCATCCGAAGGTGAAGGAGGCCGCCAAGGCCGCCGTCGACCTCTACGCGTGCGGCCTCTCGAGCTCGCGCGTACAGGCGACGACCGTCGCGCACGTCGAGCTCGAGGAGCGGCTCGCGCGCTGGTTCAAGTTTCCGAGCTGCCTCATCACGACGACCGGGTACCAGGCGATGGTCGGCACGATCATGTCGCTTGCCGACGTGGACACCACGCTCGTCCTCGATCAGCTCAGCCATGCCTGCATCCTCGACGGGGCGTTCCTCGCGGGCGGCGTGCCGAAGAACGGCTCCGAGATCCGCTTCTTCAACCACAACTCGGCGCGCTCGCTCGATCGCGTGCTCCGGACGCGCGAGAAGAAGAACGCGCTCGTTCTGATCGAGGGCGTCTACTCGCTCGATGGGGATCAGGCGAACATCAAGGCCATCCTCGAGACCTGCGCCGCGCACGACGCGTGCGTGGTGCTCGACGACGCGCACGGGACGGGAACGCTCGGAACGAACGGCCGCGGGATCCTCGAGGAGCACGGCCTCGAAGGGACGTTCCCGACCGAGAAGCTCGTGATCGTGAGCACGTTCAGCAAGACGTTCGGTGGGATCGGCGGGATCATCCTCGGCGACGAGGAGGTGGTCGATCACATCAAGCATCGCGCGCGTTCGTTCCTCTTCTCCGCGACGCTTCCGGTGCCGATCGTCGCGGCGGCCGCCACCATCCTCGACATGCTCGAGGCGGATGGGCCGGCCCTCGTGGCAGAGCTCAAGGCGAAGGCCGAGTACATGCGCGCCGGCCTGAAGAAGGCGGGCTTCGATCTCGGTCACTCGAACACGCACATCATGCCGGTGATGTGCCGGGACGAGCGCAAGGCGCTCTTCATGCACGTGGCCTTGATGGCGAACGGCGTGATGATGGTGCCGATCACGTATCCCGGCGTGAAGACGGGCGAAGAGCGTCTGCGCGTGAACGTGACGCGCGGCCACTCCTACGAGGACATGGACAAGGCGCTCGAGCTCCTCGCGATCTACGGCGAGGCCTTCTTCGTCCAGAGCGGTGAAGACATCGGCCCGATGGACGGCGCTGCGTCCAGCGTCTGAGCGGCATGAGCGCCTGGAGCCCCACGTCGTTTCGCGCGCGCCCGATCGAGCAGGGCATCACGTATCCGGATGCGGACGCGCTCGAGACGGTGATCGCGCGGCTCCGCACGCTCCCGCCGCTCGTCACGTCGTGGGAGATCGAGCGGCTCAAGACGTTGCTCGCCGAGGCCCAGGAGGGGAAGCGCTTCGTCCTCCAGGGCGGGGACTGCGCCGAGACGCTCGCCGAGTGCCAGTCGCAGGTCATCTCGGCGAAGCTGAAGATCCTGCTGCAGATGTCGCTCGTGCTGGTGCACGGCGCGCGCAAGCCGATCGTCCGCGTCGGGCGCTTCGCCGGACAGTACGCCAAGCCGCGGAACGTGGCGACGGAGACGCGCGTAATCGCCGGACGCGAGACGACGCTCCCGAACTACTTCGGTGATCTCGTGAACCGCGCCGAGTTCACGCTCGAAGCGCGCACGCCGGATCCGAAGCTGCTCCTCGACGGCTACCAGCACGCCGCGATGACCATCAACTTCATCCGCTCCCTGACGGCCGGCGGCTTCGCCGATCTGCATCACCCCGAGCAGTGGGATCTCTCGTTCAGCGAGAGCGCGCGGCTGCCCGCAGAGCTTCGGGAGGAGTACCAGCGCACGAGCGCTCAGCTCGCGGAGGCCCTGCGCTTCATGGAAGCGCTCGGCGAGACCAGCATCGAGGAGCTCAGCCGCGTCGAGCTCTACTCCTCGCACGAGGGGCTGAGCCTCGAGTACGAGGCTGCGCAGACCCGGCCCGTTCCGAGGCGCGAGGGCTACTACTGCCTGACGACGCACATGCCGTGGATCGGCGAGCGCACACGGCGCCTGGACGGCGCGCACGTCGAGTTCTTCCGCGGCATCCGGAACCCGGTCGGCGTGAAGCTCGGCCCGTCGGCGCGGCCGGACGAGGTCGTGCGGCTGATGGAGGTCCTGAGCCCGACGGACGAGCCCGGCAAGCTCGTGCTCATCACGCGCATGGGCGTCGCGAACGTCGAGCGCGCCCTCCCTCCCATCCTGGACGCGGTCCGTGCGAGCGGACGGCGCGCGCTCTTCATCTGCGATCCGATGCACGGCAACTCGATCACCACGGCCTCCGGCCGCAAGACGCGCCCCTTCGATGCGATCCTGAAGGAGCTCGAGCTGACGAGCGATCTCCACGCGGCCAGCGGAACCGTCTTCGGAGGCGTTCACTTCGAGCTGACCGGTGAGGACGTCACCGAGTGCACCGGCGGCGCGGACGACCTCACCGAGGCCGACCTCGAGACCGCGTACGCGACGGCCTGCGACCCTCGGCTGAACTACCGGCAGTCGCTCGAGATGGCGTTCCTCCTCGCGCGGAAGCTGCGCCGCACGCGCCCGAGCACGCCGCCGCGCTAGCTCTCTTCGAGCCGTGCGTAGACGTCGTCGAGGGTGAGGGTCGCGCCGATGGAGTCGATGCGGATCTCGCTCGGCGCGACAGGCGCTGCCGACCTCGCCGTTGACGTACTCGTGCTTCTCCGCGCTCGCCTCCTCGAATGTGCGGTACTCGTCGTACGTCATCTTGCGCGAATCGAGCGCTTCCATGCGTCCGTCATAGCGCGGAGATGCGGGGCTCGGGCACCATCGGCGTGCCGATGGATGACACGCTTCAGGTCCTCTACCTCGCGGCGGCGCTGGTCGCGATCATCGCCGCGACGGCCGAGGGCATCGTGCTCACCTTCGTGCTCGGGCGTGCGTACGACTGGCGCGGCGCGTTCGTGTCGCTCGGGATCGCGACGGGGCGGAGGCTCACCGACCTCGTGCCGCTCTGGCTCACGCTTCCGTTCGCAGCGTGGCTGTTCGAGCATCGGCTGTTCGAGATGCCGCGCGCGTGGTGGAGCTACACGCTGCTGTTCCTCGGTCTCGAGCTCGGTCACTACGCGTCGCATCGCTGCAGCCATCGCGTGCGCTGGCTCTGGACCTCGCACGCGGTGCATCACTCCTCGAGCGAGGTGAACATCGCGGCCGGCTACCGCCTCGGCTGGACGGGGAAGCTCACCTTCACGCTCGTCTTCCTCTCGCCGCTCGCGTGGCTCGGCTTCGCGCCCGAGCTCATCGCGACCGCCTACGGAGTGAGCCTCATCTACCAGATCTGGCTGCACGCAGCGTGGATCCCGCCCCTCGGTCCCATCGAGGGCATCCTCAACACACCTTCCGCGCACCGCGTGCACCACGGCACGAACCCGCAGTACCTCGACAAGAACTTCGGCGGCGTGCTCGTGATCTTCGATCGCCTCTTCGGGACGTACGCGGCCGAGCGCGCGGACGTCACGCCCGTCTACGGCTGGACGCGACCGGTCGAGACGTGGAACCCGCTCGCGGTGCTGGCAGCGCCCTGGATCGATCTCGCACGGGATCTGAAGCGCGCACGTGGCGCGCGCGACGTGGCGACCGCGCTCCTGGGCCCACCCGACTGAGCGACCCGCGCGGCAGCTCCCGCGTCTGCGTTGCTGCGCCGCGCGAGGCGGCTGGGTGCGCGGCACGCCACACGACGCTGGCGGGCTCGATGCGACCGCGACCGGGCTGGATGCCGGCGCGACGCCGGGCGGCGGTGGGAGCAGCTGCGGCGTCGGCGCGCGCGGACGCCACGGCGGTCTCGCGCTCGCTGCGCTCCTCGCGCTCCACGTCACCGCTCGCCGTCGACGCGAGAGATCCTGAGCCGCCGCCGTCAGAGATCGACGGTCACGACCGGCTCGACGGGAAGGGCGTCCGCGCTGCGCGGCTTGCGGCAGAGCTCGAGCTGCATCGGTGTGGCGCGCTTCTCGTTCCGCACGGCGACGCGGACGATCCGGCACGGCGTCTCGCGCAGCCCGCGCTCGCGGGCGCCGAGCAGCGCGTCGATCGCTTCGCTCGCCTTGCCGCTGCCCTCGCCGGTGATCCGGATGAGGAGGCGGATCGGGACGAGGTTGCCGACGATGCCGGCCTCGGCGAGCAGGTCTCCGCCCACCCCGACCTCGACCTCTTCGAGCCAGCGAGAGACGTCGATCTTCTTGCTCAGGCCATCCTCGAGCTGACGCATCACCTCGAGCGGCCCGGCCCGGCGTTCTTCGATGCGCGCGCGCAGCGCCTCGACGGAGGAGAGCCCGAGCTCGGCGAAGGCGCCGTGCGGCACACCAACCACGTACTCCGCCTCTTGGATGACCTTGTTGATGCCGGGATCGTTGCCGCCCAGCTCCGCCGCCTCCACGAAGACGAGCCCATCTTCCGTGACCGCGTTCAGCCGCTCGACGCAGTCGACCAGCGTGAAGTCGCGCCCGGTGTCGATCGTGAGATCGACGTACTCCGCGAGGCTCGCGATGCCGAGCGAGAGCGCAGGCCCGAAGACCATCTCGGGCTTCGGGTGAAAGCCCTGCGAGTAGCGCAGCGGCAGCCCGATGCGGCGGAACACGCGCGGCAGGACGCGGACGAGATCGAGGTGACCGCGATACGCCGCGCGGCCGAGCTTCCGGTAGTGCAGGCGCACCCGCTGCTTGGCGCCCTGGTCGAGCAGCGGCGGCTTCACGCGATGGAGCGGCTGCACCTTCACGCCGGGCACGCGCTCGGGACGCGGCGCGGGCGGCTCGACGGCCTTCAGGTTCTTCAGGAAGACGAGGCGCTCCTCGCGCATCGCGCTCATGTCGCACGCGACGCCGCAGTCGTAGCAGACGAGCTTCTTCGTCTCCGCGGTCGCGTCCCTCAGGTTCGTCGCGTGCACGAACGCGCCCGCGATCTTCCCGCAGGGCGGCGAGAGGCGGCTCTGGAGCGCCTTCTTGTACTCGCGCGCGAGGAAGCCGTCCTCGAGGCCGACGGAGATGTGATCCCAGGGCAGTCGTGCGGTGACCGGGATCGTGCCGAGGAAGACGGTCGGGTCGACGTTCGCGTCCTCGATCGCCTTCGCCCACGCGTCCCAGCGGAGGTGCTCCTCCCAGGAGTCGAAGCGCGCGCCGTTCTTCCACGCGCCCTCGATCACGTCGGCGAGCGTTCGGTCGCCGCGCGCGAGCACGCCTTCGAGCCAGCTCCCGTCCGAGCCGTGCATGCGCAGCTTCACCTTCTGGTCCGCGCTCCTGATCTCTTCCTTGAGCCAGCCCTGCTTCACGAGGACGGTCTCCTTGCCGTCCATCGCGCACCACTGGAAGGGCGTGTGCGGCTTCGGCACGTGGATCGAGACGGAGACCGTGACGTCGGGGCCGCGCCCCTTCTGCGCCCGCTTACCGACCTGCCAGGCGCGGTCTCCCGTCTGCACGATCGCTCGGACGTCTTCCTCTTCCTCCGTCGGCAGCCCGATCATGAAGTAGAGCTTCATCTTCGACCAACCGCGCGAGAACACGCGCTCGGCCGTCGTCATCAGCTGCTCTTCGGTGATGTTCTTGTTCACCACGTCTCGCATGCGCTGCGACCCGGCTTCGGGCGCGAACGTCAGGCCCGTCGCGCGCACCTTGCGGATCTCGTCGAGCAGCTCCTCGTCGAGGCCGTACGCGCGGAGGCTCGAGACGCTGAGCGCGATGCGCTCCTTCTCGAACTTCTTCATCACCGCCTTCACAAGCGGGTTGATGGCGCTGTAGTCGGCGGTCGAGAGCGAGGTGAGCGAGGCCTCATCGTAGCCGCCGTCGGTCACCGCATTCGTGATCGTCTCGACGATGCTCTCGGGCGAGCGCTCTCGAACGGGGCGGTAGATCATCCCCGCCTGACAGAAGCGGCACCCCTCGGTGCAGCCGCGCGCGATCTCGACCGAGACGCGATCGAAGATGGTCTCGGTCGACGACACCGGGCCGCCGCTCGGGAACGGGTACTCGTCGATGTTGGCGACGAAGGCGCGCTCGACCGGGAAGGGCAGGGCAGGGTCCGACGGCTGCTTGACGACCTGCATGCCCGTGTCGCTGCAGAGCTCCGTCTCGTAGAGCGAGGGCACGTAGAGCCCGCCGAGCTTCGCGATCGCGATGAGGCGCTCGCGCCGCGGGACGCCGGCCTTCTTCAGCGCGGCCCAGGCGAGCAAGAGCTCGGGCGTCTTCTGCTCGCCGTCGCCGATGAGCGCGACGTCGAAGAACGGCGAGAGAGGCTCGGCGTGCGTCGCGACGGGCCCGCCGACGATGATCAGCGGATCGTCCTCGCCGCGATCGACGCTACGTAACGGGATGCCGCCGAGATCGAGCATCGTCAGCACGTTCGTGTACGTGAGCTCGAACTGGAGCGAGAAGCCGACGGCGTCGAACTCGCGCAGCGGGAGCGCGGTCTCGAGCGAGCGGAGGGGCTGCTTCCGCGCGCGGAGCTCGCTCTCCATGTCGGGCCAGGGCGTGTAGCAGCGCTCTGCGGCGAGCCGCGGGTGCGCGTTCAAGATGCCGTAGAGGATCTTGAACCCGAGGTGGCTCATCCCGATGTCGTAGACGTCCGGAAACGCGAGGCAGAAGCGCGCGTCGATCTCGGCCGCAGACTTCCGCACCTCGCCGTGCTCGCCGCCGACGTAGCGTGAGGGCTTCTGCACGAGGTGCAGAAAGGGTGCGTAGGGATGCTCGCTCGGGATCTCGGACACGGGGACCTCGGCGGCCAGTGTAGGCGAGGCGGACCGGCTCGGCCCCCTGTCGTTCAGTCCTTCGGCCAGCCCCGCCGGTGTGTCGCTCGTCGCTCCTGGGGCTCGTCCTCGTCGGTCTCGATGTCGACGCGCGCCTTCCAGACCTCGACCGGGCGTAGGCCAGTCATCTCCTGGAGCAGGCTGTCCATGAACGGCGCGAGGGTGCGCGTGACCTGCTCACGCCAGTCGGCGTGCTGCTCGTCAGGCGTGCACGCGAACGCGCGCGCGACGACGTCCTCGCCTTCGCGGGCAGCCTCGATTCGGACGAGGACGTAGGCGCGGCCCGCCTTGATACGGACAGCGAGCGCCCGGTTGCCGGGAAGAACGCGCACGTCGGGGCCACGGTCCCGCGAGGGATCGAGCGAGACCGCGCCCCGCCTCCGAGGACGGACGTACTGCACACCGCGATAGCCCGTGGTCGCCGCGGTCCAATCGTTCGTCTCGGGCCGCGCGGGCAGCGTCACCTTCCGCTCGCCCACGGGAATCTGGCCGTCGCGGGCCCTGAAGTGCCAGATCGGGCTAGCGATCATCCCGGAAAAGTAGCCCCAGAGGAGCGCCACAACGACGAAGACCGCGCCGATGACCGCCCCGCTCACCTCGGCCATTGTAGGTGAGCGGGACGGGCTCGGCCCGCGCTCAGTCCTGCGGCCAGCCTCGCCGATCGAGCGCCTTCCGCGCAGCCAGGTCGTCCGGATCATCCAGCTCGACCGCGACGCGAGTGCGCGGGATCTTGGGCGGGGCCACGCCGGTGAGCTCCTCGAGGAGGAGGTCGAGGATCGGATCCAGCGCGAGCTCGAGCCGTTCGCGCCAGTCCGCGATCGGGCGGTCGGGCTCGAGAGCGAACACGCGGAGCACGACGAGGTCGCCCTCCTGGGACGCTTCGATCCGGACGATGACCAACGTGCCCAGCGCGAGCGGCACGCGCACGGCCAGCACAGTGAGCTCGTGGAGCACCTTCATGTTCCGGCCGCGGTCTCGGCTCGCGTCGAAGTCGGGAAGCTTGCGACTGGCGAGCGGCTTGGGCGGCGGCGAGGACGGCGCGCGATAGCCCGTCGGACGAGGCCGGGCTTGGGCTTGGGCTTGGGCTTGGGCTTGGGCTTGGGCTTGGGCTTGGGCGGGCGCCTCGATGAGGGCGGGCAGCGTGGCTCGGCGCTCGCCGACCGGTGTCGACGCGACTCGGGCTTCTCTGAGCCAGTCCGCTCGGCGGGACATGACCTGGAGGCCGACGAGCATCAGAGCGCCGAAGACGCAGATGACGACCAGCGACACGTTGCTCACGAAGGGTCGCGGCTCGGTCGTGGCGAGACGAGCGAGTCGTCGGCTCGAAAGACGTCGGCGCGCGTGAACGTGGGACGCTCCCCGAGCAGGATCGTGCCGCGCGCCACCGCGTCGATCACCGCGGGCAGCAAGCGATGCTCGTGGATCTGGATGCGCGCCTGGAGCGAGTGTGCGTCGTCGCCGGGGAGGACCGGCACGGCGGCCTGCGCGAGGATGGGCCCGGTGTCCACGCCTGCGTCCACGAGGTGTACGGTGCAGCCCGCGATACGAACGCCCTTCGCGATCGCCTGCGCCGCGCCGTCCGTGCCGGGAAACGAAGGCAGGAGGGCCGGATGAACGTTGACGATCCGGTGCGTGAACGCAGCGATCATGTTGGGCCCGACGATGCGCATGAAGCCCGCGCAGACGACGAGATCAGGCGCGAAGGAGGCGACCTTGGCCGCGAGCGCAGCGTCCCACGCGGCGCGATCGACATGATCCTTCGGGCGAACGATCGCGGTCGGGATGCCGCGGTCGGTGGCCTGCGCGAGGCCGTCGGCATCCCGATCGGAGAGCACGGCGATCACCTCGGCGTCGCAGCGCTCCTCGTCGATCGCACCGAGGATCGCGCGGAGGTTCGAACCGGCGCCGGAGATCAGGACGGCGAGCTTCAGCATCGCTCCGGGGTCTAGCACGACCGTCCCAATCGCCGCCGCGGGCGGCAGAGAGCGCGCTCGCCGCCACGCTGCGCCCAAGGCCTCACCCGGGCCAGCTCGTCACTTTCTGGCGGCGTGGTGGCCGGCGGAGCGAGCCTCCGGGACGTGCGTACCCTCCTCGCCGCCCTCGCGCTCGCCTCGATCCCCTCGGCTGCCCTCGCGCAGAACATCCCCTGCACGGAGGACCCTCGCCTCACGCAGGCCGCCGCGATGCTCGCCCTCGAGAGCGCGCCGAGCGAGGAGACGCTGATGCGCATCGTCCACGAGGCGGGCTCCGAGGCGCCGCGCGCGCACGCGATCTCGGTCGCCGAGGACGACTTCCCGCGGATCTCTCGCTGGGCCACCGCCCTGGTCGACCGCGGCGAGACACCGCTCGCGTGCGGCGAAGCGCGCGTGGGAGATCGACGCATCTTCATCGCCGCACCGGCGGTAGCCACGCTGACGGTCGAGGGCACGCACGTCGCGGGTCACCTCGCCGCGGGCTGGACGCACCCGCTGCTCTACACCGAGGACGCGCACGGCGAGATCACCGTCGTCGAGCTGACCGCCCCCTCGTTCGAGGCCTCGATCCCGGACGACGTCGAGGCCGTCCGCGTGCAGGTCGTCGCCCGTGGCCCCGCCGGGCCCCGACCGGTCGCCGAGCGCGTGCTCGGTCAGCGCGATGCCCAGCTCGGCGGCACGTCGGTCGATCCCAGGACGCGCGTTTCGGCGCTCCGGCGCGAGGCGAGCGTGGGCCCGCTCCGGCCGAACCACCTGCTCGATGGCCTCGCGGCGCAGCACGCCGAGGACGTCTGCGAGGCCGGCGAGGTGGTGCATGAGCTCGAGGCCGGACAGGACCCCAGCGCGCGCCTGCGCGGAGAAGGCCTGGTCGCGAGGCACGTCGGGGAGGTCGTCTCCCGCGGCACGGACCGGGCGCACGCCGTGGTCGCGCTCGTGGAGAGCCCGTCGCACCGCGGCGCGCTCGTCGATAGACGCTTCACCGACGTCGGCATCGGCACCGCCGAGGATCGCGAAGGTCGATCGTGCGTCGTCGTGCTCCTGGCCGCCTGGCCGCGAATCGTCGCGCGCTGACCCCCTGCGGCCCGCGAGGGTGCGGGAGGTCACGTCCGGCATGGGCGGTGCTCCTGTACGGTTCTTCCATCGAGGTGATGGATGGCCCGCTCCGGTTCGTTTCGGCTCGAAGGTCGCGTCCTCTTTCTGACCGAGGATCAGGAGCTCCTGAAGAAACAGCTCGCGGGTGAAGACCTGCCGCCAGAGATGGTGGCCGCCATCGCGCGCGGCGAGGGCCCCAAGCTCATCGACAACATCTCGACCGACGAGATCACGCCCGGCTGGGTCTGCTTCTATTACGACGAGACGCTCGGCGAGTACTCGATGATCGGCCTGCGCGGCGGGCTCTTCTCGCGCGGCTCGATCAAGGACGGCGGCTTCCGCGTCATCGTCTCGGGCGAGAGCAAGGGCTGCGGCTCCTCGCGCGAGCAGGCGCCCTACAGCGAGGTCGCGGCCGGCATCCAGCTCGTGATCGCGCGGAGCATCGAGAAGATCTACGGGCAGAACTGCCAGAACATCGGTCTGCTCACCTCGACCGACTTCTCGCTGATCCCGAAGCTCCTCGCCGGCGAGAGCGTCGACGCCGCTGCCTTCACGGCGGGCCTCGACTCCATCAGCGCGGACATCGTCCAGGCGGGCGGGCTCTTCGCGTACAACAAGCGCCGCATGGCCGGCGAGATCTCGCCGCCTCCGATCACGACGGCCCCGCGGCTGATGACCATCGTCGAGAAGATCATCGCGAGCCACGCCGTCCGCGACGCGAAGACGGGCGAGCTGGGCGTGCCGGCCGTCGCGCCCGGCGACGCGCTCTTCATCCGCACCGACGTTCGCTTCAGCCACGAGTACGTCACGCCGATGGCCGACGCGCTCTTCGTCGCCGCCCTCGGCCCCGACCAGAAGGTCATCGACGAGAAGAGCGTCTTCACCTTCCGCGATCACCTCACGTTCCTCGGCAGCGTCATGCCGCAGGACAAGATCGAGATGGGCCTGCTCAACAAGGCGAACGGGCTCGCCGAGAGCCAGGCCGCCTTCGCGAAGAAGCACTCGCTCAAGCTCTACGGCGAGGTCGAGCCGACGAACGGCGTGAGCCGTGGCTCGGAGGCCATCTGTCACAACGCGGTGATCGAGGATCTCGGCCTTCCCGGGCAGGTCATCGCTGGCACCGACAGCCACACCTGCATGGGGGGCGCGCTCGGCGCGTTCGCGTTCGGCGTCGGCTCGACGGACATGGCCAACGCCTGGTTCACGCGCGACGTGCGCGTGAAGGTGCCCGAGACCGTGCGCTTCGTGCTGAACGGCAAGCTGCGTGAGGGCATCAGCGCGAAGGACGTGATGCTCCACATCCTCTCGCTCCCGTTCTTCCGGACCAGCCGAGGCATCGGCAAGGTGCTCGAGTTCACCGGCGAGGGCCTGCGCTCCATGCCGATGGACGAGCAGGCGACGCTCACCAACATGGCGGTCGAGGCCGGCGGCTTCACCGGAGTGATCGAGCCGACCGAGGTGCTCATCGACTACCTGCACCAGATGCGCGGCACGCCGAGGTCGGAGCTGGCCAAGCTCATCGTGCGGAGCGATCCCGACGCCGAGTACCTCGACACGTTCGAGGTCGATCTCGATGCGGTGCCCGTGATGCTCGCGACGCCCGGCGATCCGCGGAACGGCGTGCCGATGAAGACCTTCGAGGACGACGTGCGTATCGACATCGCCTACGGAGGCAGCTGCACCGGCGGCAAGAAGGTCGACATGGACATGTACGCCCTCGTGATGCGCAAGGCGCTCTCGCGCGGGGAGCGCGTGAAGGAAGGCGTGCGCTGCTACATCCAGTTCGGCAGCCAGAACATCCGCCGCTACGCCGAGGAGCAGGACTACATCGAGATCTTCCAGAAGGTCGGCGTGGAGCTCATCGATCCGAGCTGCGGCGCTTGCATCAACGCCGGGCCCGGCGCGAGCGACAAGCGAGACCAGGTCACCGTCAGCGCGATCAACCGCAACTTCCCCGGCCGCAGCGGGCCGGGGCAGGTGTACCTCGCGAGCCCGCTCACCATCGCGGCCAGCGCGATCGCGGGCCGCATCGTCGACCCCAGCACCTACCTCGCCAGCTGAAGGTCTGAGCAAATACTTTGGTCAGATCCCTTCGACTGAGAGAAATTCCCAGCGCTTCACGCTGGGAAAGGACAAGGCGCGACCATTGTTGGTCACGCCTCGAGATCACGCCGGAGCGAGGTCGCCCATCGCGCGCAGCTCGCTCGTCCGCGTCGGCACGTAGGGCGGCGCGTGCTCGACGCGGAGACGGCGCCGCACCTCTTCGAGCGGGAGCGGCATCAGCTCTTCCCAGACCACGGCGGGCAGCCACGCCGCGCGCTGTCCGTCGCGGAACGCGTGGAAGACGAGGCGCGTGAGCTCGAGGTCGTGCGCCCGCACCAGCGCCGTGAGGACGATGAGCGCGACGGCCGGGTTCTTCGTCTGCGCGACGCTGAACGCGAGCAGCGCGGTCTCCCCGACCACGTCGCCCTGGTAGCCGCTCACGGCGTGCCAGAGGTCGTGCGTGTCGCGCAGCCGATCCCCGAGGTACGCGAGGTCGTTGCCGACGCCGAACGCGCCGGACTCGCCCCTCACCGACGCTTCGACGAGACCATCGGCGGTGATGCCCTCGCGACGCGGGAACGCGAGGTAGGCCTCGGCGAGCGAGCCGCGCGGCATGCGCGCGAGCCTCGCGTGGTCGAGCAAGAGCGGCCGGATGTCGGCGCGCGTCTCGAGAAGGCGCCTTCCATCGGGAGTCTTCCGGAAGCGCCGCAGCACGCGCAGCGGCGCCCTCCCGGACAGCGCCTCGATCATCGTGAACACCTGCGACGTGTCGTCGGGGTTCGCGATCAGCTTGCGGAGCGCATCGAGCGCACGTCGCGGCTGGAGCTTCAGGGAAGGGAGATCGTCCTCGGTCGGAGCGGGAGCGAAGGGGGACATTCAGGGCCTCCAGTCGGTGTTGACAGTCCTGTAGGTAGCTCTATCTACATTCTTGTCAACAGCTTCGTCAGCTGAAATGATCGAGCCATGAAGAAGAAGGCAGCCGCTCCGGTTCGGGTTCGACGGAGCGCGGAGGACGCGCGCACGGCGATCCTCGATGCGACCGAGCTTCGTCTCGTCGAGTCTGGGCCGGCGGGGATTCGCCTCCAAGACGTCGCGCGGGACGTGGGCGTCTCGCATCCGACGATCCTCCATCACTTCGGCAGCCGCGATCGGCTGGTCGAAGCCGTGATCACGCGTCGCGTCCACGCGATGAACCACGAGGTGATCCTCGCGCTCGTCGGCTCGCCCGCGGGCGAAGCGCCCGCCGTCGCGCTCTTCGAGAGGCTCTTCGCGATGCTCGGCCCGGGCGGACACGCGCGCGTCGTCGCGTTCCTCGCGCTCGAAGGGCGGGTGCCCGGCGCGCATCCTCAGAGCCTCATGCCGCTCGCCGAGGCCGCGCACGTCGCGAGGCTCGCTCGCCTCGACCCGAAGACGCCGCGCCCGACGCTCGAGGACACGCACTTCATCGTGCTGCTCGCCGCCTTCGGGCTCTTCGCCGAGGCGATCGTCGGCCCGCTCTTCCGCGGCGAGCCCGAGGACCAGCCGAACCTCGAGACGAGCCGCCGCTTTCGCGCCTGGTTCGCCCGCCTCGTCCTGGGTCAGCTCGAAGGGCCGTGAGGAGCGAGCCGATCGACCGATACCGTTTTCCGCAGCTCCGCTACCATGCGCGGCCATGGCGCGAGCGATCGTGGTGCGATGGGATGGGGGCGAGAGCGCGTTCGGCTTCACGAAGGTCGAGCGCGAGAAGCTCTACGGCAAGAAAGCGCGGGTCGTCGTCGACGAGACCGGAAGCGAGTGCCAGGCCGCGTGGCTCACGCCCGACGGCGCGGTGCTCGTGCCGATGGGCGGCACGGCCCACGTCTGGATGGACGAGCGCTGGGACGCGAGAGACTCGGCGGATCGCGTCGCGGTCGACGCGTCGAACCAGCCGCTCGGTGTGGTTCCCTCGACCCTCGGCGTGGCGCAGGACCTGGTCGAGGTCGACGTGCAGCGCGTGCTCGATCACGTGACGGTCAACCTCTACGAGCTCTCGCTCGACACCGTGAGCCCCGTCCTCGAGGCCGCTCTTCGCGCCGGGCGAATCTTCGAGCTTCCGTTCAACTATCGCGACGGCCACGAGCCCGAGTCGATGTTCCTTCTCTCGAACGACGACGGCTTCTTCGCGCTCGTCGGCCGTGCGACCCAGTTCGAGATGGTGGCGCGCGACGCCGCGCTCGACGACGCCGACGGGCCCGACGAGCTCGAGGGCGATCTCGACTTCTCCATGATGTGAGGACACGACCATGCCGCGACTGCTCTCCATCACCGACGAAAAGAAGCGCGACGCGCAGATCGAGCTTCGCACCGCCGCGAAGACCGAGCAGCTCCGCTGGGTCGACCGGCAGGGCGGCGCGCCGCTGAAGCTCGAGCGCCTGGTCAAGACGACCGAGAAGACGAGCTACGACGCGCTCAGCCGCGCCTTCACGACGCCGGACGCGCTGTCGCAGGCGCTCGTCGACGGCGACCCCGAGATCGACATCGAGCAGGTCGGCCGACGTCTCGGCCAGGCCAGCCGCGTCTGGGTCGGCGCCAGCGGACAGATCGTCTACGCCGCTCGTGTGCTCTCGGTCGTGACGGATCCGAACGGCGTCGAGAAGAGCCGCGGGGACTTCGTCGACGTCGAGGCCACCATCGGCGAAGACCTGCCGCCGATCGCGTGGTCCGGCCGCCTGATGCCCGCGTCGCAGGTGATCCGCCGCTTCGCGCTCGTGCGGAAGCTCCAGCTGAGGCACGTGAACGGGCTCACGTTCGACTTCCTCTTGGACATCGCGCGCTCGCTGCAGAAAGAGCAGAAGATGCTCGTCGTCGGCGCCGGGCCTCGCGGCCAGCAGCCGCTCGTCTTCCACACCAACGGCGCGCCGTTCCGCGGCTTCCTCGAAGGGCGCGTCGACGGCGACCGCTATCTCCTGGTGCTCCACCTCTCGAACCTCGAGATCAAGCGGGTGACGGCGAGCGCCGCGCCAGACGCGGGAGGCAGCTCGTGAGCGCTTCACGCTTCGCCGGTGGCTTCGAGCCGTACGGCCGCGGCCGGAAGGCCCAGATGGGCGCGCTCCTCGACCAGGAGCTCCTCGGGAGGCTCAAGCACTACAAGCGGCAGGTCGCGAAGCGGTATCGCGTCGTCGAGCCGGATCTCATCGAGCGCCTCCTTCCCGAGGGCGAGCCCCTGTTCGTGTCGCCGAAGCTCGATGGAGAGCTCTGGTTCCTCGTCCATCAGGCCGGCGAGGTCGCGCTGGTCGCGTACAACGGGCGAGTGCTCGAGGGCATCGGCGCGCTCGACGGCGTGAAGGAGAAGCTGAAAGGCGCCCCGGATCTCGTCATCGCGGGCGAGCTCGTCGCGGCGCCGTCCACGGGCGAACGACCTCGCAACCACCACACCGGCGCCGCGCTCTCGGACGGCAAGCTCGAGCCGACGCTCTCGTTCCACGCCTTCGATCTCGCCGAGGAAGGGACCGTCGACACGCTGCTGCTTCCCTACGAGACCCGGCTCGCGTCGCTCCGCCGCTACCTCGGGGAGGCTCCGGTGGGCCCAGGCGGGCTCGGCGTAGTGCCGACGGAGCGCGGCGCAGGCTCGCTCGTCGCGCAGCGCTATCGCGAGTGGATTCCGCCGGCGAAGTACGAGGGCGTGGTCGTCCGCAACGAGCGCGGGCTCACCTACAAGATCAAGCCCACCATGACGATCGATCTCGTCGTGCTGGCCTACGGCGAGCGCATCACGGGCGACGTGCGGCAGGTGCGGGAGCTCGAGGTCGGCCTCGTACGCGACGACGGTACGTTCCAGCTCGTCGGCTCGGTCGGAACCGGCCTCTCGGAGGACGACCGCTCGCGCTGGCACGCGCGGCTCGCGGCGGTCGAGACTGCGTCGAGCTTTCGCCTCGCGAACCGCGAGGGGACGCTCTGCCGCTTCGTGAAGCCCGAGATCGTGGTCGAGGTGCGCGTCTCGGACCTGCTCTCGACCGACGCGTGGGACGCGCCCATCCGGCGCATGTCGCTCGCCTACGACTCAGAGGCTGGCTACCGGCCGCTGATGGAGACGCGCACCGCGGTGATGATCCACCCGACGCTCTTGCGCGAGCGCACCGACAAGCGTCCCGACGCTCTCTCTGCGGGCATCTCGCAGATCACCGAGTACCTCGAGGGCGTGGCCATCGAGGGGGCGGGCGCTGCGCCGGTGCGGGCGACGAGCGAGGTCGTTCGGCGCGACATCTACGTGAAGGAGACGAAGGGCCATGTCGCCGTCCGGAAGGTCGTCGTCATCCGGACGAACAAGGATCGCGAGGGCTCACATCCGCCCTTCGTGGTGCACTTCACCGACTACTCGGCAGGTCGGAAGACTCCGCTCGAGACCTCGCTTCGGACGGCCGCGACGCAGGAGAGCGCGGACCGGGCAGTCGAGGCCTGGACGGCGGAGAACGTGAAGAAGGGCTGGACCGCCGCGGGCGCGGCGGGCGCGGCGGCGGTTGGCCCCAGCGACACGACCGAGGTCGCGGCGAAGCCGAAGCGCGCGCGCAAGAAGAAGGAAGCCGAGCCCGGCGACCGTGCGTCGCAGGACGTCGAGCTGCTCGAGGAGGAGG
>JBBSAT010000094.1:0-23850 GCA_038252025.1 Polyangiales bacterium | reverse complement strand
GCGAGAGGCCATGCGCCACTTGCCCTGAATCAAAGCGAAATTCACTGGGCCCCGCAGCGAGAGGCGCCCGGCGTTGCGATCGGGCAACAGTTCCCGGGGCCCAGCGTGCCGGCGCGGCAACACGCCCGCGCCCGCGGCGTGCGCGGAGGCGAGCGTGCGGTTACACCCTGCCGATGCGCGCTGTCCTTCGCCTGTCGCTCGTCCTGTCGATCCTGGCCCTCACGGGGGCAGTCGCTCTCGGGTGCACCGTGCGTCCGCGCCAGATCGACAACCCCGACGTGTCGGCGATCGACGGAGGTGGCGGAGCGATCGACGCCGCCACGCCGATCGACAGCCCGCGCCCCGACTCGGGGCCGCCGCTCGAGGACACGCTGATCTACGCGCACTCGCGAGACACCCTCTACACGTTCAACGCGTTCACCAACAACGTGGTCACGATCGGCCTGTTCACTCTCGCGAGCGGAGACGTGCCGCCGAACATGGTCGACCTCGCCGTCGATCGGGACGGTCGGATCTTCACGTCGAGCTCGCACACGCTGTATGCGGTCGACCCGATGACGGTGCGCCTCACGCCCGTCGCCGACTTCGACGTGACGGGCGCGTCGTTCTTCGCGCTCACCTTCGTCACGCAGGGCGAGATCCACGCGGATCGCGAGACGCTCGTCGGCGCGACCAACGAAGGCGTCTACTACGAGATCGATCCAGCGAACGCGCACACGGTGATGCTCGGCTCGTACCCGGACGGCTGGCTCTCGAGCGGCGACCTCGTCTCCATCGAAGGCCTCGGGACGTACGCCACGATCAAGCGGACGGGAGATACGCACGACACGCTCGCGCACATCACGTTCAGCGCGAGCGGAAGCACGATCACCGTGCTCGGGCCGATCGTCCAAGGCAGCACCGAGTACACGAAGGTCTTCGGGCTCGGTTACTGGGGCCGCGCGCTCTACGGCTTCTCGGACACCGGCCAGCTCATCGAGATCAACCGGGACACGGGCGCGGGGCGCCTCGTCAGCGACGCGACGGGCGCCGACCAGTTCTGGGGCGCAGGCGTGACGACGCGCGCTCCCGTCGTGTTCTGAGCCGCCGAAGCCGCGCGAGGACCATTCGTGGCGCCAAAGACGGCGTCGGCCGGGGTACCATCGCGCGCATGCGCTCGACCTTCCCCGCTGCATCGAAGGCCCTCTCTCTGGCTCTCTTCGCGTCGCTCGTCTGTTCGTGCGGAGGCCCGCCTCCCGCCGAGAGCGATGCGGGCGCCGATGGGAGCGTCCTCGACGCCGGCGCTCCGTGCAGCGCCAGCGCGGAGTGTGACGACGGCCTGTTCTGCAACGGGATCGAAGCGTGCGTCGACGGCGCGTGTGCCCCCGGGCTCTCGATGCGCTGTGACGACTCCATCGACTGCACGCGCGACGCGTGCTCGGAGGACCTGCGCCGGTGCGTGTTCCGCGTGCCGGACGAGGACGGCGATGGCTCCGGCGACGTGCTCTGCCTCGACGGCGCGGGCGTGCCGCTCGGCGACGACTGCGACGACGGCGACCCGACGCGCTTTCCGGGCAACACCGAGATCTGCGACGACGCGCAGCGCGACGAGGACTGCGACCCGCTCACGCTCGGCGGACGTGACGACGACGGGGACGGCTTCATCGACAGCGCTTGCTGTAACGGAGCGAGCTGCGGCGACGACTGCGACGACGTTCGCAGCTCGGTCCATCCGGGCGCGACGGAGACGTGCAACCTCCTCGACGACAACTGCGACAGTAGCGTCGACGAGGGCGTGTCGGTGGCAGGCTTCGTCGACGCCGATCACGACGGCTACGGGGACCCCACGATGGCGCGCACGGCGTGCGGCTCGGCTCCGGGCTTTTCCGTCTACGGGACCGACTGCGACGACTCGAACGCTGCGGTGCATCCCGGCCAGCCCGAGATCTGCGACCTGCTCGACAACGACTGTGACGCCGACGCTGCGGTCGACGAGGGCGCGTCCTCGGTCACCTGGTACCTCGACTCGGACGGCGATGGGTTCGGCACGCCGCTCTCGACGATGGAGAGCTGCGCGCCGCTCACCGGCTACTCGATCCTCGGGACGGACTGCGACGACACCCGCGCGGGCGTGAGCCCGGCGGCGGCGGAGCTGTGCAACGGCGTGGACGACGACTGCAACGGCAGCGCGGACTACGTCATCGCCCCCGGCGATCTCGAGGACGACGACGGCGACGGCATCCCGGACTCGCGCTGCGGTCCTCCGCTCGGACGCGACTGCAACGACCGCGACGCCTCGAGCGGCCCGGGAGAGCCCGAGATCTGCGACGGGCGCGACAACGACTGCGATGCGCGCGTGGACGAGGACGCCATCATGGCGGCCTACTACCGCGACGCCGATGGCGACGGCTTCGGCGGCTCGGGCGCGGTGACGGTCGCGTGCATGGCGCCCGCGGGCTTCACGCGTCGAGGCGGCGACTGCGACGACGCTCAGCCGCTTCGCTTCCCCGGCGCGCTCGAGGGCTGCAACGGGATCGACGACGACTGCGACGATGCGATCGACGAGGGGAGCTACGCGTCGGCGAGCTGTTCGGTGCCGAACGCGGTCGCTGCGTGCCTCCTCGGCGGCTGTCGCGCCGTCGCGTGCGTCACCGGCTATCGCCTGGCCGCGGGAGGATGCGTCGACGTCGACGAGTGTCTGGTCGGCAACGGTGGCTGCGACGTGCATGCGACCTGCGCGAACACGGTCGGATCACGGAGCTGCACCTGTGGCCGCTGCTACACCGGGGACGGCCTGACGTGCGCCGGCGGCTGCCCCGTGCCGACTCGCTACGACTTCGCGCCCGGCACCGCGACGTTCGTCGATGCGTGCGCGGCCCCGGGCCAGACCACGGTGCTGCAGTCGACCGACGACAACGTCGCAGGGCCGACGAACATCGGGTTCCTGTTCTCCTTCTACGGTGTGGACTACACGCAGGTGCGGGCGAGCTCCAACGGGTACTTCCTGTTCGGGAACGTCGCTGGCCCCAACGATGGCAGCTATTACCCGGGCATGGCGCTGCCGGACCCGAGCCGGCCCTACCCTGCGGTGTTCCCGTACAACTCGGACCTCGTGACCGGCGGGGGCGGCGTCTGCCTCGCGACCCTCGGGACCGCGCCGAACCGGACCTTCGTGTTCGAAGCAGTCGACGAGGTCTACTACAGCGCCTCGGGCAACCTCGTGTTCGAGGCCATCCTCAACGAGGTCGACGGGTCGATGGACTTCATCTATCCCACCGTCGTCACCGGCGGCTCGAGCAGCTCCACCCTGGTGGGTGTGCAGAGCGACGGCACGCTCGGCTCGACGTACGAGTACGTCGGCAGCGCTCCGCTCCTGGGTGTCGTGAGCGGCACGAGCCTCCACGTGACGCCCGTCCTTCCCTGAGCGGAGCGCCCGGCTTCAGCTCGCACGCGTTCGCGCGCACGCCTCGCGCAGCATCGCTCGCGCCTCCTCTCTCGCGAGGACCTTCTGGTCCTCACGCGAGCGAAGCGCGATCGAGCCTGCCTCGACCTCACGACGGCCGAGCACGGCGGCGAACGGAACTCCGCGCTCGTGCGCCTCGGCGATGCGCTTCCCGAGCGACTCGCCTCGCGCGTCGACCGACACGCGGAGCCGATCGTCGAGGAGCGCGCGCTCGAAGCTACGGGCCGCCTCTTCTTGCGCCGAAGAGACCGGCACGATCACCACCTGCTCCGGCGCGAGCCAGGCCGGCAGGGAGGCGCCGTGGTGCTCGAGCAAGATCCCGAGCATCCGCTCGAGGCTCCCGTAGAGCGCGCGGTGGAGCATCACGAGCGGCTGCCGAGATCCGTCTCCGGCCACGTACTTCAGCTCGAAGCGCTCGGGCATCACGAGATCGAGCTGGATCGTCCCGCACTGCCAGAGCGCTCCGTTCCGATCGCGCAGCGCGATCTCGATCTTCGGCCCGTAGAACGCGCCGGCGCCGGGCTGTATGCGGTGAGGCGCGCCCCAGCGCTCGAGCGCACGCGCGAGCGCGGCTTCCGCGCGATCCCAGCTCGGGTCATCGCCTGCGCGATCGACGGGTCTGAGCGAGAGGGCCACGTCGAGATCCTCGAAGCCGAGCCGCGCGTAGAAGGGCCGCACGCCCTCGAGGAAGCGCACGACCTCGTCCTCGGCCGACGCCTCGGCGCAGAACACGTGCCCGTCATCCTGCGAGAATTGTCTGAGGCGCATGAGCCCGTGCAGCGCACCGCTCGCCTCGTCTCGATGCACCAGACCGAGCTCGGCGATGCGGAGCGGAAGGTCCCGGTGGGAGGGCGCCATCCGCTTCACGATCTGGATGTGTCCCGGACAGCTCACTGGCTTGAGTGCGCTCTCGGGCCCTTCGTCCGGGGAGTCGCCGCCGATGCGGATCATCGCATCTCGAAAGTGCTGCCAGTGCCCGCTGGCTTCCCAGATGGGACGTCTCAACACCTGCGGCGTCCGCACCTCCAGATATCCCTCTTCACGTAGCTGCTCGCGTTGCGCCTCGTCGAGCGCGCGATGGATCGCGAGCCCTCGCGGGTGCCAGAACACCATCCCGGGCGCTTCCTCCTGGAAGTGGAGGAGCCCCATTCGTGCCGCGATCGCGCGGTGATCGTTCTCGTTCAACATCGTCCTTCTCCATCGGTGCGTGGTGCCCGAGCGAAGGATCGGAGCCATGAGCGCCATGACCGACCCGTCGCGTGGGCGGGTCGTCGGTGGCTCGAGTGCTTCGCTCAGGTCAGCGCACGCACACGACCGCCGGCCCGCCGGAGCGGGTCGTAGTCGTGGAAGAGCGCGGAGACGGGAGCGACATGGCTTGCCGAAGATGTTGCGAAGACGGCTTGCGTGCAAACCCAGCCAGGCTGAGCCCGTGGTCCGCGAGGCCGACCCCTACGCCGACTGCTCGGGCGTGAAGCGCGAGAGCGCATCGAGCCCCAGCGCACGCTCGATGCGGGCCACCTCGGCGACGGCGCGCTCGAAGCCGCCCTCTCCGACGATCTCGCGCTCCCGTTCCTCGAGCTGATCGCCGAGCTCGGCGTAGCCCGTGCCGGTGATCTCGCGCAGGATCGGAAACACGATCGTGTCTTCCCGCGAGGCGTGAGCGAGGTACATGCGGCGATAGGCTGCGAGCCGATCGGCCGCGTGCACGCGCGCGCTCTCGTCAGGTCGTCCGGCCAAGAGAGCCCAGACCTCGGCGGTGATCCCGCGGCCGGCGTCGTGCTGCTCTCGCAGCGTTCGGACGAGCTCCCGTTCGCGCCCCGCCTGGACCAGGCGCGGGAACACGAGGTCCTCCTCCTGCCGCTCGTGGTAGGCCTCCACGAAGCGCTGCACGAGCTCCACGCTCGAACGGATCGCGGTCACGTCCACGTCGCCTCGTCGGAGCGGCGCGTCGGACTCGCTCCACACCACGAGCACACGCTCGAGCACACCGTGCTCACGCATCAGGTCCTCGCCAGGTGTGATCACCGCCTCCGCGTCCTCATCGCCTGGGCGCGGCTTCGCTTCTTCGTGGGCGGGACGGCAGCCCGCGATCGCCGCACCCCCCACGAGGACGAGGGAGGAGGCGAACTGTCTTCGGCCGGTGCTTCGTGTGCTCATGCGATCGGCCTAGTCGCGAACGGCGCTCGATCACTCACCACTCGCGCAGGACCAAGGCAGGAACGCTCGCTCGCCGCCCGCGGATCGGGGCGCTTCGGGGCATGGCCGTTGCGAGTCGCTCCTTCGAGAAGGAGCCACTGCCATGCTCATCCGGAGATGCGTCCTCGCGGCGCTGCTCATCGGCTGCTCGCCCGGTCCCGTCCTGCGGTCGGACACGATGGCTACGGCGCGCCGCGATGTGACACAGGGCGTCGACACAGGCGCGCTCGGCTCGGACACGACGCACGCCACGTCCGCCTGGCCCGGCGCGCAAGGGGCCGAGCCGGCCATGTCGGTCGAAAGTGGCGTGGACGACATGCAGGCCGATCAGGACCGCGCGATCACCGAGGCCCTCGCCAACATGGTGCTGGCTGACGAGAACCTGACCGGCGTGCACGACATCATGATCACCACGCACGATGGCGTCGTCACCCTGACGGGTAACGTCGCCACGCCGCGCGACCGCCGCCGCCTCGACTTCGACGCGCGAAGGATGGCCGGCGTGACCCGCGTCGAGAACCAGGTACGCGTCCGCCCCTGAAGCGACGATGAATCAAGCGCGCGGCGGCGGCCCTTCCGTCGGCGGCTCGCCAGCGCGCGCAGCGAGGAGGCGAGCGAGGGAGCGATCCCACGGAATTCCTCGTCGGCGGAGCTCGCTCGCGTAGATCGAGTCCTCTCTGAGGAGGCGCGCGGTCGCCGTCGCGAGCGCGGTCGAGAGGAGCAGCGGCACGACCAGCGCGTAGTCACCGCTCATCTCGAACGCGAGCGCGCTCGCCATCAGGGGCGCGTGCGTGGTCGCGGCCACCACCGACGCCATGCCGACGAGCGCACACGCGCCGACCACCGGGACGCGATCGGCGCCCACGCCGCCGAGGAAGATCGACGCGAGGCCGCCGCCGAGCGCAGCGCCCAGGAACATCGACGGCGTGAACACGCCACCGGCGCTGCCGGAGGAGACGGAGGCGGTCGTGGCGAGCGGCTTGGCGACGAGGAGCGCGAGGAACGCGAGGCCGAGCACGCGGCCATCGAGCATCTCGCGGATCGACTCGGCGCCGTTTCCCGTCACGTCCGGGACCCAGAGCGCGATGGCCCCGACGACGAGCCCGCCGAGGGCCGCGCGCAGCGGGCGTGCGATGCCGGTCCGGTCGAACGCTCGCTCGCCCGCCGTGAGTAGCGCCATGAAGCCGACCCCTGCGAGCCCACCGAGCGGCCCGAGCAGGACGCTGGCCGCGAGCTGTGGCGTCGTGACGAGCGCGTACGTGCGGATGCCGTAGACGGGCGCATCGCCCAGCGCGAGGCGTGTGATCGCGGTGGCGATCGCTGCCGCGACTGCGACCGGAACGACCACGTCGATGGCCATGACGCCGACGACGACCTCGAGCACGAAGAGGGTGGCGGCGATCGGCGTGTTGTACGCGGCCGCGAACCCGGCCGCCGTGCCTGCGGCGTAGAGGGTGCGCGTCGACATGAAGCCGAGCCCGAACCAGCGCGCCATCGCTCCACCGAGGGCGGCGCCGACCTGGATGAGCGGACCCTCGCGACCGAGCGAGCCCCCGCCGAGGATGGCCGAGAACGAGGCGGCGGCCTTGGCCAGCGCGGCGCGTAGCGAGATCCGCGCCCGGCCGAGCACGATGGCCTCCATGACGCCCCCCACGCCGCGGCTCTCCGGCAGGCGGGTCGCCGCCATCGCGATGAGGCCGCCGAGCAGCGCACCGATCGCGGGCGCCGCCAGGTGCATGCCCGCAGGCAGCCCGCGAAACGCAGTCAGCTGGTTCGGGGAGCCGAACAGCCACTCGGTCGCCGCCGCGAGCAGCAGCCGAACCGCCACGGCGAAGCCCGCAGCCAGAACGCTGGCGACGACGAGCGCCGTGACGAAGCGCGCTCGTCGGCTGTGGCCGCGCGAGGGAGCGGCGCTCACGCCGGCGGGACGGGACGTCATCTCCACCAGGATAGGAGAACGCATGCGTTCACGCCCCCCGCACCGCGAGGTGCTTCAGCAGAGCGGAGATCTGTGCCGCACGCTCAGAACGAATGGACGGACGCCACCCAGGTGCCGAGCGCCGCGGTGAGGGCGCACGCGATCGCGGACCCGAGGAAGACGCGCCCCGCGATCCGGCGGATGGCGATCGCCTTCGGGGGCGCAGCGAGCGCCGCCACGCCGGCGCCCAGCGCCGAGATCAGCGAGACCCAGGCCAGGTGCTCCTTCGTCTCGAAGAGAAGGCCGGCGCGAACGTCGGCGCGAAAGAGATCGGCCTTCACCTGCTCGCGGTACGCGGGATAGATCGTCAGCCCGAGCGCGAACGCCGTCAGGACGAGCGCGACCGAGGCACCGAGCGCGATGCGCGCGTTGCGCGAGAGCGGCCGCCCGCTCCACAGGATCAGGGCCGGGTGGAGCAGCGCCGCCATCGCGAGGACGCCGACGTGACCGTGAACGCTCTCGAGCAAGCGCATCATGGCCAGTAGAACATCAGCACGACGGCAAGGCCGAGGAGCGGCAGCACGAGGCGCTCGAGCGCGCGCTCCAGCGCGGCGAGGCGCGCCTCGGACGACGCCAGCTCCGCGGTGACGAGGCCTGCGAGGACGGCGATGAAGAGGGCGATCGCGAGCGCGAGATAGAAATTGACCCGCTGCTCACGGATCACGATCGTGACCATGTCGCTCGCGCCGATGTGCGCATAGCCGCGCTCGCACGCGTAGCCGAGCGAGCCCGCGATCGCCGCGACGAGGCCCGCCACTGCCGCGCGTCGCCTGGGGAGATCAGGCTTCACGAGGCGGCTCCTCGGGCGGGTCGCTCTCCGCGCTGGAGCTCTCCGCCTTGCGCGCGCTCGACTTGGGGGTGAGCCAGACCGCCAGCGCTCCGATCACTCCGGTGCCGAGCGCACCGAAGACGAAGAGCGCCTGCACGAGCACCGCCGAGCTCGGCGTGCGTGGACGGACGTGGCGGCTCGTGGGCGTCATGCGAAGGGCAGCGCCTCTCCGTACGCCACCACCGAGACATACGCGCCAGCGAGCGATGCGGCGATCGCGAGCACGCCGACGAGAGCTCGGGCGCTTCGTGCGTCGGTCGCCTCCCCGGCGAGGAACGCGCCCAGCACGATCGCGGTCGAGCACGGTGCGAACGCCGCGAAGGCCGCGCTGGCGTCGTCGCCCCACCACGCGACGACGAGCGCCGGCCCTGCGCCCATCAGGATCGCCACGGCGATGCGGAGCGGGGCGCGCTTCAGGCTCGCGAGGACCTCGACCGCGCGACCGCTTCGAAACACGAGAACGGCGACGACCAGGAAGAAGAGGCAGACCACGCTCGCCGCCACCGGCAGCCACGTCGCAGCACGGAGGCGGCGCGAGGCGAACCGATGCAGCGGCGTCGAGCCGAGGTCCGCGGCATCGAGCTCCGCGATGGCTCCGGGCAGATCGCCTCCCACCATGCGCGCCTGCGCGAGGGACTCGAGCACCAGCCCGCGGTCGCCCTCCTCGAGATCGGGATCCGCGAGCGCTGCCTGCCACGCGGCGATCGCGCGTTCCGAGTCGTCCAGCCGGTCCCACTCGCCTGCAACGGCGACGCGCGCTTCGGCTCGAACCACGCCCGGCGGCATCGCCGAGATCTCTCGCTCGAAGTTCTCGATCACGCCGGCGTCGCGCTCTGCCGGCGGTAGGCCGAGGAAGCGCATGAGGCCGGCGAGCGGCACGTAGTCAGCTTCGTCGCGCGCCTCGAGCCATGCGATTCGCGTCCGCGCACGGCCACCGAGGCGGGAGCCCGGAGTCGCAGCGAGCACGCGGCGCCAGTCCTCGAGCGCCGTACGAGGATCGGCGGCCTCCTCCGCGGCCTGCGCGCGCCGCGCCCAGTCGACCGGCGCGACGGGCGCGAGATCTTCGTCCTGCGCGTGCGCCATGGACGCGAAGAGGGCCGTGAACAACATCGCCGACCGAAGGCGGCGCGTGGCTCTCGGCAAGGCGAGCGGCCTCACTTCGTGTACGTGAATTCGTCGATCACCGCGTCGGTGAGCGCGTTGTATGCGGTCATGTGCAACGTGCGATCGTCGATCTCGAACGTGACGTAGTTACGAAGCGAGAGGCCCGTGTACGTCGTCGCGAACGCGCCTGGATCCACGTCGTAGAGCGGCGCGCCCGCTCCTGCGGCGACGAGATAGATGGTGCCCGACGGCACGCCCGCCGTGATGACGGGAACGCCGTTCGCTCCCTGAGGCGCGACGTGGCCGCCGCCAGCGTCGAACATGTTGATGGGCGTGGAGCGGTCGTACTCGTGGTTGTGACCGGCGAGCACGAAGTCCACGTGATAGCGGTCGAAGATGGGCTGCCAGTTCGCGCGCAGCGTCGTGTCCGGCGCGTGGGCGGTCGAGCACGTGTAGAGCGGCTGGTGGTGCATCACGAAGATCCAAGGAGTCGTCGTGCGATCGACCAGCGAGAGGTCGTGATCGAGCCATGCCGCCTCGTCGCCGCCAAGCACCGCGCTGTTGACGACGGTGTCGTTGAGGAAGACGAAGTGCGCGTTGCCGTAGTCGAACGAGTACCACTCCTCACCCTGGCCGATCTCGCTCGGCGAGACCTCCTGGGGGAGCGCGAACTGAGCGAGGTAGTTCACGGCGAGGGAGTCGTGGTTTCCGTTGGCCATCATCATCGGATGACCCGCCATGAAGTCCTGGACGTGGAACGAGCCTTCGGACTGCTCGAAGAACTGATTCCACTGGTCCTGGGCGACGCCGAACTGCACCGCATCGCCGCTGAACAGCTCGAAGTCGACGGCGCGGCTCATCATTCGATGCTCGACGATGGCCCACGCGTTGTCCTCGTAGCCGCGGCTGTCGCCGGTGACCCCGAAGCTGAACGGCTCCGTGGAGCCGGGCGTCGGTGCCGTGGCGATCTCGAAGGCCGGGCTCCAGTGGCCCGGGCCGCCCACGCGATAGTAGTAGGTCGTGCTCGGCGTGAGCCCGCAGACGTGAACCTCGTGCGCCATCTCCGGGTTGAGGCCGGTCGGGCTGCTGGTGAAGAGCATGTAGTGGCCGTCCGAGCGTGCGACTCCGACGCCGGCGTCGTCGGCCGCCATGACGGCCGCCATGTCGGTGCCGATCAGGAGGGACGATGCATGCGTGTCGTTGTCGGTGTGCCAGTTCACGGCGAACGTGCTCTCGCTGGGCCCGGCCCAGCTGGTGTGCACGTGCGTCGGGTCGGCGGCCGCGCCGTACTCGTCCCTGCTGCGCGCCGTGTCCACCACGGTCGGTGTCGACACCATGTACGTGCAGCCCTCCGGCATGTACGAGAGCGTCGGAGCCCGTGGCGGCCCTCCGTCCACGTTCGAGTCGGGCGCCTCGACACCCGTGTCGTCCATGACCGTCGCCGCGTCCGGCGTGTCGACAGCACCCGTCGACTCGCACGCGGGCAGCCCGAGCGAGAGCGCGAGAAGGATCGTGGCGAGCGCAATGGATCGAGTCATGAGCGAGCTCCGTTGAAAGATGAGCACCAGAGTCGTGAGCACCAGAGTCGTGAGCACCAGAGTCGTGAGCACCAGAGTCGTGAGCACCAGAGTCGTGAGCACCAGAGTCGTGAGCGTCAGAGCCCCACGGTCGCCTGAAGCCAGAAGATATCGTTCGACACGCCGCGGAAGGTCATCCCCGAGACCTGAACGTCTTCGCTCTCGCGGTTGAGCTGGTAGTTGACGCCGAGCCTGATCTGCGACTGGCCGCTGGGGTACCAGTTCAGACCGAACGTGAGCCGCCAGCGCGACGGCGGGTTGTCGGCGTCGGAGTAGTTCGGCGGCGGCAGGTAGCCGGGACTGCCGGGGCCGCCACCGAAGAGCGGATCGTTCGACGCATAAGGTGAGTTCGCGTCGACCCAGTCGGCGCGAAAGAGGATCTCGAGGTCCATCAGCGAGAACGGGAGATCCGTCAGGACGCGCGGGAGAACGTACTGCACCTGCAAGTGCGCGCCGCGCGACACGAAGTCCACCGTGTTGGGCGTTCCGTCCGGCTGCATCGTGCCGTCGGTGCTCCCCTGACACTGCGCGCTGTCCGCGAGAAAGAACGCGCCGTGGTAGCCGGTCCCGGCCGCGTTGCGCGTACCGGCCGCGCCGTTGCGCAGCCAGACGAAGCCCGCCTCGGCGAAGAGCCCTTCGAAGCGGAACTCGAGGTCGGTCGTGAAGCCGCGGTTCCAGTTGTTGCGGTCGTCGCAGTTCGAGTAGGCACCGAAGCCGAGCGTCGCGCGCGGCAGGTGGTTGCGTGCAATGTCGGTCTCGCGATCGAAGCCGACCGGCACGCCGAGCGCGTAGAGCGTCAGACGCGCCGCATACAGAAACACACCGTCCGTGTTCAGCGCGACGTTCGGCCCTCGTCCGTTGAACAGGCCGAGCTGGTACTCGAACACCGGAAGCTGCGAGCTCGGCGAGACGTCGCCGATCCGGCCGCTGACCTGGATCCCGACGTCGCGCGGGCCGAGGTAGCGGATGTAGGTCCGGTCGGGGCTCGTCGGCGTGTAGATCGCGCGGTCGATGAACCCGAGGTTCACCTCGTTGTAGCGGAACGTCTGGAGGAACGGGACGATGAACTGCCCGACGCGGACCTGGAGCCACTCGGCTCCGATCACGTCGACGTACGAGTCCTGGAGGCCGGGCGTCGGCGTGAGGTCGAACTCGATCCGAGCGCGAAGGAACGAGAAGAGCTGCGCGCGCAGCCCGATGCGCGTGCGCTGGAGGAAGAAGTTGTCGTCGGTCACGCCGGCCGAGACTCCTTCGGCGGGGTTGTCGAGGCGGGCGATGTAGCCGGGCTGCATGAACCCGGTGACGTCGAGCCATCGGTAGTCGTCGAGGAGGGGCCGTCGCTCGGAGGGGGCCGGCGCCGGAGCGGGCGTGGTCGTGCTCGTCGAGACCGTCGTCGTCGTCGTCGTGCTCGTCGTGCCGTCGGCCGCGGTGGTCGTCGTGGTCGTCGTGGTCGTCGTCTCCTCGGGCGCCGGGGGCGGGGCCAGCGTGGCCGGCTCGACGGGCGCGTTGTCCTCGAGGACGCGGAAGTCCGCACGCGCTGGCGAGGCGAGCGCGAGAAGCGAGGCCACGAGGACGCCCAACCGGGATCGGTGAATCATGGGTCGCGAGACCATCGGCGACGGAAGAGGGCGGCCGGCAACACCCTTGTGTCCGGTGGGTGACGACTTCGGCCCACGGGCCCCGCCGTCGCCGGCTCAGGGCGTGTTGACGGCGTCCGGCGTCGGCGTGCACGGCGCGAAGTCGCCCGTGCCATCGGGAAGGCGGCACCAGGACTGCGGTCCCCGCCGTCGCCATGCCCGGGTAGCTCGCCTGCACGGTGACCAGATCTTCGTGCTCGACACGCGTCCGTCGCCGTCTCGGCCGCCGACTCGCGATCGCAGCTGCGCTCACGGCCGGGCGCGCGTCATCGCCATCTGGGCGTCGCCCACCTGTCACAGCGGGCGCTCTTCACTCGCGATAGCGTGATGCTCGTGTCGCGTCACAAGCGCCCGAAGGTCGGTCGCGTCACTCTGGAGGAAGCGCTCGCCCTGCTCGACTCGGCGCCACCCGATCACTTTCTCTACCTCGTCGACCCGTGGCCCTGGACGACGGGAACGCTCGCGGCGATCACTGATCAGCGCCCGATCTGGGCTGCTGTGGCCGTCCCGGTGAGCCTCGTCTCCGGCATCACCGAGAGCAACGCCGATCTCGCGATCCGCGAGATCAACCGGCGGACCGATCCAGGACCGAGACCTCGGCGCTCTCGCATCGGCCGGTGAACGATCCCCGGCGTTCCGCGGATGTCACGAACGGAGATCGCCCGTCAGGCATCACCCGTGCGGGTGACCCTCGGGGCCGCCTCGTGAAGGACCGCTCGCGACGCGGAGGGGACTCGATCCGCGTGACGGCCCTCGCTCGCTGGTGACGACCACGTGGGCCTATCGCGCGCGTCGGTCGCGGTCCGCCGCTCAGGGCGGGTGCGAACAGATGCAGATCACGTCCCAGGCGCCACGCGTTGCGCAAGACGTGCTGCTGCCGTGAGCGCACGTGCCGCCGCCCGCGCTTCGGTTGTACGCGCCCATGCAAGTGCCGCCCCGGCTGGTGCAGCGATCCTCGCAGGCGCCGATGACATAGAGGGTCGTGACGAACTCGCAGCTGCTCGGCGTGTCACCGCACGCGCTGTAGTCGGCGACGCTGCCGTAGATGTCGGTGCAGCTCCGCGGGCCTGTGGCCGCGTCGACCGTGGCGGCGTCGGGCGAGGTCGCCGCGTCGTCGGGCGAGGTCGCGGCGTCCGTCCCCGCGTCGATCGCCACGATCGCCGCGTCGTCCGTCAGTGCGGCGTCCATCCCAGGATCGACGGCGGCGTCGTTCTCGCGGCCGCCGTCGACGCGCGAACCGGTGTCCGAGAGCCCGCTCGCGTCGAGGTCCAAGGGAGCCCCATCGCTGGTGGAGCTGCCGCTGACGAACCGCGCGAGCGAGCACGCGGGGAGCATCGCGAGCGACGCGCAGAGGAGGGAGAGGAGGCCGCGAGAGAGCATCGCAGGTTCGAGGCTACACCAGCCGGCGCGGTTCGGCTCCTGGGCTTCGGCGGGAGAGATAGGGCGCGCGGAAGCCGGGGAATTTCGATACCTTCGGCGGGTGGGACGGACCCTCGGCTGGATGCTCGCGCTCTCCTTCGCCACCTTCACTGCGCGCGCGGAGGAGCCGGCGCCGCCATCGCCGCCATCGCCGGCCGAGCTCGCTCGCGCCGTGCACCGGCACCTCGGTCGTCACGCCGGGCCGGAGGGCTGCAGCTCCCCGGTCACCGTCGGCAACGAGCTTCGCTACGAGTGCACGGTCATCGAGTGCCCGGGGGGCTGCGACGTGGTCCACGTCATCACGATCCTCGGCTACCGCGCCGGACGTTTTCGCCGCGTCTCGCGTCGGGAGGAGCCCCGAGGCGAGACGGGCGAGTGCGGCTGCTGCATGTGAGGCGGTGATCCACCGAACGCGCGAGGACGCGTGCGAGCCACTGGGAGAGCTCGCTCGCCGCGCTCTTCGATGCACGCGCAGTTGCGACGCGCACGCCGCCGCGATACAGGCGCGCTCGTGAAGACCGTGACCAAGACGATGTCGATCCCCTGCACGGCGGAGCGCCTCTGGGGCCTGTTCTTCGACGAGCGCTACATGCGCGCGCTCTATCTCGAGGGCCTGGGGTTCAAGGACTTTCGCGTCATCGAGATGACGGAGCCCACGCGGAAGCTCGCGATCAAGCCCGCCATGAGCCTGCCCGGGCCCGTGGAGCGCGTCATCGGCGACAGCTTCCGGTACGAAGAGCACGGCACGCTCGACCGCGAGCGCGGCGTGTGGACCTGGGCGATGGTCCAGCCGCCCGACGTGAAGAACAAGCCGGTGGTCACGACGCGCGGGACGATCCGCGTCGTTCAGGACGGCGACGCCGCGTGCCGTCGCACCGACACCGTCGACATCGAGGCCCGCATGTTCGGCATCGGTGGCCTGATCGAGTCGAGCGTGGAGAAGGAGCTCGAGAAGAGCTGGACGAAGGAGCTCACGTTCATCCGCGCGTGGCTCGCGCGCCCGAGCTGAAGGTCTGATCAAATACGTTGGTCAGATCCCTTCGACCGAGAGAAATTCCCAGCGCTTCACGCTGGGAAAGGACAAGGCGCGACCATTGTTGGTCACGCCTCGAGTCGACCGCGTCCGCGCGCCGAGGCACGCTCGCGCCGATCATGACGCAAGCGCCCGTCCCGTCCCTTTCTTCGCCCGAAGCGTTCGTCGCCGAGCTCGACGCACGGAACCGGGAGGCGCTCGAGCGCATCGCGCGCGCGGCTTCGGCAGGCGACCCGGGCGAAGGGCTGACGGTGTCGAAGCTGCTCGTCCTCGCGCTGAAGAACGAGCTCGAGGCCACGGAGTGCGCGGCCGCCTGGATCCCATCGACGCCCGAAGTGAGCGTGAAGCTGGCTCTCGCGCGGCAAGCAGGGGACGAGGCGAGGCACTATCGCCTCATCCAAGCGCGGCTCGTCGAGCTCGGCGTCGACACGACGACGCACGACCCGCTCTCCGCGGGGAGGAGCCCGCTGCTCGAATGGCTCCTCGGTCTCGAGGGGACCGTGGCGCGGGTCGCGGCGGGGCAGTTCACGCGCGAGGCGCTGGCGGTCGTGCGCAACGCGGAGTTCATTCGCTACTGCCGCGCGACCGGCGACGAGGCGACGGCGAAGCTCTACGAGGACACCATCCAGCCCGACGAGCAGCATCATCACGAGCTCGGACGGCGCCTGCTCCTCGAGCTCGCCACGACGGTGGAGGCGCAGGCCGCGGCGCGCGAGTCGGCCCGCAAGGTGCTGTCGATGGCCGAGGAGCTGCAGGAGATCGCGAGGCTGAAGGCGGGGATCTCGCGGGCGCCGGGCTGCTAGGAGACCGAACCGCGCGATCCCTCTCGAGATCGGTTCAGCCCGCCACTACTCCGCCGGGGCGTCCGGGATGCGGATCTGCACCAGGCGGTCCTTCTGCATTCGCTTCGCCGCGTCCGGGTCCACGAAGTCGGAGTGGCAGATCCCCTTGCCCACCTCCGCGTCGACGACCTTCTTCGTCTTCGACGCGAGACGGTGGATCTCCTCCGGCGAGAGGACGCCGCGCTGCTCGAGGACGCGCTTCTGCTCGTCCGTCAAGGCGTCGGACTTCATCACCTTCTCGCGCTCGAAGCCCTCGGCCTTGCCGCTCTGGAACTCCACGATCTCCTTCGAGATCCGGACGCTGCACCAGTCGTGGCCGCACATCCCGCAGAAGTCGGTGTCGACGTCGAGGTCCTCGTCGTGCAGCGCGCGCGCGTACTCGCCGTCGAAGGCCAGCTCGAAGTGCTTGTTCCAGTTCAGCGCCGCGCGCGCCTTCGTCAGCTCGTCGTCCCAGTCGCGCGCGCCGGGGATCCCGAGCGCCACGTCCGCCGCGTGCGCCGCGATCTTGTAGGCGATGCAGCCCTGCTTCACGTCGTCCTTCTTCGGAAGGCCCACGTGCTCCTTCGGCGTCACGTAGCAGAGCATGCTCGCGCCGTGATAGGCGGCCGCCGTCGCGCCGATGCAGCTCGTGATGTGGTCGTAGCCGGGGAACACGTCGGTCACGAGCGGCCCGAGCACGTAGAACGGCGCGCCGTGACAGAGCGTGCGCTGGAGCTTCATGTTGAGCTCGATCTGATCGAACGGAACGTGGCCGGGGCCTTCCACCATCACCTGGCAGCCGCGACGCCATGCGCGCTCCGTCAGCTCGCCGAGCGTCTCGAGCTCGGCCAGCTGCGCGGCGTCCGTCGCGTCCGCGAGGCCACCCGGACGCAAGCCGTCGCCGAGAGAGAACGACACGTCGTACTCGCGCATCACGTCGCAGATCGCTTCGAAGTGCTCGTACATCGGCGACTCCTTGCCGTGCACGATCATCCACTTCGCGAGCAGTGACCCGCCGCGCGACACGATGCCGATCAGCCGCTTCTGGACGAACTGCAGGTGCGCCTTCCGCACGCCCGCGTGGATCGTGAAGTAGTCCACGCCCTGCGCCGCCTGGTGCCGGAGCGAGTCGAGGATCACCTCGATCGTGAGGTCCTCGATCTTCTTGCCGATGATCATCGAGTAGATCGGCACGGTCCCGATCGGCACCGTCGAGCTCTTCACGATCGCCTCGCGGCAGCCGTCGATGTCGCCGCCCGTCGAGAGATCCATCACCGTGTCGGCGCCCCAGCGCACCGACCACTCCATCTTCTCGACCTCCTCGTGCGTCCCGCTCGAGACGGGCGAGGCGCCGAGGTTCGCGTTGATCTTCGTCTTCGTCGCGCGGCCGATCGCCATCGGGTCGAGCTCGTGTGCCAGGTGCACGGTGTTCGCCGGGATGATCATCCGGCCCGCCGCGATCTCGTCGCGGATCTGCTCGGCCGTGAGGTGCGGCTCCTTCTCCGCGACGCGGCGCATCTGAGGCGTGATGACGCCGAGACGCGCGCTCTCGAGCTGCGTGATGGGCGTGAAGCCGGCGGGCGCGATCGCGAAGCCCGTCTCCTTCGAGCGCGTCCAGCCCTCCGGCAAGAAGTCCCACGCCGTCTTGTCGCTCGGCGCCGGCATCCCGGGCGTGTCCGGGGAAGAGAAGGAGAGCGGCCCGCCCACGTCGGCCTTGTTCGCGAAGCTACCGGGCGTCGTGCCCTGCTTGCCGGTCGAGGGGTTGTGCGCGCCGCGGAGCGGAAGCGTCCACTTCGAGATCGTGGCCATGTCGGGTCTCCAGGAAGCGATGGTCGATCGCCGTGTGCCGCGTTCCCTCCGCCGGTACGAACCGGATCAGGTTCTCGGGTGTATCTCAGCCGGGCTCGACCATCCGAGCGCGGCACCCCGAGCGGCGAGGGGAAGGTAGCACGCTGCGACCTCCCGCCACCCTTGGCGCGAGCGGCTACGATGCGCTCGATGTCGCGCACGCGAACGACGTTGATCGGCGGCGCTGTCGGCGCTCTGCTGGTCCTCGGCTGCCTCGCGTCGGCGGCCGGCGTGCAGTGGTACGAAGAGGGGCGCGAGATCGCGATCTGCAACGCCGCGCGAGACTTCTGGGACCAGAACGAGCGCGCGCCGAGCTCGCTCGTGGAGCTCCCCGCGCCGGCGTCGACCTACACCGCGACGCGCCAAGGACGCGTCTACGCGTGGAGCTGCTCGGACGATGGCGGTGCACCGTCGTGCGGGTTGAGCTGGGCGGGCGAGGAGCCGGGCACCACCGTGGGCCGGACCTGCGGGAGGCTCGACCAGCGCGACTGGGCCGACTGGTTCTGAGGGTGCCTCGGACGGTATGCTCCGACCAATGAACGCGACGAACCTTCGGCTGGGGCTTCTCTTCTCCTCGCTCGCGCTGATCGCCAGCTGCAATGGCGGGGGCATGATCCTCTCCGGCCTTCCGCAAGCGACGCCGGTCAACGAGCTCTCGGCCGCCGATCTCGATCACCTCTGTCACTCGGTCGACGAGTATCTCTTCCGCGTCTATCCGGTCTCCGAAGAGCATCGCGTGAGCTGCACGGGAACCGCGCTGGGGCGCACCGCCACTCCGGCCGCCTGCCTCGACGACGTACGGTCATGTGTGCTCGAGCCCTTCACCGGCCGAGACCACCTCGCTTGCGACATGGTCACGTCGGCAGGCTGCACCGCGACGGTGAACCAGATCGAGACCTGCATCGAGGATCGCGCGCGCTCGATCGAACAGCGTGCTTCGGAGGTCCAGTGCGCCGTCGCAGGGGACACGGCAGCGATCCTCGGGCTCCTCGCGGCCATCCCTTTGCCCGCTTCGTGCACGAGCCTGTCTGCGGTATGCCGCGCCGAGATCGGCATCTGAAGCCAGGGTGAATGCGCCGGGCCGCCGCCCGGTCCAAGCTGTCGTGGTGAACAAGACGATGGCCCGGTTCGCGCTGTTGCTCGCTGCGCTGCTCACGCTCGCAGCGGGCGCGCACGCGCAGGACAGTGGCCTCGTGCTGTCGAGCCCGCGGCCGCGCTCGGGCCGTCACGCGCTCGCGACCGGGTTCACGCCGCCGCTGTTCTCGGTCGCCGTCCAGGCGGGCGGCCCCGTGGCGGTCGAGGGCCTGCACCTCGGGCCGGGCTGTCGCGGTCTCGTCGATCGCCAGCCGGACTTCGTCCTCGACTGGACGGGCCGGACGATGCAGCTCCGCTTCTTCGTCCGCAGCGCGGCCGACCTCACGCTCGTCGTGCAAGACCCGGCGGGCCGCTTCCGCTGCAACGACGACGTCTCTCCGGGCACGGATCTCCAGCCGATGCTCGACGTGTTCGCGGCGACCGCCGGCCAGTACTCCGTGTGGATCGGTGCCAAGACGCCCGGCCAGTTCCCGGCTCAGCTCTTCGTCACCGAAGACCGCACGGTCCGGCCCTGAGCGCTCGGCTCGGGATCTCGCCGTAGAGCGAGTCGAAGAGCTCCACGCCGTCCACGTCGATCCCTCCGCGATCGAGCCCGCGCGCGAGCGCCGTATAGCCGCCCGAGTGGCTCGCGAGGACGATGTGCTCGACGTCCGCCAGCAGGATCGCGTTGACCCGCGCCGCGTCCAGCTGCTCGATCAGGTGCATCGCCGTTCGCGCTGGACGCGTCCGCATCGAGCGACGCATCGACCGCTCCGCCGTCGAGGACGTCCGCGTCGCGCCCTGCCCCATCCGGGCGGTCCGCGTCGGGGCCCGCTGCGTCGATCACGCTCGCTCCCTCGCAACCCAGGACCTGTGTCGCGAGGGAGAGCGCGAGCAGCATCCCGCCGCGAGTTCCGAGCCGCATCCACGAACGATCGACCGCGCGGGGCTGGCCGGCAAGGCCTCTTCGCGCGCCGCCCCGCCCGCGGCACGTCCGGTGCTGAGACCTCCGCTCATGAACATCCTGGTGACGATCTCCCGTTTTCCGCATGCGCTCGCGGAGATCCGGCACTTCGGGGAGCAGGGACACACCGTCTACGCTGCCGACACGTTCGCGAGCGCGCCCGGGAGCCACTCGAAGCACGTGCACGAGGCGTTCGTCATCCCGTCGCCGACGTACGAGACGGTGCCGTTCATCGAAGCGCTCGTGGAGGTGGTCCGCTCACGCCACATCGATCTCATCGTTCCCACGTTCGAGGAGGCGCTCTTCATCGCCGAGCAGCTGCCGCGGCTCTCCGAGGTCACGAACGTGTTCTGCTCGCCGCTCGCGACGCTCGCGCGGCTGCACGACAAAGGCGCGTTCGTGCAGCTCGGTCGAGAGCTGGGGCTCATCGTTCCGGAGTCACGCGTCGTGAGCAGTGGGACCGAGCTTCGGAGCGCTATCGGTGCGTTCCGCGAGTACATCGCGCGACCCGTGTTCTCGCGCGGTGGCGTCACGCTGCTGACGAACACCGGCCCGCTCGCCGGCCGCGTGCCTGTCGACGCCTGCCACCCGACCCCCCACCAGCCCTGGCTCGTGCAGGAGTTCGTGCACGGCACGGAGGTCTGCAGCTTCTCCGTCGCGCACCACGGTCGCATCGTCGCGCACTGTGCGTACGAGCATCCGAAGACGATCGAGCACGCCGGCGGGATCCTCTTCGAGTCGATCGACGACCCGGAGACGCTCGCACAAGCGCAGCGCATCGTCGAGGCGCTCGGCTACCACGGGCAGATCTCGTTGGACTTCGTGCGCACCGACGCCGGCCTCGCCGTGCTCGAGTGCAACCCCAGGCCGACCGCGGGTGTGCTGCTGATGAGCAGCGCGGACTTCTCCGACGCCGTGCTCGATCCGCAGGAGGGGCCGCCGGTGGTCGTGCCGAAGGGAGTCCGCAGGCAGATCGCCGTGGCGATCGCGCGTGACATGATCCGGAGCTGGAGAGAGATCCCGCGCGATCTCGAGGTGCTCTTCTCCGGCACCGAGGACGCGTACGTCCGCCGCGGCGACGCGATGCCGGCGCTGTACTGCCTGCTCGCGTACGACCACGTTCGGGCGTTCCGAAGGCAGATGCACCTGACCCGCCACGATCCGACCGACCTCGTCGCGGCGCAGTTCTTCGACGTGCTCTGGGACGGAGACGGGAGGGCGACGGTATGAGCCGAAGCGACGCCGCGCACGCAGCGATGGGGACGTGGGAGCGGCCGACCTCGACGCGGTCGAGCGGTCGCGTGCCTCCGCCGGAGATCGAGGGAGTGCGCTTCGACGACCTCGGGCCGCGGCGCATCCTCCACTATCACGATCCACGCACGCGCCTGCGGGCCGCCGTCGTGATCGACACGATCCGATCGGGCCCGAGCGGTGGCGGCGTGCGCCTCGCGCCCGACCTGACGCTGCTCGAGATCGCGCGGCTCGCGCGCGCGATGACCTACAAGTACGCGATGCTCGGCATGCCCGTCGGCGGCGCCAAGGCGGGCATCTGGCTCGATCCCCTGGACCCTGCACGCGACGCCGTCGTCGCCGCGTTCCGCGAGGTGATCCGCCCGCTCGTCGAGTCCGGGACCTTCGTGCCCGGCCCGGACATGGGGACGACAGCCGCGGACTTCCCCTCGCTGTTCACGCCCGCGCAGGGCGCGGCGCTCGACGAGGAGCTCACGGGCTACGGCATCGTCGTCGCCGCGGAGACGGCGTCCGAGCTCGTCGGACGGAAGCTCGCCGGAAGCCGCGTCGCCATCGAGGGCTTCGGCAAGGTGGGGAGCGGCGCGGCCAAGTTCTTCGCGCGGCAGGGCGCGCAGGTCGTGGCCGTCTCGACGGTGCGCGCCACGATCTACGACCCGCGCGGCCTCGACGTCGACGGGCTCCTCGCGCTGAGGCTCGAGGGCGGTGACGAGGCCCTCGAGGCGCTCACGGGCGCGCGCGTGCTGCTGCGTGACGCGCTCTTCGGCCTCGCTGCCGACGTGCTCGTGCCCGGCGCGCGGCCAGACGCGGTGCACCGAAGCAACGCGCGCGCGATCCAGGCGCGGATCATCGTGCCCGGCTCGAACCTTCCGTACGAGGAAGGCGTGCTCGACGCGCTCGCGGCGCGAAACATCGTCGCGCTGCCAGACTTCGTGACCAACGCGGGCGGCGTGCTCGCGACGATCTGTGCGCTCCAGGGCGCGCAGGGTGACGCGGCGCTCGCGATCGTGCGCGAGACCATCGATCGCAACGTGAAGCGCGTGATGGCCCGCGCCGAGCACGCGGCGGTCTCGCCGGTGGGGGCGGCCATCCTCATCGCGCGCGAGCAGCTCGCCGAAGATCACTGACGAGGAGAGCGCGATGGACCTCGAGAGCCTCGAGCGAAGAGGGTGGCTAGCGTGCGAGCTCGCGTGCATCGCGCTCGGCGTCTGGCTCGCCGTCGTCGCCTTCTCGCTGACGCTGCCCGTCTTCACGCAGGTGCCCGACGCCGGCGATGCAGCCGGGGTGAACGGTACGTGGCAGCTCGCGCTCACGGACGCGCAGGCGCACGCGCGCATCGAGCGCGGGATCTCGGAGGGAGTCTCGGGAATGCCGCCCATCGTCGATGCCATCGCGGCGGGGCAGCTGCGCGGGCGGCTGACCATCAGTCACTCGCTCGACATCACCGTGACCGGGGATCGGATCGTCGTACGCTTCGACGCGGCCACCTACGACACCCGGATCGGGGAGCGAACGACGTGTCCGATGGCGGGAAGCCCGAGCGAGACGATCGAGGCCATCCAGCACTTTGCCGACGGCCGCCTGCAGCAGGTCTTCTCCACGCCGAACGGCCGGCGCTGGAACACGTTCGTTCCGTCCGAGGACGGCCACCAGGTGCTGCTCGAGGTGGTCGTGCAGTCCGATCGACTGCCCTCGCGGATCCGCTACGCGCTGCCGTACACGCGGGTCCACTGAGCGCGCGTCTCTCCCCTTGCATCCGTGCCAGCCGAGGCGCAGCACGCGCGTCGGCGTGGTCGCCGCGCGCGGCTCAGGCATTCAGCCGATGCTGCTCGATCCAGTCGATCACCTTCGCGGAGAGGTTCTGGTTCGTCAGGCGCGACATCTGCTGGATCCCGGTCGGGCTCGTCACGTTCACCTCGGTGAGACGTCCGCCGATCACGTCGAGCCCCACGAAGACGAGACCGTCCGCGCGCAGCTGCGGCGCGACGGCCAGGATGATGCGTCGATCGTCCTCGTCCAGCTCGCTCCCCTCGACGCTGCCGCCGACGTGGATGTTGCTGCGCACGTCGTCCTTCTTCGGGACGCGCAGGATCGCGCCCAGCGGCTCGCCGTTCAGGAGGAGGATGCGCTTGTCGCCCTTCACCACGTCGGGAAGGAACGCCTGCACCATCGCCATGCGCGAGCCGACGCGCGTGACGGTCTCGATGATCTGGTTCGTGTTCAGATCCTTCTCGCCGAGCAGGAACACGCCGTCACCGCCTGCGCCGTCGATCGGCTTGATGACCGCGCGGCCGCCCATCTCCGCGAGGAAGCCCTTGATGCGCTGCTTGTCGTTCGAGACGAGCGTGTCCGGCATGCACGAGAGGAATTGCAGCGCGTAGAGCTTCTCGTTCGCGTCGCGGAGCGCGCGCGGATCGTTGATGAGGAGCGTCTTGCCGCGCGCGTGCTCGAGGAGCTGCGTGGCCCAGAGGTAGTTCGACTCGAAGGGCGGATCCTTCCGCATCAGCACCGCGTCGACCTCGTCGAGGAACACGTCTTCGGCCGCTTCGAGCGTGATCGGCGCCTCCCCCGGACGGTGCGAGCGGCTCATGTGCGCCCTCCGCACGCGCGCCGACACGCGGCCCCGATGGAAGAACAGGTCCGCGATGCCCGTGTGGTCCACGCGATGCCCGCGCCCCTC